>NZ_JSZN01000015.1:0-215266 GCF_000801975.1 Burkholderia sp. A9 | reverse complement strand
ACATGAAGGCGGCGTTCGCGTCGGCTTGAGCAGGCGCCATGCGTGATGAAACGGCGGGTGCGCGATGCGCCCGCCGTTTCCCTTCCTGTCATGATCGGCGTGACCGCGCGCAGCTGGCGGACGCGCTATAGTCGTGCGACGCCCGCTTTGGACACTGCACGTCCGGCGGCCCATGTACGCACGCCTTCATACCATGACCGCGCACCCCGCCGTTTCCCTGCAACTGACCGACACCGAACAACCGGCCGCACGCGACCTCATCAGCCGCAAGCTCGGCGAATTCAACCATGCGATGACGGGGCGAGCCGATGCGGCGGCGCTCGACGTCTACGTGACCGATCCCGCGACCGGCGAGGTGCTGGGCGGCCTCACCGGCCGGACGTCGCTCGGGCTCTTCTTCATCGACCTGTTCTACCTGCCGGAATCGCTGCGCGGCGGTGGCTTCGGCAGCAGGCTGCTGCGCGAGGCCGAAGCCGAGGCGAAGCGGCGCGGGTGCGCCCGCGCGGTGCTCTACACGATTACGTTCCAGGCGCCGGATTTCTACCGGAAGCACGGTTACGAGGCGTTCGGCGAGGTGCCGTGCGAGCCGGAAGGGACGGCGCGCGTGTTCATGGTCAAGACCCTTTGAGCGCGCCGGCCTGACGTCACCGCTTCGGCGTCGCGCGTCAGGACACCGGCCGCACCGATTCCGGGTCGACCGTCCGGCTCTTCGCGCGCTGCCCGTCGCGCAAGTCCTTGTACCAGAAGAGGGCGACTTCCCCGTCGTTCGCGCCGTCGGCATACAGGAAGCGGTCGTGTCCGCCCACGACGAAGCCGGCGCGGGCGTACGTACAGCAGGCCGCGACGTTGTTCGCCTGCGTTTCCAGTCGCATGAAGCCGAACCCGCGGCTGCGCGCCCACGCTTCCGCGGCCGCCAGCAGGAACTGGCCGATGCCTTGCCGTCGGCACGCACGTTCGACCGCGAGTTCCGCGATCTCGGCCATCCCGTTCCAGCTTTCCGTGATCGCGACGAATCCCGCGAGGCGTCCGCCCGCGGTCGCCCGAAACAGCGCGGTGCCGCCGGACGCCTCGCGTGCCCAGCCGGCCGGGTCGAAGCCGTAGTCCTTGCGCCGCACGGGCAGCGCGCGCAAATCGAGCAAATCCTGGTACGGCGCATTCAGCTCCCATGCGATCTCGAACGAAAAGTCGCATCCGTTCAGTTCGTCGGCGGGCAGGTCGATCGCCTGTTCGATGCTGATGTGCTCGGTTTGGTCCATGTGTCGGTATCCTGTCTTCAGCGGGATTGTCTTGTATTCCCCCGGGGCGCGCGCCGCCGCCATGCGGCGAGCCGGAACGCACCCGCTCCTGTTTTGAATTGCTGCGCCCGCACAATGCTTACCCCCGAGGCGCCATGCAACGCCTGATTATGCGGGATATCGGCGCGGACCCCGCCGCGCGTCGGCTGTCGCCATCGGATTGACGTTTGTCGCACGCGCTGCGCGCGCCTGTGGACGAAAGGCGACAGGAACCCGAATAACTGTTTACCGCTTGATGACAACTCGATATATTCCGCAGGATATATCGAAGGTCGTGACGCCGACAGGCGCCACGCAGTCCACCGCTCCACGACAGCCGGAAGAGATTCTGGCCGGCATCGCCGGAGCCAGGCGTCGCGATCGCATGTGCAACCGATGCGCACGCGCAGCGGCGCTGCAAGTCGAGCGACTGCCCTCGCGGCATGCCGCTTCAGCAAGACCACACCGGCATCGTTCCCGAACATCGTGCACCCGCGCATGAGGCGTGCGCGCGTCCGGCCGATCCGGCGCGGCTTGCGTCCGTTCGTCATCGTGTTTTTCGTCAACACGCCGCGCGTCATGCAGCGATGCAGGCGCGTGCGTCCACAACAACAGGAAGCAGCATGAAGAAGACCATCGCGGCCGCGGCCGCACTCGGGATGTTCGGCGCCGCGCACGCGCAAAGCAGCGTCACGCTTTACGGGCTGATAGATGCGGGTATCACGTACTCGAACAAGGTGGCGACGTCGTCGGGGCACGACAAGCTCGTCAAGTACGGTGACGGCGTCGCATCCGGCAGCCGCTGGGGCATTCGCGGCACAGAAGATCTCGGCGGTGGGCTCAAGGCGCTGTTCGTGCTGGAAAACGGCTTCAGCAGCGGCGACGGCACGCTCGGCCAGGGTGGCGCGCTGTTCGGCCGCCAGGCGTTCGTCGGCCTGTCGAAGAACAGTGTCGGCTCGCTGACGTTCGGTCGCCAGTACTCGTTCTCGACCGACTACATCGGCGGCAACTACACGATGGGCAGCCAGACGCCGGCCGGCAATTACGCGTATCACATCAACGATCTCGACCAGCTGACGTCGAGCCGCATCAACAATGCGGTGAAGTTTCAGAGCGCGAATTTCGCGGGCCTGACGTTCGGTGCGATGTACGGCTTCTCGAACTCGACGCAGTTCGCCGGCACGCCGACGACGACCGGTGCGAACGGCGCGCAGGGCGCGTCGAGCGCGTACAGCTTCGGCGCGAACTATGCGCAAGGGCCGTTCGGCATCGGCGCCGCGTACACCAACATCCGCTTCCCGAACGGCGCATCGCCCGCGTTCGGCGTGAGCATTGCGAACATCAACACGCTCGG
Organism: Burkholderia sp. A9; assembly: GCF_000801975.1. Taxonomy (NCBI): domain Bacteria; kingdom Pseudomonadati; phylum Pseudomonadota; class Betaproteobacteria; order Burkholderiales; family Burkholderiaceae; genus Burkholderia; species Burkholderia sp. A9. The sequence continues at coordinate 212,638 of NZ_JSZN01000015.1, read as the reverse complement.
GTTGCGCGACCTCGAAACGTTCGGCATCGGCGCACGCTATGCGATCGCGGCGGGCCTCGTGTGGGCGAACTGGACGCATACGAAGTTCGAACCGCTGTCGGGCGAATCGTCGAAGCTGAACAACTATGAGATCGGCGGCCGCTATGCGTTCACGCCGGCGCTGAGCGCGGGCCTCGGCTACACGTTCTCGAAGCTCGACGACCGCTTCGAAGGCAAGTGGCACCAGGTCAACGCGGCCGTCGACTATGCGCTGTCGAAGCGCACGGACGTGTACGTGAGCACGGCGTACCAGAAGGCGTCGGGCAGCAATACCGTCAACGGCCGCGTGGTGCCGGTGCAGGCCGAGATCGGTTCGTCGCCGTCGTTCATCGGCAGCGCGGGCGCGAACACGCAGTTCGTCACGCGCATCGGCGTGCGTCACAAGTTCTGAGCGACGGGCAGCACGGGCGTTGCCGCAGCGGGCGACGTCCGGAGAGCGGGCGCTCCTTGCGAGCGCCCGTTGCGCTGTGAAGAATGACGCAACCAGCCGACGCGTCGGCGCGGAACGCGATATATTCGTCTGTACATATCGAAACGACAATCGACTGTACCGACCCACATTCACCAGCACGGGAGCAGCATGTTGAATTCGACGCAGCGGGAAGCCGTCGGCGAAGCGTTTTCGCTCGACGCGATGCAGCACGCAAGGACCATGACGTGGCAGGCCGTCGACGCGATCGCCGCCGGCATTCGGCCCGGCATGCGGGAATCGGAGGCCAACGCGCTGGGCTTGAGCGTGCTCAAGGCGCTCGGGATGGACCGCATCTGGCATCCGGTAATCGTCCGTTTCGGGGAAAACACCCTGCGCACGTTCAAGGAGCGCTCGGTAGCCGACCCGCTACTCGCCGACGACGACATCTTCTTCATCGACCTCGGCGCCGTCTGGGCCAGGCACGAGGGCGACGCGGGCGCGACCTTCGTCCGTGGCGACGATCCGGACATGCATGCCTGTGCGCGGGCCGCGCGCGTCATTTACGACGAAGTCGAGCGCCACTGGCGCACCACCGGATGCGCGGGCATCGCGCTGTACGAATTCGCGGCGCAACGCGCCGATGCGCACGGCTTCCGGCTGAACGTCGACATCAAGGGCCATCGCGTCAGCGATTTCCCGCACGCGATCTACAAGGCCGGCAATCTCGGCGACTTCGACGGCGCGCCGGCCGCCGGGTTGTGGATCCTGGAAATCCAGATCGCGCACCCGACGCGACCGTTCGGCGCGTTCTACGAGGATCTGCTCGTCTGAGGCCGAGGCTTGGCCTGAGCAAGAAACAAGGCGACGCGCGCCGTGAACGCGCGTCGCCAGTCCGTCATCAGATGCTGATCGCGACAGGGCCTGCCAACGGCGTGTAGCCGTCGTCGAACAGGAACCACGCATCGTACTGGCCCGACCCCAGCGCGCTGTTCGCCGTCGACGAGAACAGCAGCGAGCCCGTGCTCTTCGGCAGATAGGCCCACGACTTGTAGCCGCCCTTGGTCGGCTGCGCACCGCGTGCGTAGATGCCGACCCAGTTCTTCGGGCTGTGGCGCCAGGGCGGCACGACATAGTCGAACCGCAGCGTGCCGTACGACGATCCCTGCGACGCAAGCACGGGCACGAATTTCCCGTTCGTATTGCCGATCGCCGAATCGGTCAGCAGCGTGCCCGCTTGCGCCTGCACGCAGCCGGCCACGCGGCGCAGGAAATTCGGATCGTTGGCGTCGCGGATGCTCGCGTCGTACCAGCCGGCGTCGCCGTACCACGTGACGGCCTGAGTCGCGCCGGCCGGTACGCTGACCGACTGCGCCGGATTCATCCCGTACGCGTTGTCGACGAGCTGGAACGTCGTCGCGCTCGACCCTGCCGAGTTGTCGAGCGTGATCTGCACGTTGCCGTTCTGCACGTCGTAGCAGAGGCTCACTTCGGCCGACGAACCCGTATTCCCCGACGCGCCGATGGTGCCGCGCAACGTCTGCAGGAAGCCGTTCGGGCCGTAGACCGAATAGTCGTAGCCGCCGGCCGGATTCAGCGCGAGCGAATCGGACAGGTTCCTGCATGCGTTCACGCCGGCGGCGATCGTGTATTGCCGCGGGATCGTGCTGGTGCCGTCGACCCACGCCTGCAGATGCACGCCGGCCGTGCCGGTATTGGTCATCGTCAGCGCGAGCATCCTGGCGGACCGGTCGACCTTGCCCTGCACGAAGAACTCGTACGGCAGCCGGCAGGCGGCGTTGCGGCCGGTCGCCTGGGCCGGTACCGCGGTGGTGGTGGCCGGCGGGATGATGACCGTCCAGCCGTTCGGGTTCATGTTGCTGGCCGGACCCGGGATCGCCGGAACCGTCTGGTCGGGGCTCGTGAAGTCGAACGCCGACGTGAGATCGCCGCACACCGTGCGCCGCCACGGCGTGATGTTCGTCTCCTGCAGCCCGAACCGCGACTCCAGGAAGCGGATCACCGAGGTGTGATCGAACACCTGCGAATTGACCTTGCCGCCTTTCGACCATGGCGAGATCACGAACATCGGCACGCGCGGGCCGAGGCCGATCGGCACGTCGCCGCTGGCCGAGCCATCGGACGCCGCACCGTTGCTGGCGACGAATTCGGCCGCGGTCGAGACCGTCGACTGGCCGGTGCCCGCGGACGCGCTCGGCGGCACGGCCGGCGGCACGTGGTCGAACAGGCCGTCGTTCTCGTCGTACATCACGAGCAGCACCGTGCTGGCCCATACCTTCGGATTCGACGTCAGTACGTTGAGGACGTTGCTCACATACCATTCGCCGCCGCTCGCGGCCCACGACGGATGCTCGCAATATGCGTAGGGCGCGGCGATCCACGAGACCTGCGGCAGCGTGTCGTTCGCGACGTCAGCCTGCAACTGGCTGAAAAGGCGCGTGTCGTATTCGCTGCCACCGCCGGTCGGGTCGATCTGCGTGCCGTTGAGCGCCGGCGCGAGCGGATCATCCGCGCCGAGGTTCTGATACTGCCTGAAGTTGAGAATGACGTTGTCGCCGTAATTGCCGTTCCACCAGAGATCCTTGCTGGAGCCGTTGTATTCGCCGTGGCCGTGGCCGGCATCCAGCCCGTTGCCCTTGTCCTGGTAGAACTTCCACGTGACGCCGGCCGCGTTCAGCCGTTCCGGCATCGTGGTCCAGCCGGTGCCGGTCATCGTGTTCGTCGTGTACGGCGCATAGCCGGGCACGTTGCCGCAGCAACCGGTCCACAGATACAGGCGGTTCGGGTCGGTCGGGCCGAGCATCGAGCAGTGGTAGCTGTCGCACACGGTGAATGCGCTCGCCAGCGCGTAATAGAACGGGATGTCGTTCTGCGTGAAGTAGTACATCGTGCCGCTCGTCTTCGCGCCGGCCCAGTTGTCGTAGCAGCCGTTGTTCCAGGCGCTGTGCGTGCCGTTCCAGCTGTGGTCGAGGTCGCCGTAATAGGTGTCGCCGTTCGCGGTGCCGGCCGGCGGCGACGGGTTGAACGGGAACACGTAGGACAGCAGCCACGGCTGGCGCCAGACCGGATACCCGCTCGAAATCACGACCGGGCGCGGATCGCCGAAGCCGCGCGCGCTGTGCAGCGTGCCGAGGTAGTGGTCGAACGAGCGGTTTTCCTGCATCAGGATCACGACGTGCTTCACGTCCTGAATCGTGCCGGTGACGGTGGCGGCCGGAATCGACTGCGCGCGCAGGATGCTTTCGGGCAGCATGCCGGTGACCGCGGTGGCGCCCGCGAGCTTCAGCGCATCGGCCAGGAACTGACGTCGTGTCGTGGGTTTTTTTTGCATGATCGCTCTCAGTCATGAATTGCCGGTCGGGCTGGCCGGACGCCGCGGTGCGTCGTGCGCGGCGCGTTGCGCGGGCAGCCATCCCGACATGGGCGTGCGCCCGTCAGTGGCACGCGGTGGCGCAGTGCAGGACCGGCGCGGCGGCCGGGCCCGATGCCGATGCGCGGTTCGCGGCGACGTTGCCGGCGGAGCCGGAATCGCCATCGCCGCAACCGGCCAGCGTGCAGAGGAGTGCGATCATGACAACGCCGCGCCAGTGCGGAAAACGGCGTTCCATACCGGCCGGCGGAGCGGGGTTGTCATGACTCGATTCGAGTCGGATTCCTGACTGATTGAGACACGTCGTTCCGGTTCCTGCTTTCATTACCCCTCCAGAAATGAAATGAACGGCGGAGCATATCGCCCGAATCAGAACAACTTCATGACAGGCCATCCACGTGTGCTGGCGACGTGCGACAGTCGTGCATCGGGATTGGTGGCGACCGGATGCGTGACGTAGTCCAGCAACGGCACGTCGTTGATCGAATCGCTGTAGAAGTAGGTCCGCTCGAAATCCGACGGCGTATAGCCGAGCGAATCAAGCCATGCGTTCGTGCGCACGACTTTCCCTTCGCGAAAACTCGGCACGCCGGTGCTGCGCCCGGTAAATTGCCCACCAGGCGTGCCGTCGTCGGTATCGAGCTCGATACCGAGTAGATGCTCGACTCCAAACTCGGCGGCGATCGGTCCCGTCACGAACACGTTGGTCGCGGTGACGATGCAGCAGAGATCGCCGTTCTCGCGATGGCGATCGACCAGTTCGCGCGCCTGCGGCGTGATCGCCGGCCGGATCACCTCATCCATGAACCGCGCGTGCCAGCGTTCGAGCTGTACCCGCGGATAGCGGGTAAGCGGCGCCAGCGTGACGGCGAGATACGCGTCCATGTCGAGCGTGCCGGCTGCATAGTGGCCGTAGTGTTCGTCGATCAGCGCCGCGTGCGCGTCGTCTTCCAGCGAGCCGACCCGGGTGATGAAGCGGCCCCAGGCCTGGTCGCTGTCGAGCGGCAGCAGCGTGTGATCGAGGTCGAACAGCGCGAGATTCTTGTGCATGGTCAAGTCCTTGTATTGCGTGCCTGCTTGCGTGCCTGCTTACGCGCCGATCAGCTTGTCGATCGCGTCCTTCGCGTTCTTCCCGTCGATGGTGGTGACGCCGTCGAGCCACTTCGACAGCACGCCCGGGTTCTTCTTCGCCCACGCCTTCGCGACCGCGACCGGATCCGCGTGGTTCATGATCGGCAGCATCAGCTGGTTCTCTTCGTCGGTCGTGAATTTCAGGTTGGTCAGCAGCCGGCCGACGTTCGGGCAGCGTTCGAGATAGCCGGGCGTGACGAGCGTGTAGACCTTCGCCGACCCATAGTTCGGGCCGAACACGGTGTCGCCGCCTTCCAGGTAAGCAATCTTGTAGTCGATGTTCATCGGATGCGGCTCCCACGCGAGGAACACGATCATTCGATGTTCCTGCACGGCGCGCGTGACCTGGACCAGCATCCCGGCCTCGCTCGATTCGACGAGCTTGAAGCCGCCGAGCCCGAACTCGTTCTTGTCGATCATTCGCTGGATCAGCGCGTTGCCGTTGTTGCCGGCGCCGATCCCGTAGATCTTGCCGTCGAGCTGGTCGCGGAACTTCGCAATGTCGGAGAAGCTCTTGAGGCCCTTGTCCGCGACGTATTGCGGCACGGCCAGCGTGTAGCGCGCGCCGACCAGGTTCGGCTGCGGCAGCAGGTGCACGGCGCCGGCGTCCACGAACGGCTTCACCGTCGGCGTCATGCTCGGATCCCAGTAGCCGAGGAACGCATCGATCTGCGCCTTCTTCACGCCGGCCAGCACGATCGGCGGCGACGCGATCGTCTTGCTGGCTTCGTAGCCGAGCCCGTCGAGCAGCATCATCGCGACGCCGGTGGTGGCCGCGATGTCGCTCCAGCCGACATCGCCGAGCGTCACCTTTTTGCAGACGTCGCCTTCGGTTGCGTGAACGGGCGCCGTCGCGATCGACGCGAGCAGCGTTGCGGCCAGCATCCATGCCTTCTTCATCATGTTGGTCTCCTAAGCAAGTGTTCCGGATCGGTTGCGTGAATGGTCCGACGATCGATCGTATTGATCGGATGAAACGAACGAACTTGGGTCTGGCTGTGTGGTTTTTCGTAACGTATATTAGAACGCACAAAATCGCAAGTTCGCACAAAAATACAACCTGCGACGTGTGCAAATCGTCGGCTAATCGAAAGCAGGCGAGGTCGGGCGGCGGTCCGGGCGGGCCGCGTTTCATCAAGTTGGGTAACGGAAGGAGACTTCGCATGATCAGTCAGATGGAAATCATTTCCCGTCTGTTGCTGGCCGCATTGCTCGGCAGCATCATCGGCATCGAGCGCGAGCGGCTGTCGTGGGCGGCCGGGTTGCGCACGCACATGCTGGTGGCCGTCGGCGCGGCGCTCGTGATGGTCGTGTCCGCATTCGGCTTCGCGGACATCCAGAACGCGAAGAACGTGTCGCTCGATCCGTCGCGGGTCGCCGCGCAGGTCGTGTCGGGCATCGGCTTTCTCGGTGCCGGCTCGATCATGCTGCGCGGCGAGATCATCCGCGGGCTGACGACGGCGGCGAGCCTGTGGGTGGTGGCGGCGGTCGGGCTCGCGGTGGGCGGCGGCATGTACGTCGCCGCGATCGCCGCGACGGCGATCGTGCTGACGATCCTTGCCGGCCTGAAGCCGATCGAGAAGCGCTTGTTCGCCGCGCGGCAGCGCTGGGGCGTGCGCATCCTCGCGAGCCGGGGCGCGGTGAAACTGACGTCGCTGCAGGCGATGCCGGGGATCGACCACGCGCGCATCGTTCAGTTCGTCATCGAGCAGGACGACACGACGCCGGACGACGACCGGATCCACGTGGTGTTCTCGAAGATGACGAGCCGCGAATTCCAGGCGGTCCGTCAATCCCTGCAGACCCTCGCCGGCATCAAAAAGATGGAGGAGAGCGCCGCGTAGTCGCGGTTCGAATACCATTGACGTTCATTTCCGAGGACATTTCATGTGGCAAGAAGAGCGATATCAGAGGATCCGGCTTCTGTTATCGAAGATGCAGCGCGTCTCCACCGACCGGATCATGGCCGACCTGAACGTGTCGCGGGAAACCGTGCGCCGCGATCTCGTCGATCTTGAGGCGCTGGGGGAACTGAAGCGCGTGCACGGCGGCGCGGTGCAGGTGGGCGACGAAGCGCCGATCGCCGAGCGCGCGCAGACGCACGTGAAGGCGAAACTCGCGATCGCACGCGCCGCGGCCCGGCTGGTCACGGGCTCGCAGACGCTGTTCATCGACGCGGGCACGACCACCACGCTGCTGGCCGAGGAACTGGCGAAGCTGTCCGGCCTCACGATCGTCACGAACTCGATCGACGTCGCGCTGAAGATGCGTTCGAGCGACCCGGGGCAGGCGAAGAACGAAACGATCCTGCTCGGCGGGATGATCGGCAGCCGCGCGGCCGCGACGGTCGGCGACGGCACGATCGCCGAGATCTTCCGCTACCGCGCCGATGTCGCGCTGCTGTCGCCGGTGGGGGTCGATCACGTGCGGGGCGCGACGAACTACGACCGGATGGAAGCGGAAGTCGCGCGCGCGATGGTGACGAATGCGGCGGACGTCGCGATCCTGGCCGACTTCAGCAAGCTCGGCACGAACAGCCGGATCGGCTTTTGCGAACCCGCGCGGATCGGCACGCTCGTGACGGACCAGAAGGCGGAATCGGTCGACAGCTACAAGAGCATCAAGCAAGTCATCAAGCACATCGTGCTGTCGTGACGCCAGCCGGCGCGCCGGACGTGATCCGGCGCCGTTATCCCGCGCATGCGGCCTGCCTTCTGTCTCGCGGCCGTTTCCCGGCGTAATATATCGATCGATACAACGAAGGCGCGCGTCAGGCGGGCCGGCATGGAGGCGGGCGATGGGGATGGCAGACACGACAGCGCCTTCGGCGCATCAGGTGGCAGCAGGCTCGATCGCGCTGGCGGGCGCATTCGAGCGACCGATGACGGTGACGCTCGACGACTTGCGCCGGCACGCGTGCGTGAGTGCCGAATCGTTCGACCTGCGCTGCTTCACGACGAACCGCTTCATCCGCTCGGTCGAGCCGTATCGCGGCGCGCGGCTGAAGGACCTGATCGACGCGGCCGGGCTGCGCAACGACATGCCAGGCGACTTCAAGCGGATGGTGTTCATTGCGTATGCGCACGACGGTTACGCAGTCACGTTCTCGTGGCATGAACTGTTCAACACGCCGATCGGCGAGCGCGTGATCGTCGCGTTCGAATGCGGCGACGCACCGCTGTCGATCGACGACGGCGCGCCGTTGCTGTTCTCCGGCGCGGACGTGCTGCCCGCGCCGCGTCACGTGAAGCGGCTGGCGGGGATCGTTGCGCGCGTGCTCGAGATCTGAGCCGGCGCCGCGCCATCGATCGTGTATGCTTGCCCGCATCGTTCAACCGGCAGAAAACATGAAGACTTCGGCACACCCCAAGCCAGAGGTGCGGTTCAGGATGCGCATCCAGCAGGCCGACACGATCGCGCTCGGGCCGGGCAAGGTCGCGCTGCTTGAGGCCGTGCGCGAGCACGGATCGATTTCGGCGGCGGCGCGCAGCCTGGAAATGTCGTACCGGCGCGCGTGGCTGCTGATGGACGAGCTGAACCGGTCGCTGAAGTCGCCCGCGACGATTTCCGAACACGGCGGTCAGAGCGGCGGCGGCAGCGTGCTCACGCCCGTCGGCGAGGAGATCATCCGGCTCTATCGCGAGATCGAGGCGCGCGCTTACGCGGCCTGCGCGAACGAGATCACCGCGCTCACGAAAATGGTGCGTCGCTGACGGCAGGGTTGCGGCGGCGCGTGGCCTGACCTAACCGTGCCGCAAGCAGAAGCGCGGCGGGTCGCCCGCCGGCGTATCCCGCGGCATGACGTCGCGCGCATGCGCATCGAGCCGCCCGATCAGTTCGACGAAGCTGGCGACGCTCGCAGTCCGCAGCCGGTAGTACGCGATCTGGTGACGTTCGCACATGCGCTTGAGCAGGTTCACCGAATCGTGGTCGATGCAGTCGACCGGGAACACCACCATGTTCGCGCCCGGCAACGCGGCGGCCAGCAGGCCCTTGCGGTCCTCGATGCCGCCGTCGTGCAGCGTCAATTCACCGCCTGCCGTTTCGACGATGCGCCGGATCGCCCGGGTCGAGCCCGGCCGCCCGCCGACATAGACGACGCGCTTGTGCTGCAGCATCGACAGTGAATCGGCAGCCGCATCGGCCGGATCGTCGGTCGACGCCTGCACCGCCTGTTCGATCGCGCTCGCTTCGGCGCGCAGTGTCTTCACCATCGCCATCAGGTCGTCGAGCCGCGCGCGCATTGCGCGGGCGCTTGCCTGTTCGGCTGCGATCCGCTGTTCCGCCGCCTCGCGGCGGCTCGTGTGCAGCGCCAGGCGTTCATCGCGCGCGGCCAGCGCGTCGCGCAGTTCCCGCACTTCGTCGTGCAATGCGCTTTCAGCGCTTGTCGGCTGCGCGTTCTGGCGTGCATGACACGCATCGCGTTCGTGCAGCGCCGCATCGCGCTGCGCGCTCATCTCGTGCAGGCGCGCCTGCTGCCGTTCGAGCTTCGCCTGCAGCGCGGCATTCTCTTCCTCGAGCGCAACCAGCCGGCGGATATCCGCGCGATTGGCCGCGCCGACCAGGTGCGACAGCATGTGCAGGTCGCCGAACGCGGCCTGGCGGACGGCCATCGTCGTGCGCGGATGCGTCATCAGCGCCCAGTACGCGGGCGGAATCTCGCCGCTTTTGAGCGCGTCCTGCCACAGCGCGAGGAGTGCGTCCGCGTCCTTGGCTTGGTCGAATGCGCGGATCGCGCCCGCATAGCGTTCGTCGAGCGCCTTGTGCAGCGCCTTGCCGCCGGCCGTACCCTCGATCGCGAGTTCGACGGCCGCGTGGTGGATGTCCAGGTCGGTCGCGCGCTGGCGGTCGAGATCGGTGTATTTCGGCACGAGCTTGCGCAGTTCATGCGTGGTCAGGCAGGTGCCGATGATCGAGCAGTGCAGGTTCGAATCGAGTTCGGACAGGCGTGCGCGGCGCTTCAGCTCGGCTTGCTGCGCACGCGACGGCGCGCAGCAGGCGTCGATCCGTCCGGCGCCGGCGGGTGAAGGGCCGCCGGACGACGGCAGGCCCGCCGTGCGGGCCAGGCGAAAGGGCGGAGCGTGCATGTGGACCTCGATCCGGGCCCGACGGGCCGGAGACGGATGCGCGAAAGATTGGCGAAATATACCACGGAATATAACGTGCGAAATGCCGGGGAAACGCCCGGTTCGCGGTTCAACCGAGCGCGGCGGATGCGGCGCGCGATGCCGGCGTGTGACGTTCGATCACGTGGTCGACGCACAGCCCGACTAGCAGTACGTCGACGCGCTCCAGTGCGGCGACCGCGTCGCGCATCGCGGCCGGGTCGTTGCTGAACGCGTCGGAGAACACGTCGTCGCGCGTGCGCTCGAGGCCGCGCGCCTGCGCGATCGCGCGTTCGAGGTCGGGCAGGCGCGTGAAGCGCGCCGCGCGCGCGTCGCTTTCGAGCGTCGCCAGCAGGTCGCGCAGGCTCAGCGCGGACAGCGTGTCGTCGGTCGCTGCGGAGAACATCCGGATGAAGCGCATGACGCTGCCGCGCAGGCGCCGGAATGCATCGACGACGTCCGTGACCAGCTGCGCGCGACCGTCGCTCGGCAGCGGCTTGAGCGCGCTGATCTTGCGCGTCAGTGTCAATGTTGGCGTCGGCGGCTGGGCGCGTGCGGTGCGCAGCGGGGCGCGGTCCGTCGGCGTGCGGGGCATGGTGCGTCTCCGGTGGTGCAGATGTCGATATATTCTATGGGATATAACGATGGCGTAGCGAAGACGCTTCGCGGATCTCGATGGATGTCGTTGATCGACTCGTTGCTCTCGCGCGACGCCGCCACCGCTTGCTGCGCGGGAACGCCGCTGCACGACGAAATCGCCGCGCGCGATGCCGGCCAGCGTCGACTGGCGATGGGCCGGGTGACGGAGGCCATTGCCGCGTGCCATGGCGACGGGCCTGGTGGCCGGCAAAATTCACGCGCATGGGATCGTTGCGGCAGGATAGCGGCGCGCCGGATTGCTCATATCAAATCGACGCCGCTCGATTGCTCGCGAACCCTATATGTGCCGCCCCGCGGTTCGACTATGCTGAATTGTTTGCGGCCCGTACTCCGCGCCGCAACGCGGCGAACCGGCGATGGCGGGAGGGTGCGATGAGCGAGCAGGACAACGTGCAACTGGTGCAGCAGGCATACGCGGCGTTTGGCAGGGCCGATATCGAAGGCATTCTGCAGACGCTTTCCGACAGCATCGACTGGTTCATACCGGGGCCGGCCGACGTCGTTCCGTTCGTCGGCAGAAGACAGGGGCGGCAGGAGGTCGCGGCGTTCTTCACGGCGCTGGCGTCGACGCAGACCGCGGAACGGTTCGAGCCGCTCGAGTTCATCGCCAGCGGCAATCGGGTCGTCGTGCTCGGCACGCAGCGCTGGCGTGTCCATTCGACCGGGCGCACCTACGAGGACGACTGGGTGCACGTGGCCACGATCGAAGGCGGAAAGATCGCGACGTTTGCCGAGTATCACGATACCGCGGCCGAAGCGGCCGCACATCGACAGTGACGGCATCGCGCGCGCCGGGCCGCCGAGGAAAACACGGTAGAACAGGTAAGGCCGTATCTTGCGGCGCCGGCATCCGGCGCGGCGATTCCAGCCCGCGGTACCAGTGCCCGAAGTGGCCTCACATGAAGCCCGGATTCCGCGGAGATGGCATCTCCAGTCGCCCCAGTCTGGCGTCGACATCGACACCATGGGAAGCGTGAATCGCATGCTTCGGCTGGCCGTGATCGCCATCCCTTTCTGACGGAACGCAGACAGGCCCCTCCACCTTCCCCGGCATGCCGCAAGAACCAAAAAAAGGCGACGCCGCCCCACCGGGCACGGCGCCGCCAACGGCCTGAACGGCCGCCCTGGTCAACCGATCGCGCGTATCGCGTGGCGCAGTTCCTGGTAGCTGCGCAGGCCGGTCACGCCGAGTTCGCGGCCGATCCCGCTGAGTCCGAAGCCGCCCCAGCACACGTGCGGGTAGGTGAGCTGTGGCGCGTTGATCCACACGAGCCCGGCCCGCACGCGCGCCTGGAACTGCTTCGCGACATCCGCGTCGCGCGTCACGACGGTCGCGACCAGCCCGTAGCGGGTGTCGTTCGCGAGCGCGATCGCCTCGTCGTCGGTGCGGAACGACTTCACGCACGCGACCGGGCCGAACACCTCGTCGGTCCACAGCAGGTTGTCGGCGGCCGGCTCCGCGACCACGACGGGCGCCATGAAGAAGCCGTCGCCGCCCGCATCGGCGACGCGGCCGCTGAACGCGACGCGCGCGCCCGCCGCGATCCCTTGCTCGAGCATTGCCGCGACGCGCGTGCGTTGCGCGGCCGAGATCATCGGCCCCATCGCGACCTGTTCGGTATGCGGCGGCGCGACGACGAGCGCGCGCACGGCCGTTTCGAACGCGGCCATGAAGCTGCGGTAGACGCTGTCGTGCACGAGGATGCGCGCGGTGGCCGAGCACATCTGGCCCGCGTTCGTGAACGCGCCGGCGATCGCGAGCGACACCGCGACGTCGAGATCGGCGTCGTCGCGCACGATCAGCGACGACTTGCCGCCGAGCTCGAGCGTCACGCGCTTCATGTCCTCGGCCGCGGCCTGCATGACCTTGCGCCCGGCAGCCGTGCTGCCGGTAAACGAGATCTTGTCGATCAGCGGATGCGCGGTCAGCGCCGCGCCGACCTCGGCGCCGCCGTTCACGACGTTGACGACGCCGTCCGGCACGCCGGCTTCGGCGATCAGGTCGAAGAGCGCGTGCTCGGTCGGCGACGTCAGTTCGCATGGCTTCAGCACGACCGTGCAGCCGGCCGCGAGCGCGGGCGCGAGCTTCCACGCGGTCGTCACCATCGGGAAGTTCCACGGCATGATCAGCGCGGCGACGCCGACCGCGTCGTAGAAGCGTTCGGCCACGACGGCGTCGCTCGGCAGCGCGACGGGCTCGGCCGCGAACAGCGCTGCGTCGTCGCACAGCTGCGCGTAATACGCGAACGTCGCGGCGACGTCGCCGACGTCGGCGTCGGCCTCGAACGGTGGCTTGCCGCTCACCTGCATCTGCAGCGCGGCAAGGCGCTCGCGTTCGGCTTCGACGCGTTCGGCGATCTTCGCGAGCAGGCGGCCGCGTTCGGCGGGCGGCGTGCGTTGCCAGCCGGCGAGTGCGTCGCGCGCGGCACGCACCGCAGCGTCGACGTGCGCGGGCGTCGCGAATTCCTGCCAGCCGATCGTCTCGCCGGTCGAGGCGTTGAAGATCGGCGCGCCGGCTTCATCGGAATGCGTGCGCACGGGCTGGCCGGCGATGCGCGCGGCGGGCAGCACGAGCGTCGCGGCGGAAGGGGAAAGCTCAGCGGTGGACATGGTGTTTTCCTGTCGATCGGGTTAGCGGTAGGCGACGCCCGGCATCACACAGAGCATCTCGAATGCGAGGTTCGCGCCGACGAGCGCGGTGGTGCCGGTCGGATCGTACGGCGGCGACACTTCGACGAGATCCGCGCCGACGATGTTCAGCCCCTTCATCCCGCGAATGATCTCGAGACCCTGCTGCACCGACAGGCCGCCGATTTCCGGCGTGCCGGTGCCGGGCGCGAACGACGGGTCGAGGCCATCGATGTCGAAGCTCAGGTAGACCGGCGTGTCGCCGATGCGTTCGCGCACCTGCGCCATCAGCGGCGCGAGCGACTTGTTCCAGCATGCTTCCGCCTGCACGACCGTGAAGCCCTGCTGGCGGCACCAGTCGAAATCGTCCGCGTGGTAGCCGGTGCCGCGCAGGCCGATCTGCGTGACCTTGTCGCATTGCAGCAGGCCGTCTTCCACCGCGCGGCGGAACGGCGTGCCGTGCGCGATCTTCTCGCCGAACATCGTGTCGTTCACGTCCGCGTGCGCGTCGACGTGCACCACGGCGACCTTGCCGTATTTTTTATGCAGCGCGCGCAGGATCGGCCACGCGATCGTGTGGTCGCCGCCGAGCGTGATCGGCCGGCAGCCGTTCGCGACGATCTCGTCGTACGCTTCCTCGATGCGGCGCACCGAATCCTTCAGGTCGTAAGGGTTGGTCGCGACGTCACCGATATCGGCGACCTGCAGCGAATCGAACGGCGCTGCGCGCGTGGCCATGTTGTACGGGCGCAGCAGCACGGATTCGGTGCGGATCTGGCGCGGGCCGAAGCGCGAACCCGAGCGGTTCGACGTGCCGAGGTCGAGCGGCACGCCGACGAAACACACGTCGAGCCCGTCGGTCGTGTCGGCCTGCGGCAGGCGCATCATCGTGGCGATGCCGCCAAAACGCGGCATCTCGTTGCCGCCCATCGGTTGGTTCAGTTCGCGGTGCATGGGGCCGTCTCCTCTTTCTGGTGAAAAACGATCGGCCGATGGTAGAGGAGAACGCGGGCGCGAAGATTTTGAAGTCGCAACGTTTACATCGACGGGTCTCGATGCGAGTGGTGCCGCCGCATCGACACGGCGCAACCGTCAGCGGCGGTGGTCAGCGAACGATCAGCGTGACGGCGCGGGCGGCGCGTCGTCGTTATCGTGCGCCGCAGCCGCACGGAACGCCGGTGCGGCCGAACCCCATGCGGCGAGCTCGCGCTTCGTGCGCACGCCGAGCTTCGCGAACGCGCGCTTCACGTACGACTCGGCCGATGCGACCCGCACGTCGAGGATGTCGGCGGTTTCCGGCACGGTCTTGCCGGAGATCAGGTGCTTGCAGGTTTCGTATTCGCGCTTCGACAGCTTCACGCCGTCGGCCGCGATCCGCGCATCGAACTGCGCGAGCGGATGCACTTCGGGCGTCGGGTGTGCGACGCGCCGCGCGGCGGTGGTCGACGCGTGCAGTTCGAGCAGCGGGAACAGCACGTCGCTGATGCTGCGAAAGCGGTTCATCTCGGCGAGCGTGAACGGCGGTCGGTCGCGGCCGCGTTCCAGCGCGATCGAATGCTGCGCATAGCGGGTGCCGCGCGCGAGCACGCATTCGTGGCCGATATGCACGTCGTCGAACAGCCGCTGGCGGAATTCGCCGGGCGGAATCGCCGCGATGTCGCGCACGACCAGCATCGTGCCCGTCTTGCCGCGCAGCCCCGCGAACAGCGGGTCGCTGTCGAGAAAGCGCTCGTAGTAGAGCGTCATCACGTCGGAGATTTCGTTGGATTCGGTGCCGATGCCGCTGCTGCCGATCCATTCGCAGCGGTAGCCGGTGGGCATCGTGCCGTCGACGCGCGAGCGTTCGACGTGCGCGACGTCGAGCGGCACCACTTCATTCAGCAATTGCGTGAGACGCGGCACGAAGTGCGGCGTGCCGACCGTCTCGATCAGCTCGCCCAGCGCCTTGAACGACACGTTGAAGCGGTCGTTGTCGCGGTGGAAGGGGTTCACGTTGAGCAGCATGCGGTTCCCCGGTGAAAAGCGGGCGCATTGTAGCGTCGGCAACGAAAAACGTCATTAGGGGGAAATACCGGCAGGTGTCCTTGCGACCTGCCCGGCCCCGGAAAACACGGTTTGTCCCCCCCGGAGGGGGGCATACCGGGGCAGTGTAAATGAGTAACTTTGTCTCTGCTTTTTCAATCAAGAGACGAAAGATTCCGATGACCAAACTGATCAAGGACATCCTGCCGCTGGGCGCAGGCGTGGGCGAATTCACGAAGCTCGACTTCGGCATGGACGAAAGCGACTGGCGCGCGGCCGAAGGCAAGAGCGGCAACTACCTCATCGGCTGGTGGGAAGGCAAAGTCGGCTCGGTGGAGTTTCCGGAAACGGCGGCCGACGAAGCGGTGTGGCTCGTCGAGGGCCGGATCGCGCTGACCGACGTCGAAGGCAACCGCAAGGAATTCACGCCGGGCCAGGGTTACCTGTTGCCGGCCGGCTTCGCGGGCCGCTGGGAGACGATCGAGGACGCGAAGAAGTTCTACGTGCTGCTCGAGAAGTCGTGATGTCCGAAGCCGCCGCCGTGGTTTCGTCGTCCGTGTGACGCGCGCCCGGCGGCGGTTTCGTTTTTCGCGTGTGATGGGTGGGATCATGGAAATGGAAGTCAACGAAGCAAAACAGACCGCGCCGATGCAGGCGCACGCGCTGCGTGGCGCGCCGGTCGCGCTGGGCGTCGAGGCGGCGCTCGCGAACACGAAGCTGTTCCCGTACTGGCTCGACAACCCGACCGCGCCGGCCACCGAGCCGGAACTCGTCGGCGACGTGACGGCCGACCTGCTGATCGTCGGCGGCGGCTTCACGGGGCTGTGGTCGGCCGTGCAGGCGAAGGAACAGATGCCGCACCTGAACGTGGTGCTGATTGAGGCCGGCAAGGTCGCGCACGGTGCATCGGGCCGCGCGGGCGGGATCATCTCGACGTCGGTGATGCACGGGCTGCCGAACGCGGTGCGCGTGTTCCCGAACGACATCGCTGAGCTCGAGACATTCGGCCACCACAACCTCGACGGCTTCGAGGAAACGCTGAAGCGCTACGACATCGACGCCGATATCGAGTGGAACGGCGAAATGACGGTGGCGGTCGACCCGGAGCACATCGCGCACCTGAAGGGCGACTACGACCTGCATCGCGAATACGGGCACAACGTCGTGCTGCTCGATCGCGAGGAAACGCTCGAACAACTGAACTCGCCGCTGTTCGCGGGCGCGCTGTGGTCGCGCAACCGCAGCGGCATCGTGCATCCGGCGAAGCTCGCGTGGGGGCTCAAGCGCGCGGCGCTGTCGCTCGGCGTGAAGCTGTACGAGCACACGCCGCTCACGACCGTGACCGACGAAGGCAGCACGGTGTTCGTGAAGACACCGAAGGGCAGCGTGCGCGCGCCGCGTGTGGTGTTCGGCAGCGGCACGGCAAAGGTCGGCATTCCCGACATCAACCGCCGCGTGATGCAGGTGCGCGACCACGTGCTCGCGACCGAGCCGCTCACCGACGAGCAACTCGCGCGGATCGGCTGGAAGAATCGCCAGGGCGTGTACGACACGCGCACGCAACTCAACTATTTCCGGCTGACGAAGAACAACAACATCATCTTCGGCGGCCTCGTCAGCTATCACTTCGACGGCGATCCGGAGCCGCATCAGGACGGCCAGCGCGAGACCTACTACCGGCTCGCCGAAGCGTTCTACCGCACCTTCCCGCAACTGAGCGACGTGCGCTTCTCACATGCGTGGGGCGGCCCGATCGACTATTGCTCGCGTGGCTCGGTGTTCGCGAAGCGCTATCTCGGCGACAAGGCCGTGTTCGTCGCCGGCTATACGGGCTTCGGCGTCGCGGCGAGCCGGTTCGGCGCGTTCATGGGGCTGAACATCCTGTTCGATCGCGACAGCCCGGAGCGCAAGCTCGACATCGCGAACCAGAGCCCGAGCTACATCCCGCCCGAGCCGATGCGCTGGGTCGCCGCGAAGATCACGTTCCATGCGTTCGACGGCGCGGATGCCGAAGGCGGCTGGAAGCGCGCGTGGATCAGCGGCCTCAAGGCGATGGGCTTCCCGATGTAAGCGACGCGGCGGCGCGGGTCCGGCCGCCGCCATACCCAACTCCCCTGAGGAGACGGTCCGCGCCGCGGACACGGAGAGAGACACCGAATGAACGTTGTGAATCTGCAGGATGAAGCGCGACAGGAAAGCGCGCTGTTCGTCGTCGTGATGCTGCTGCTCGGCATCCTCGGGCCGACGGTCTTTCTCGGCCTGCCCGCGATCGTCGGGCAGGTCGAACGCCATTGGGGCTTCGGTGAGGCCGCGCTCGGGCTGTCGAGCTTCATCGAGGTGCTTGGTGAATCGACGGGCACGCTGCTCGTCGCGTTCGTGCTCGGGCGCCAGCCGGTCCGGCTCGTGCTCGCGGGCGCGGTGACGCTCGCGGCCGGCGCGAACCTCGGCACGCTCGCGACGCACGGGCTCGTCGCGTATTCCGCATTGCAGTTCATTGCGGGCGTCGGCTCGGGCGGGCTGAACGGGATCGCGCTGCGCTACCTGTCGTATTCGCGCGCGCCGGAACGCAATCTCGGGGTCATGCTGATGGGGCAGGTAACGTGGAGCATGGTGCTGCTTGCGTACATTTTCCCGATGTTGAGCGGCACATGGGGCGCGCACGGCGTGTTCGGCTTCGTCGCATGCGTGCTCGGCATGTTCGTGCTCGCGACGCCGCTGTTTCGCCGCGGCGAAACGATGGCCGCGCCGACGCCGGCCGGTGTCGCCGGCCGCATCGACCGCAAGGGCGCGATGCTCGTGCTGTGCGCGCAGCTTGCGCTGTACGGCGGTGTCGGCGTCGTGTGGACCTTCCTCGAGAAGATCGGCACCGATGCGGGCCTGAGCGGCAAGTCGGTGTCGCTCGTGCTCGGCGTCGCGAACGTCGCGAGCCTCGTGATCTGCGCGGCGATGCCGAAGCTCGGCGCCGGTGCGGGTCTGCGCCGCTGGGCGCTCGTGAACCTCGGCGGCTGCGCGGTTGCGGCCGTGCTGCTCGCGATGCCGGCATCGGCCGTGACGTTCACGCTCGGCGCGATCGTGTTCATCGGCTGCTGGACCGGCGGCGCGCTGCTGATCTACGCGACGATTCCGCAATACGACCTGGTCGGCAAGTCGGCGGCGCTGTCGCCGGGCTGCGTCGCGCTCGGTTATGGCGTCGGCTCGGTCGCGGGCGGCTCGCTGATCGAGAGCGCGGGCACGCAGTCGGCGCTGATCGCGGCGATCGTGCTGTGCGCGGTGGCGTTCCTTTGCTACCGGCGACTGCGGCCGGCCGTGTTCGGCATGGAGCGCTCGCTCGCGGTGGCACCTGAGTGACAGATGCGGCGCGCGCCGCTGCCGATGGCGGCGCGTGTCCGGTTCGGTTCATCGGCGAAGGCGGCGGGCGGGGCGCGCGAGGCGCGTCGTGCCGGCCGGGCAACGCGCGTACGCGCAGCGGCTTGAAGCATGTTCTCGAATACCTCCGATCTCGATCTCCGGCTCATCCGGGTCTTTCTGGCCGTCGTCGACGCACGCGGCATCACGGCCGCCGAGGCATCGCTCGGCGTGCGGCAGTCGACCATCAGCACGCAGCTGTCGGCGCTCGAGGCGCGCGTCGGCTTCAAGCTGTGCGATCGCGGCCGCGGCGGCTTTCGCCTGACGTCGAAGGGGGAGCGGTTCGCGGCCACCGCGCGCACGCTCGTCGCGGCGACCTCCGAATTCGTCGCGCGCGTGCGCGACATCGACCGCAAGCTGGTCGGCACGTTGTCGATCGGGTTGATCGGCCAGGCGCCGCTCGTTGAGAACGCGCGCGTGGCCGACGCGATCGGCGCGTTCCGCAAGCGCGACCAGGCCGTCACGTTCTCGATGAAGGTCGCGTCGCCGCAGGAGCTCGAGGAAAGCCTCGTCAACAACCAGCTCGATCTTGCGATCGGCTATTTCTGGCATCGCGTGCCGGGCCTGCTCTACACGCCGCTGTTCACCGAGCAGCAGGTGATCTACTGCGGGCGCGGGCATCCGCTGTTCCATGCGTCGCGGCCCGTGACGGCCGACGACCTGCAGCTGCACGACTGGGTGTGGCGCACCTATCCGGTGCCGGAGGAGCAGTATCCGCTGCCGGAGCGGCGCGTGACCGCGAGCGCGGACAGCATCGAGGCCGCGACGATCCTGATCCTGTCGGGCGGCCATCTCGGCTACCTGCCCGCGCATTACGCGGAGCCGTTCGAGCAGCGCGGGCTCGTGAAGGCCGTCGGCCGCACGACGTTCAGCTTCGACGTGCCGCTGCATCTCGCGATGAAGCGCAGCACGAGCGACAAGCCGATCGTCGATGCATTCTGCGAGGACCTGCTACGCGCCTTCAACATCAAGGCGGCCGCGCTGGCCGCGTAAATACGGGCCGCGCGCTCAGCAGTCGACGAGTACCCAGTCGAACAGCTCGCGGCGCGTGCGTACGCCGAGCTTCGCAAACGCGCGCTTCACGTACGACTCGGCCGTCGACAGCTTCACGTCGAGCTGCTGCGCGGCCTCGGGCACCGAGCGCCCGCACAGCATCAGCCGGCAGATCTCGTGTTCGCGGCGCGACAACTGCACGTCCTGCCGTTCGAGGCGTGCGTCGAAGCTCGCCTGCGATTCGACATTCACCGACACCGCCGCCACGCGCCGCGCCGCGCAGGTGCGCGCATGCAGCTCGAACATCGGGAACAGCAGGTCGACCATCTGCCGGAAGTGGAACAGCTCGTCCGTGGTGAACGCGGCGCGCCCGACGGTGCGCGCGAGTCCGAGCGCGTACTGCAGGTGCGCGTTGCCGTGCACGAGCAGGCATTCCTGCCCGATGCCGGGTTCGTCGAAGATCCGCCGGCGGAACTCGCCCTGCGCGATGCCGTCGACATGGCGCTGCACGAGCAGCGTGCCGGCCTTGCCGCGCAGCGGCGCGACCAGCGGGTCGGCCTGGCAATAGTCCTGGTAGTAGACGTCCATCACGCGCAGCGTATCGGCCGCGAAGCGCAGGCTGCCGCTGCCGAGCCATTCGACCACGAAGCCCGACGTGCTGCCCGTGTCCGCGCGCCAGCGTTCGAGGTGCACGGCGTCGGCGTCGATGCTGTCGTTGACGAACTCCGTCACCGCGCCGACGAAATCCGGCGTGCCGACCGCGCGTAACGTCGCGCCGAGCGAGTCGGGGCGCACGCCGATCAGGTAGTGGCCGCGGGCGGCAGGGTCGGGCTGGAGAAGTCGCATGGTCGGGCGAGGGCGGTCAAGGGACAGCGCGACGTTACGCGAACGCCGTGCACGCGTCAGCCGGGAATTCACCGGATCCGCCCCACGGATTTCGTGCGTTGTCCCCAAAACGATGACAAGACCGTGCGTGCGGCGGCCGGAATTCGTCCAAGCCCCGGCGGCGGGGGGGCATACCGGTGCGTATCGTCTGCCTATAGTGAAAGCACTTCGAAAACCTGATGACCAGAAAGGACAGGCCATGCAGATGCAACCGACGCACGCCGCCGCGACGCCGGCGGATTTCGTTCTGACCAACGCGAAGGTCTACACCGTCGACCCGCACAAGCCGTGGGCGCAGGCCGTCGCCGTGCGCGACGGCCGGATCGTCCACGTCGGCGACACGGCGGCCGTGCAGGCGTACGTCGGTGCGCAGACGAAGGTCGTCGATGCGGCCGGCCGGCTCGTGCTGCCGGGTTTCGTCGAATCGCACTGGCACTTCGAGACGACCGCGTTCGCGTTCCAGGCGTTCGTGAACTACGAGGATCCGCAGAAGGTGCTCGGCGCGCTGCGCGCCTACGTCGAATCGCATCCGGACGAGCCCGCGATCACCGGGATGGGCTGGGTGCAGGCGACCATTCCGCCGGCGCTGCTGCGCAAGGAGACGCTCGACGCGATCTGCGCGGATCGCCCCGTGTGCCTGCTGTCGACCGATTTCCATTCGATGTGGGTGAACTCGAAGGCGCTGGAGATCGCCGGCATCGACGCATCGACGCCGCCCGTGCAGGAAGGTGCGAGCTGGTTCGAGAAGGATACGGTGACGGGCGAGCCGACCGGCCTGATCGTCGACGGTGCCGCGTATTCGGTGCTGATGCAGCGGATCAGCGCGGCCGGCCTGCTGCCGACCGGCATCGACCTGTACCTGAAGTCGATTCCGCCGTGGCAGAAGAAGCTGTGCGCGGCCGGCGTGACGACCGTGTTCGATGCGGGCTTCTTCGATCCGAGCGGCGACCAGTCGCTGCTGTACGAGACGCTGCAGACGATGGAGCGCGCGGGTGACCTGAAGCTGCGGGTGGTCGGCAGCGTCGCGGTGATCGGCGAGATCGACGATCCGGTCGGCACGCTCGTCAAATACCGCGAGCAGTACGATTCGCCGCTCGTGAAGGCGCGCGCGCTGAAGCTGTTCCTCGACGGCACCGAGGCGAACCACACCGCCTACCTGCTCGAACCGTACGCGGATCGCCCCGACACCTGCGGCGCGCCGACGATGCCGGCCGACACGTTCAACCGCTACCTGGTCGAAGCCGATCGCGCGAACGCGAACGTGATGGTTCATTGCGTCGGCGACGCGGCCGTGCGGATGGCGCTCGACGGCTTCGACGAAGTCAACCGCTCGAACCCGCCGCGCGACCGGCGCCACGTGATCACGCATGCGTTCCTCACGCATCCGGACGACATCCCGCGCTTCCGCCGCGCGGGCGTGATGGCGAACACGCAGCTGCAGTGGGGCGTGGTCGACGCGTACACCGAGCAGCTGCGCGACCACTACGGCCACGAGCGCTGGAGCAACATGTACAAGTTCCGCACCTTCCTCGACGAAGGCGTGACGGTGTCGATCGGCATGGACGGCCTCGCGTGCCAGTGCCGCTGCCAGCACAAGCCGCTCGAACACATCGAGTCGGGCCATACGCGCCAGCTCGCGGGCGAGCCCGACGCGCCGGTGTTCCCGGACATCGCCGAGCGCCTGAGCATTCCGCAGCTGATCGCCGCGTACACGATCCACGGCGCGTACCAGCTCGGAATGGAGCACGAGGTCGGTTCGCTGACGCCCGGCAAGCGCGCGGATCTGGTCGTGCTCGAGAACGACCTGTTCGAGGTCGGCCAGTACGACATCGGCCGCATCGACGTCGGGCTGACGATGATGGGCGGCCGCATCACGCACGTGGGCGACGATTTCGGCGCGCGCACGGGGATGCAGGCGTCCTGACCGGGCATCGGCTGACGAAGCGGTGACGGAAGCTTTCGGATGGCTTCCGTTTTTCGCGGGTCGGCGCATCCGGCCGGAACCGGATGCGCCGATTGTGCGGCGTGTCCCCCTATTGGCAGGGCAGACCAGCCAATTTCCTCTGGCTACATTTTTCCGGACCGAAGCACACACCGTTCATCGCGAACGAATCATGATATCGATGGAGGAAACCATGGCAGGGGATTGGAGCAAGCATCTGGGAACGGCATGCGCGGCGCTCGCGCTGGGCGGCGTCCTGTGGGCCGGCGCGCCCGTCGCGCACGCGGCGGACGTCGTCAACGTGTACAACTGGGGCAACTCGATCGGCAAGGCGACGATCGCGAACTTCGAGAAGGCGACTGGCATCAAGGTCGTCTACCAGGAGTTCGATTCGAACGAGACGCTGCAGGCGAAGCTGCTGTCGGGCACGTCGGGCTACGACGTCGTCGTGCCGTCCGACATCTTCTGGGCGCGGCAGCTGCAGGCCGGCATCTTCCGCAAGATCGACAAGAGCCAGGTGCCGAACTACGGGCTGCTCGATCCGGAAATCCTGAAGGCGCTCGCGAAGGACGATCCGGGCAACCAGTACGGCATTCCGTGGACCTGGGGCACGGATGGCCTCGGGATGAACGTCGAGAAGGTGAAGGCCGCGCTCGGCAACGATGCACCGCTCGACAGCTGGGCACTGCTGTTCGACCCGAAGTACGCGCAGAAGCTGAAGCACTGCGGCGTGTCGGTGCTCGATTCGCCGGTCGATGCGTTCGGGATGGCGTTCGTCTACCTGAAGAAAGACCCGAACACGACGAACCCGGCCGACTACCAGGCCGCGTATGAGCTGCTGAAGACGGTGCGGCCGTACATCACGCAGTTCAACTCGAGCAGCTACATCAACGATCTCGCGGGCGGCGACATCTGTCTCGCGCTCGGCTGGTCGGGCGACGTGAACTCTGCGCGGATCGCGGCCGCTTCCGCGAAGAAGTCGTATCACATCAAGTACGTGATCCCGACCGAGGGCAGCGCGATGTGGTTCGACATGATGGCGATTCCGAAGGATGCGCCGCATCCGGACGCCGCGCTGAAGTTCGTGAACTTCGTGCTGTCGGAGAAGGAGAGCGCGAACCTGACCAACGACACGTCGTATCCGTCGGCCGTGCCGTCGTCGAGGCACCTCGTGCGCGCTGAAGTGACGAGCGATCCGGCCGTGTTCCCGCCCGCCGACGTGATCCGCAAGCTGAGCCTCAGCAAGCCGGTTCCGCCCGAGCTGATGCGTCTGCAGAACCGTCTCTGGACGAAGCTGAAGACCGAGTAAGCCGGCCGCCGCTTCTCCCATTCCCGCACACCTTTCGCGCGCCCCGCCGCTGATCGCGGCGGGCGGGGGCGCGCTCGTCCCGACGACCACCCAGAACATGAAAATCAAACACATGACGGCGCTGTGCCTGCTCGCATTCGAAGCGGCTTCGGCATTCGCGCATACGTCACAGCAAGCGACCGACGCAGGCAAGATGAAGGCGCTGCAGGCGCAGGTCACGGCGTTGCAGCAGCAGGTGAACGAACTGCGCGCGAGCATGCTGGCGGCGAAGCCGGCCGGCGCCGCGACGACGGCCGCTGCCGCATCGGGCAGCACGAAGATCGGCACGATCAACACGGCGGCCGCCGCCGCGCCGGCCGCCGATGCCGCACCGGCATTCACGAACGACGACCTGCAGCAGATGCGCGAACAGATCGCGAACGCGTCGCTGAAGGTCGACTCGCTGCAGGAAGCCGCGACGACCGGCCCGCTCGCGGGCCTGAGCATCACCGGCTACGTCGATCCCGTGTACCTGTTCAACCGCGCGCAGCGCACGTCCGGCTTCCAGTTCCTGAATCACGACCCGGGCGCGTACGACTACTACAACAGCACCATCGGGGACCTCTACCTCGACATCAAGAAGACCTTCGGCGTCGGCCCGATGGCGCCGTCGGCGGAGGTCGTGATCCAGCCGAACCGCGGCTTCGGCAACGTGTTCAGCAATTCGCACGGCGGCGTCGGCAACAACATCGTCACGCAGGCCGTGGTGACGGTGCCGCTCAGCACGACGCGCACCTTCGAGATCGGGATGATGCCGAGCCTCGCGGGTTACGAGGTGCAGCCGTCGAACCAGATGCTCACGCTCACGCACGGGATGCTGTACGACTTCAGCGAACCGGGCAACCTGATCGGCATCGGGCTGAAGGGCTCCAACGCGGCGATGACGCGCTTCTGGCAGGTCGTGATCGGCAACGAGGTGCTGCGCACGGCCGGCGCGATCGCGAACGCGGCGAACAACACGACGAAGACCAACTGGACGCCGACGATCACCGCGCGCTTCGACAACGCGACGTCGACCGCCTTCGACTTCGGCATCTCCGGGATGCTCGGCCGGCAGTCGCTGTTCTCGCCGTGCGCGGTGGCGGGCGGCTACGGCTACCAGTGCAACGGCTCGTCGCCGACCGGCCTCTACAAATACGTGGAAGCCGACATGACCTATACGCACGACAAGACGCAGGTCAACGCGCAGGTCGACTACGGCGAGCTGCAGAAGGGCGCATGGAACGGCGGCACCGCGCGCTGGTACGGGATGTCGTTGCTGGGCCATACGAAGTGGACGCAGGCGTGGGTCGGCCGCATGGGCGCGACGCTGCGCTTCGACTACCTGAACAACACGTCGAACGGCGGCGGCGGCACGAACATCCAGTACGGGCTCGCGGGCGGCAACCCGTCGGTGAACGGCACGAGCGGCTTCGGCATCGATCCGGCGTGCTTCCAGGGTTCGGCGACGAACGGCACCGAGTGCAAGGGCGCGCAGCGCTATGCGATCACGGCCGACCTGTTGTTCTATCCGACGCAGCAGATCACCGTGAAGCTCGAATACCGCCACGACGCGGCGAACCATCCGGTGTTCCTGAAGAGCAACGGCACCTACGCGCGCAGCAACGACCTCGCCGGGATGCAGTTCATCTATTCGTTCTGACCGCTGGCGCGTGCCGGTTCTTTCGTACAACGAAACATGTTCCGGGCCGCGCGGGCCCGGATCCAGTTCAACAGAGGAGGTTTGATCTTGAAGCTGCACACATTCGCGACCGACATCACCGATCCGCGCGAGCGGGGCCGCCTGATCGGCGCGCGCTTCGCGCCGGCGATCCGCGAGACGGTCGCGCTTTATCTCGCGTTCTTCCCGAAGCTCGGCATCGATCCGCAGCGCGCGCGGGAGATCGGCGAAGCGAGCCTGGCGGCGCTCGACGCATGGTGCCCGCGCCTCGCCGCCGAAGTCGAGGCGATCGCCGACGGCGTCGACCTGCCGCGCTGGCAGCTCGCGTGCCTGAACGCGCGCACCGAGATTCTCGCGACCGCGCCGGCGTCGACCGAGGGCGAATGCTCGACGACCGTCCACGCGCCGGCCGGCCCGCATGCGCCGCGCACGCTGCAGACGTGGGACTGGCACGACAGCCTCGCGCCGCAGGGGCTGCTGATGCAGTTCGCGACGTCGCTGGGCCGCACCGTCAAGCTGTTCACCGAATTCGGGATGCTCGCGAAACTCGGCGTGAACAGCGCGGGGCTCGGGCTGCATTTCAACATCCTGCATCACGCGAGCGACAACGACAGCGCGGGCGTGCCCGTGCATGCGATCGCGCGGCGCCTGCTCGAGGAGGCGACGACGGTGCAGGAGGCGATCGAACTCGCACGCACCGCGCGCGTGAGCGCATCGACGGTGCTGACCGTGTTCACGCGGCACGACGCGAACCCGCGCGCGGCGAGCATCGAACTGAGCCCGTCGGGTGTCGGTGTGGTCGTGCCGCGCCCGGACGGCTGGCTGCTGCATACGAACCACTTCCTCGATCGCGCGTTGAGCGGTGGTGAGTGCATGCCCGACAGCTCGACCACGCGCGAGCGCTTTGCGCACCTGAACGAGGTCGTGACCGGCATGACCAGCGCCGAGGTGCGCGAGCGCGCGGCGGCAATGTGCGGTGCGGCCGGCGACGCGGCCGTCGTGTGTTTCCATCCGGACCTGTCGATGCCCGACACCGAGCGCTGGGAAACGTTGCTGACCGTCGGCATCGATACCGATGCATGCGCGCTCGACTACGTGGCCGGCAATCCGCACGATCTCGCGCGTGACGGGTTCATGCGGTTCTGACGCGGCACGCGGGCAGCGGTAAGGCAGGGCGGCACGCGTGTGCCGCCCTCGTGATGCTCATGCGTCGATGCGCTCGACCTTGCCGACAAGAAACCCATACGACAGGCTGCCCGCCAGCGCCATTGCGGCGATGTAGGTGATCGCGCGCGAGAAGTCCGCGCCGTCGACCAGCAGCCCGATCACGATCGGCGTCGCGATTGCAGACAGGTTGCCGATCAGGTTGAACACGCCGCCCGTGAGGCCGAGCAGCCGCGCCGGCGCGAGCCCCGACACCAGCGACCACGTGATCGACGCGAAGCCGTTGCCGAAGAACGCGATCGTCATGAACGCGATCACCCAGCCCGTGGACGTCACGTAGTTCGCGCCGATGATGCAGGTCGAGATCAGCAGCCCCGAGATGATCGGCAGCTTGCGCGCGAAGCCTTGCGACGCGCCGCGGCGCATCAGCCAGTCCGACAGCACGCCCGAGCACAGCACGCCGACGAACGCGGCGAGGAATGGCAGCGACGCAAGGAAGCCCGACTTGATGAAGTCCATCCCGCGATACTTGACGAGGTAGGTCGGGAACCACGTCAGGAAGAACCACAACGTCGAGTTCAGCGCGAACTGGCCGAGGTAGATGCCCCACAGCTTGCGCCGGCCGAGCACGACGCCCAGGTCGCGCCACGTCGACGGCGCGCGTTCGCTGCGCGCCGCGATGCGATCCTCGAGATCGACGAGACCGCCGCCGTCGCGAATCAGCGCGATCTCGGCCGCGTTGACGCCGCGAAACGCGCGCGGCTCGCGATACACCGCATACCAGATCGCGGCCCACACGATGCCCGCGAGCCCGGTCGCGACGAACACCATGTGCCAGCCGAGATGCACCTGCAGCCACGCGAGCACGGGCGTGAGGAACGCGAGGCCGACGAACTGCCCCGACGTATAGCCGCCGATTGCGCTGGCGCGTTCGCGGGTCGGGAACCAGGTTGTCACCACGCGGTTGTTGATCGGGTACGCCGGCGCTTCCAGTGCACCGACCGCGAGACGCAGCACGATCAATCCGACGAACGAGCCCGCGAAACCGAGCAGCAGCGTCGCGGCGGACCACAGCGCGAGCGCGCCCGCATACAGCACGCGCGGCGACACCTTGTCGACGAGCCAGCCGCCCGGAATCTGCATCAGTGCGTAGGTCCAGCCGAACGCGGAGAACACGAGGCCGGCGCGGACGGGATCGATGTTGAGTTCCTTGAACAGCGCGGGCGCGGCGATCGACAGGTTGCTTCGGTCGAGATAGTTGATCACGACCGTAATGAACAGCAGCGCGAGGATCAGCAGGCGCTTGCGGCTTGGCTGAGTGGTCGAGGCTGTGCGGGTCGTGGATTCGGGTGCGGTGCCGCCATGCGCGGTCGAGCGCTCCGGCGGGTTCGCGTGGGTGCGCGACGCGGATTGGGCCACGGTTGTCTCCTGTGTTCTATGCCCGGCCGGCGCCCGCGAGCGGGGCGGCCGAATCGAATGGCGTTGGGGCGAACGTTAGAGCGGTGGAGCGAAGCGCGTCAACATTTGGGCAGGTATCCCTATTAATGGGAAATTGTGCGCTCAGTATGTGGGAAGGCGTGGCAATAGCGCCGCATCCAGTCTGAGGCGGGACGCATATATGTGCCGCCCGAATGCCTTTGAAACTCGACCAGAGATGCCCGAGCGCACGTCAATTGGACGAGTCAGAAATTTGAAATTTGTGGTTTCCATTCAACAGCTTGCCATTTTTTGACAGATACCTTTCAGTGGTCTCGGTAAGATCGCGTCCAATAAACCAACGAATGGACGTGGGCCGCGTCGACGAGAATGAGCAAGAATACGCATCGCCTGGTGTATTCCAGGCATCGGGGAATGATGGTCGCCGGCGCGGAGACGGCGACGGCTGAGGGGAATTCGGCAGCAGGCGAGGCGCGCGGGCGGCGGCGCTCTTCGGCGTCCGGCTCGCGCGCCGTTGCGGCGGGTGTCGCCGTGCTCGGCATGCTGCCCGTGCTGTCCGGTGCGCAGATCGTCCCGACGCCAGGTGCCAGTACGCAGGTGATTCAGACACCGAACGGTCTGCCTCAAGTCAACGTGGCGCGTCCGTCGGGCGCAGGCGTCTCGGTCAACACCTACAACCAGTTCGATGTACAGAAGGCTGGTGCGATCCTGAACAACTCGGCCACGATGGTTCAGACGCAGCAGGCGGGCTGGATCAACGGCAATCCGAACTACGGGGCCGGACAGGCCGCGCGGATCGTCGTCAATCAGGTCAACAGCCCGAACCCGTCTCAAATCCGCGGCACAGTCGAGATCGCAGGCGCCCGTGCGGAACTCGTCCTGGCTAACCCGTCCGGGATTTTTGTCGATGGCGGCGGCTTTCTTAATACCAGTCGCGCGACCCTGACAACCGGCGTGCCGTTCTATGGTGCCGATGGATCGCTGGCCGGCTATAACGTCAACCGCGGCCTCGTGACCGTCGCTGGCGCGGGCCTGAATGCGGCCAATATCGATCAAGTCGATTTGATCGCACGCGCGGTGCAGGTGAATGCGGCGGTCTACGCGAAGAACCTGAACGTGATCGCCGGCGCGGCCCAAGTTAACCACGACACGCTTGCCGCGACGCCGATCGCCGGCGACGGCCTGGCTCCGGCGGTTGCAATCGACGTGAGTCAGTTGGGCGGCATGTATAGCGATCGGATCTTCCTCGCATCGAACGAATTCGGCGTGGGGGTGGCCAATGCCGGTACGATTGCGGCGCAGGCGGGCGATCTCACATTGCAGTCGAACGGTCGCCTTGTGCTCACGGGTAAGACCACCGCGAGTGGCAACCTCGCGCTGTCGGCGGCCGGCGGGATCCAGAACAATGGCACGACGTACGCGCAGCAATCGCTGTCGGCTGCCACAAGCGCCGATCTCACGAACAGCGGGACGCTCGCGGCGCAGCAGAATACGACAGTGAATGCCGGCAGCGTCAATTCGACCGGCACGCTCGGCGCGGGCGTGAGCGACGACGGTTCCGTAGCACGTGGTGGCGACCTGAACCTGACGGCCTCGGGCCAGTTGAGCGCGACCGGCCAGAATGTCGCGGGCGGCAACGCATCGTTGACAGGCGCCGGCGTGAATCTCGCCGGCGGCCAGACTGCATCGAACGGCAATCTGTCGCTGAACGCGACGGCTGGCGACGTGAATCTCGCGAACGCGACGACGAGCGCACAAGGCGCCATTCAGGCGAATGCTTCCGGCACGGTAATCAACGATCACGGCAGCCTGTCGAGTGGCGGAGGCACGACGCTGACCGGTGGCGCCCTCTCGAACCAGAGCGGCAAGGTCTCGTCGCAGGGTCCGCTGTCGGTCAACGTGGCTGGCCAGATCGCTAACCAGTCGGGCGAACTGATCTCCGAAAGCACGGCGGACATACACGGCGGCGCCATCGCGAACAACCAGGGCACCATCCAAAGCGCGGCCGGCATGACGATGGCCGGCGCGTCGCTGGATAACACGGCAGGGCGGATCACGTCGCTCAACGGCGATGGCTTGTCGGTGACGACGAGCGGCCAGTTGACCAACGCCGCGGGTACGACGGCGAACGGTGCGCAAGGCGGTGTCATCGGCGGCAACGGTGATGTTTCGGTCCAGGGCGCAAACGTTGTCAACCGCGGCGCGATCACGTCCAACACGAATCTCCACGTTGCGGGCCAGTCGGTCGACAACGGCGGCGGCACGCTGCAGGCTGCGCAGAACGTAGCGGTCGATGCCGGCGCACATTTGACGAACAGCGGCGGCTCGATTGTCGGCCAGACAGCAACGGTCAGCGCAGCGACGCTCGACAACAGCGCCGGTACCGTGCAGGCCGATCAGGTGTCGTTGAATGCGACCGACCTCGTGAACCACGGCGGTACGATCACGCAGACCGGCACTGGCCAGATGGCCGTTAACGTGTCGCGCACGCTCGCCAATTCCAAGGGCGGCACGCTGCAGACCAACAGTTCCGATCTGACGATCGCGCCGGCGGCGATCGTCAACGATGGCGGCACGATCACACATGCCGGCAACGGCATACTGACGCTCGGAAGCGGTTCGGGCTCGGTGTCGAACGTGGGCGGGTCGATCGCGAGCAACGGACACATCGTCGCGCAAGCCGGCGCGCTGAACAACACGTCGGGCGCGATCAACGCGCAGAGCGGACTGACGGCAACCGTTGCCGGCACGCTGAACAACGCGAGCGGCAAGCTGCTGTCGAACACGGACGTGGGCGTCACCAGCGGTGCGCTGTCGAACGACGGCGGCCAGATCGGTGCCAGCACGAATGCGACGATCCACACGGGCTCCATGACGAATCAGGGCGGTTCGATCGTCGCGCCGAACCTGTCTGTCACTGCCGATTCGACGCTCGACAACAGCGGCGGCAAGCTCGAGGCCAATCAGCTTGCGCTGACGGCCGCAAACCTCGTCAACCATGGCGGCACGATCACGCAGTATGGGTCGTCGGCGATGGGCATGAATGTCAGCGGCACGCTCGACAACTCGGCCGCGGGCGTGATCCAGACCAACAGCACGGATCTGACGCTCAAGCCCGCCGAGCTGAACAACGCAGGCGGCACCATCACGCATGCCGGCACGGGCACGCTGACGATCGCACCGGGTAGTGGCGCCAGCGCGTTGCACAACGCGTCAGGCACCATCGTGACGAAGGGGCAAGCGATCGTCGATGCGAGCAGCTGGAACAACGCGAGCGGTATTCTCGCGGCACAGCGCGGCATCAACGCCACGATTGCGGGCGACGTGAACAACGCGCAGGGCCTGCTGCGATCGGACACGTCGCTGTCGTTGACGAACGGCGGCGCTCTGTCGAACCGAGGCGGCTACGTCCAGGCCGGGCAATCGACAGCGGGCGACACCAGCACGCTTGACATTCAATCGGTTTCGATCGACAACGCGGACGGCGCCATAGTCGACCTCGGTACGGGCAAGATGACGGTGCAAGGCGGCAGCCAGATCGCGAACAGTCATGCTGGCGGTGTGTCGGGTATGGGTGCCATCACCGGTAACGGAGAAGTGACGGTCAGCGCAGCGTCGATCAGCAACACGCAGGGCGGTCAGCTCAGTGGTGCATCGCTGAAGGTCCAGGGGAACTCGCTCGACAACAGCAGTGGCACCATCGGTAACGTCACGAATTCGAACGGCGACGTGAACGTCACGACGACCGGCGCGATCACGAACACGAACGGCCAGATCAGCTCGACACACGACCTGTCCGTCGGGGCGGCTACGCTGCAGGGCGGCGGCACGTACAGCGCAACGCATGATGCCAACGTGAACTTGCAGGGCGACTACACGGCGGCATCCGACACGCAGTTCAACGTTGGTCACGATCTCGCCTTCACGCTGCCCGGCACCTTTACGAACAACGCAAACCTGCAGTCGGTCAACAATCTGAGCGTCAACGCGGGCAACATCGTCACCGTGGGTGCCCTGACTGCCGGCGGCCTGCTGCACACGCAATCGACCAACCTGATCAATACCGGCGCGCTAGTGGGTGCCAGCGCCTCACTCAACGCGACGAACACGATCTCAAATCTCGGGCCGACCGCACTAATCGGTGCATCGGACAGTAACGGCACGCTCGAAATCCTCGCACATGACATCGAAAACCGCGACGACGCGACTACGACCGATTCGACTGCCACGACCGCCATCTTCGGCATGGGCAAGGTTGTACTGGCGGGCGGCAAGGACGCGAGCGGCAATTACAGGAACGCGGCGCTGGTCAACAACGTATCGGCCTTGATCCAGTCCGGCGGCGACATGGAACTGCACGCCGACAAGATCACGAGCACGCGCCGTGTGATGAAGACGGTCACCAGCCAGATCGATCCGGCATCGCTCGCGCAGTTCGGCATCAGTATGTCCGGGTGCGCGGCGTATTTCGTGGGGAACTGCACGGGTCAGACGAGTTACGGTATCCAAGACCCTACACCGGACCAAGCGGCCGAACTGATCAAACAGCCGGGCGGCATGTTCATTTCGCCGCCTCATAGCGGTCAATGGAACAGCAGCTATCAGTTCACGACCTACTATGCCGACAGCGCGACGGCGACGACCGTGACGGACATCAGCCCGGCCGCGCAGGTCGTGTCGGGCGGCAAGATCGATGCGTCGTCCGTCGGCACGCTGCAAAACTACTGGAGCAACATCGCCGCGGTCGGCGACGTCAAGATGCCGATGCACTACGACGCCGACGGCTGGGCGGCATCCGGCCAGAAACTGCCGGTTGTGACGGTCTCCTACTCGGGGCAGTATCACTACAACAACTACGACAATTCCGAACACGACTGGCAGCTGCCGTTCGGCAATGCGCCGTTCGTGACGGGCCGTCCGGGCGGCTTTACGCAGGCGGCGCCGGCATCGATCAAGGACTACAAGCTACCGCGTTATGATCCGACGTTGAATTCGAACGACACGATTTCGGGCACCGGAGTGAGTGTCAACAACACGGCCGGCAACGCATCGATTCCGTCGCTGGGCTTGCTGCCGGGCCAGTCGGTGCCGGGTCTCACGCCGACCAACCTGAGCGGTAACGCGAGCGGTGCGAAATCGGGGGCTTCGGCGGTGCACGGCGGTACGCCAGCGCCCGTCGATCCGATCACCGCCAGCGCGACCGCACTCAATGTGCTGAACAACCTGACGATTCCACAGGGTGGACTGTTCAAGCCGGCCACCGCGCCGAACGCGAGCTACGTGATCGAGACGAACCCGGCGTTCACGAACCAGAAGAATTTCATTTCGAGTGACTACTTCTTCGGGCAGCTCGGCGTCGACCTCACGCATATTCCGAAGCGCCTCGGTGACGGTTTCTACGAACAGCAGCTCGTGCGCAACGAAGTCACGTCGCTGACCGGCAAGGCGGTGCTCGGTCCGTACGCCGACCTGGAGACGATGTATCAGTCGCTGATGGCGGCCGGCGCCGACCTGTCGAAGTCGCTCGACCTGCCGATCGGCGCGAGCCTGTCGGCCGATCAGGTATCGAAGCTGACCAGTAACGTGATCATGATGGAAATGCGGGTGGTCGACGGGCAGTCGGTGCTGGTACCGGTCGTGTATCTCGCGAAGGCCAGCCAGCAGAACATCGACGGGCCGTTGATTTCCGCGACGAACATCGATTTCCAGAACGCACAGACGTTCACGAACAGCGGCACGATCAAGGCGGACAACACGCTAGCGATCCAGGGCAAACAGATCGACAACGCGTTCGGCGCGCTGCAAAGCGGCGCGCTGATGTCGCTGAAGACCGAGAACAATATCGACCTGACCTCGGCGAACGTGACGGCCGGCAGTTTACAACTGGACGCCGGCAAGGACCTGATTCTCGATACGGCGACGAAGACGAACACGCGTGTGAGCCGCGACGGTGCGACGAGCGTGGTGACAACGCTTGGGTCGACCGCGAAGCTGGATGTCGCGGGTGATGCGTCGATCGTCACCGGCGGCAACTTCCAGCAGAACGCGGGCAACCTGTCGGTCGGTGGAAACCTCGGGGTGAACGTCGGCGGCAACTGGGATCTCGGTGCGGTCCAGACGGGCGAGCACAAGATCGTGCAGCGCGCGAACGGCGTGTCGAATACCGACATCAACAAGGTCACCGGCAGTTCGGTGACGGTCGGCGGGCAATCGTTGATCGCCGTCGGCGGTGACCTGACGGCGAAGGGCGCGCAGATCGACCTCGGCCAGGGCGGGACGCTTGCTGCCAAGGGCAACGTGACGCTCGGCGCGACGAGCACGACATCGACGGTGAACAGCAACAGTTCGGGCAGCGACAGTCACGGCAGTTCCGCGGATACGCAGCACCGGTTGGATCAGGCGTTGACCGGGACGGCACTCAAGGGCGGCGACACGGTCAATATTGTGTCGGGCAAGGATATAACGCTCTCCGGTAGCACGATCAGCCTCGACAAGGGTAACGCGAATCTGCTGGCGGCAAGCGACGTGAATGTCGGCGCGGCAACCGAGACGCACGAGCTGAATTCGCACGAGACGCACAGCCACAGCAATGTCGTAAGCGGCGTGAAGGTCGCAAGCGGGATCGACCAGACGATGACGCTCAATCGCGGCAGTCTGGTATCGGCGGACGGCGTGAACATTGTCAGCGGAAAGGACGTCAATGTTCAGGGCAGCACCATCGTCGGAACGAACGACGTGACGCTCACTGCAGCGCGTAACGTGACGGTGACGACGTCGCAGGACACCTTGCAGTCGTCGAGCTACTACAACAAGAAGGAGTCCGGGCTGACGTCCGGCGGCGGACTGTCGGTGTCGGTGGGCAGCAGTTCGCTGAAGACGACCAGCCAGACGACCGAGGTGTCGAACAATGGCAGCACGGTCGGGTCGCTGAAGGGTAACCTCAGCATTACGGCCGGCAACGATCTGCACGTGACGGGCAGCGACCTGATCGCAGCGAAGAATCTCAGTGGGACAGGCGCGAACGTGACGATTGACGGGGCGCAGGACAAGAACCAACGCGGCGAAACGCAGGAAGTCTCCAAGAGTGGCCTGACGCTGGCACTGAAGGCACCGGTGATCGACGCGGTATCGAATGCCGTTGGTCAATCGCGTGCGTCCAGAAACAGCCAGGATGGTCGGGCGGCCGCGCTGCGCGGGATGGCCGCGGCTAGCGCGGCATGGGACGCGAACGTTGCCGCGGGCGATGTGGTCCGGGCGCTGGGGGCCGGCGAGACGCCTCAGTTCAAGGTCGAAGTCAGCGTCGGCAGCAGTCGCAGCAAGAGCGCATTCTCCGAAGACAGCGTGACGAATCGCGGCTCGAATGTGAATGCAGGCGGGACGGTGGCGTTTGCGGCGACCGGCAACGGTCCGACTGGCAGCGGCAATGTGACTATCGCCGGCTCGAACGTGAACGCGAACGATGTAATCCTGGCGGCGAAAAATCAGGTCAATATCGTTAATACGACGGACACAGACTCGACGCGCAGCACGAACGAGTCGAAGAGCGCGAGCGTGGGCGTGTCGGTCGGCACGGGCGGGTTCGGTGTTTCCGCAGCGATGTCGAAGGCCAACGGCGATGGCAACAGCGATCTGGCCACGCAGAACAATAGCCATGTAAACGCAGCAAACAATGTGACGATCATTTCGGGCGGCGATACGAGCATCATCGGCTCGAACGTGAAGGGCAATCAGGTGAACGCCGACGTGGGTGGGAATCTGAACATCGTCAGCGTGCAGGACACATTGTCGAGCGCGGCACATCAGTCGAGTTCGGGCGGCGGCTTCAGCATCAGTCAGGGCGGCGCCAGTGCGAGCTTCAGCCAGAGCAAGGGCAACGCGTCGGGCAGCTATGCGGGCGTCAATGAGCAAGCTGGGATTCATGCGGGCGATGGTGGATTCGATATCAACGTCACCGGCAATACCGACCTGAAAGGCGGACTGATCGCGAGCGACGCAGACGCTTCGAAGAACGCGCTGACGACAGGTTCGCTGTCCTTCTCGGACATCCAGAATCAGTCGCACTACGATGCGAGCTCAAGCGGCTTCAGTGCGGGGGCGACGACTGGTGACGGTGGGATGAACTACAGCACGCACGGCAGCACGTCGGGCAAGAATGCGGGTGGCGCCGCGCCCATGCTTGGACAGAACGACAGCGGCAGCTATAGCGCGACGACGAAGAGCGGCGTGAGTGCGGGGGTGGTCACGATCACGGATTCGGCGAACCAGAAGCAGGATGTGGCGAGCTTGAACCGCGATACGACGAACACCAATGGTACGGTCGCTAAACTCCCCGACATGCAGAACCTGTTGAGCAACCAAGCGGACATGATGGCTGCGGCCAGTGCAGCCGGTGAGGCAGTGTCGCGCCGGATTGGGGACTACTCGGACAAGATGATGAAGGACGCCGCCGCGAACGGTGACCAGGCCGCCGTTGACGCGTGGAAGGAGGGCGGAGCGAACCGCGCGCTGATGCAAGGTGCCGGCGCGGCGCTGGTGGCGGGACTGGCGGGCGGCAATGCGGTGGGTGGGGCAGCCGGTGCGGCGATTGCGTCGATTGCGTCGGGCAAGCTGAACGAGTTGAGCAGTGCAATCGCAGGCAGCGATCCGACTGGCAACGCCAATATGAATCAGGCGTTGGGGAACATCGTGGCGAACGCGCTTGCGACGGGGGCTGGTGCGGCAGCGGGTGGTGAATCGGGGGCGTTCTCTGGGTATAACGTTGATCGGTTCAATCGGCAGCTCCATCCTGCAGAGAAGAAGTGGATCAGTGAAAAGGAAGCGGCGTACGCGGGGAAGTACGGTTTGACGGTGGAGCAGGCGCGTAACGAATTGACAACACAGGCAAATCTGCAAGTGCAGAATGGCTCGTCGGGCACATGGAATCAGCACGCGAATGACTTCCTGAGTCAGGCACACGGCATGTTGCCTGCGGATGGAAGTAGTGGGCCGGGTTACATGTTCTATGCGACGCCGGAGCAGAAGGCGAATGTGGAGATGTACGCGAAGTACTATCCGGGCGGCGTTGGCACGAACGTGCCGAGTGGTTCGGCGATTGCGAGTTCAACGAGCCGAGAACAAGCGTATCGCGATGCTTATGCGAAGGGCACGATTGGCGCGGCGGCTGGTGCTGCGGGGATCGTGGTAGGAGGACCGATCGCGGCATTGCCGGGCGCGCCGATATTTAGTACGGGCGGAGCGCTGGGTTCGGGGGCGTTGGCGTCGCCAGTTGGAACGGGAACGATCAGTGCGGGAATCAATGCAGGTTCGCAGTATGTGCAGAACGGAAAGATTAACCTGATCGATGTGACAGGCGCGTTTGGTACGGGCGCAGCAGGTTCGTATGGCGGCCTGTTGTGGAACGTGAGCGTGAACACGATTGGTGGAGCGACGACAACTGCACTTAATAATATCTTGCAGGGGAAGAACGATAGCGTTATCGGATCGGCAGTGAGTAGTGGTGTACTGTCGAGTCTGGGTTACGGGCTTGGGAGGCTGGGCGAGTCCGGTGTCAATTCTGTTCTCAAGCCAACGATTAATATGCCGAATTGGACTTCTGCAGGATCATGGTCTGGTAGCGGGTGGAATTTGTTTAGACCCAATAGTGTTGGGGCAATTGGCGGTACCGTTATGGGTGGCATGGGGCAGGAGGCTGCAGGGGCAATGATTCCGTCCACGAATATAGGAAGTCAGAAGAAATGATGAGATGGACTTTGGGATTTCTAATTGCATGGGGTGTTTGCCTTGCCGGTGTCTTTGTCGCATGGCTGATTGGCGTATGCATTAACTGCGCTTTTATACCCGGGTGTCTTGATCGCCTGGATTTTCATGGTCTCGTGGCTACCGTGAACGGTAGAGGAATACTCGCTAGAGGAACGCTTCTGGCGGCTGCAATTACCTCGATAGTTTGGTTCCGGAGACGGGCTGGATAACGACGAACCCGGCGTGTGCCGTGTTCGGTTCAATCGGAAACTGCATCCGGAAGAAAGGACACTCGCGAAGCAGCTGGCAGAGAAGAGCAAAGGTAAATATACCCAAGCGCAGATCGAGGATCAGATGCGAATCATGGGGGTATTGGTTGACGGGCCACATCAATCGGGCACGCCGGACACGCTGGTTGGGCAACCGCCGACGGACTCGGGGGCGAAGTGGATTTATGCGGGGTCAGCGGCAGATGGCAAGCCAATCCTGACTCAAGTGACGGCGCAGACGAACTCCGAATTGCGACAGTACATCGTTGCGAATGCCAACACGGCCACGTCTGCTCGACTCCCGGGCCAGTTTACCTATGGTCGACCGTCGAACAGTGATTGGTGGTTCAATGTGATCGGACCGTTTACGAAGTTTGATCAGTCGGATACGAACTATGTGAAAGGCACGACAGCGGATACGGCCTCGATGGTGTCGAATACCGCAGGGTGGATTTCGTCGACTGCGGCAACTGGAGCTGCCGTGCCATCACCCTTTGCTCCAGCGTTTGGAACAATTGCCTACGGAGCGACGGTCGTAGGTATCGGAGCCGACGCCGTGTCTCAGCTGGTAAGTCCCAATGCGGGTCAATACACTTACGAAGGTACTTTGGCACTGGGTGGTCAAGTGGTTGGAGATAAGATTCCTATCGCGTCGCTGGTCATCAATGGCACATCCGAAGCCATAAAAAAGCAGCTATTCTCAACAACGATCGGCAACTGGGTAGGCCAACAGTTGAATTCGTTTTTCGGTCCGAATGCTGACAAGGGAAAGAAATGAGACTCATCGAAGACGGTAATTTCTCAGGGTGGTTTAGAGTTGTCCTTTTTTTGGTTGGTTTAGCCCTGGCTGTTGGGGGGCTTGGACTTGACCAAATGCCCCGATGGATCAGAGCTGGGGCATTCCTCTTTGGCTTTGCGATGATGGCTATTGGAGGCATTTCCAGTCGAGCGCATATGCTGAAGATCAAGCCCTTCGGTAACGGTTACAAAAAGGCACGCAAGAGCTACGAAGTGAAGGCCGACGAGCCGGACAAGTCCCGATGATAAGGGCGCAGTTATTGTAAGCATCGTCACTCCCCCGTCCAAATCGATAAAGAAATGAGCAGATTGAAGCGCGAAGTCATAGCTATCGCTTATTTTTCATTTTTTCTTCTCGTGCTGTTTGTGATGGCGGGTTTTTTTGAATTTTTGTTCTGGCCTGCATTGATGTCGTTGAGGGGGGGAGATGGCTATCATCTGCCGCAAATTGACCGACTGTACAAATGGGTGAGGCTAATTTCCCTAGTGGTTCCTCCATGCTCACTGGTACTTTGGTTATACGAAAAAAGCGCATCAGGCCGTTAGGGATCGACCGGCGCTTTGGGAGCCAGTACATGGATGTCGTTCGTCGGTATTGGCGTTTTCGCTAGTAGCGTAAATGCCGCGTCGAAGCGCATCCAGCCGGGTTACATGTTCTATGCGACGCCGGAGCAGAAGGCGAATGTGGAGATGTACACGAAGGACTATCCGGGCGGCGTTGGCGCGAACGTGCCGAGTGGTTCGGCGATTGCGAGTTCAACGAGCCGAGAACAAGCGT
Organism: Burkholderia sp. A9; assembly: GCF_000801975.1. Classification (NCBI taxonomy): domain Bacteria; kingdom Pseudomonadati; phylum Pseudomonadota; class Betaproteobacteria; order Burkholderiales; family Burkholderiaceae; genus Burkholderia; species Burkholderia sp. A9. The sequence continues at coordinate 172,836 of NZ_JSZN01000015.1, read as the reverse complement.
ATTGCGATGCTTATGCGAAGGGCACGATTGGCGCGGCGGTGATCGTGGTAGGAGGACCGACCGCGGCATGGCCGGGCACGCCGACATTTAGTACGGCCGGAGCGTTGGGTTCGGGGGCGTTAGCGTCGCCAGTTGGAATGGGAGCGATCAGTGCGGGAGTACAGTATATGCAGGGCGGCACGATCAATTCGGTCGACGTGGCGGGAGCGTTCGGCACGGGCGTAGCGGGTTCGTATGGAGGGCTGTTGTGGAACGTAGGCGTGAACACGATTGGTGGAGCGATGACGACTGCACTGAACGATATCTTGCAGGGGAAGAACGATAGTGTTATCGGATCGCCAGTGAGTAGTGGTGTACTGTCGAGTCAGGGTTACGGGCTTGGGAAGTTGGGCGAGTCCGGTGTCAATTCTGTTCTCAAATGAACGATTAATACGCCGAATTGGGCTTCTTCAGGCTCATGGTGTGGCAGTGGATGAAATTTGTTTAATCCAAACAATCTTGGTCCTGTCGGTGGTGCAGTTGGTGGTGCGGGGCAAGAGCTTATCAATGGCATGTACCAAAGCATGCAGTCCACGAGTAGTGCAAAAAAATGATCGTTCGATTAGTGCGTGCACTGAGTTTATTTGTTTTGATTTGCATCCCGGGAATGGGGGTGATTTACATTATTGGTGCCTATCTGAGCTGTGCTTTCGTAGATGGCTGTTATGCCAAGCTTGGTCTGACTGGTATTTTTGAGAGTGTGAGTGTAAAGGGGGTTATTTTCAGAGGAGGGATTTTGACTGCTGCGTTTACATTGATCGTGTGGCCAAGAATTCGTCAACCATAAGAGTGCTGACTATTTTATTCGAATGCCAATCGCTTCAGCCGGCAGTTGCATCCGGAGGAAAAGACACTCGCGAAGCAACTGGCCGAGAAAAGCAAGGGAAAATATACCGAAACGCAGATTGAAGATCAGATGCGGATCATGGGCGTGTCTGTGAACGGAGGTCACGAATCGGGGGCGCCAATAACCTTCGTGGGTACGGCGCCGACGGACATGGGCGCACAATGGGTTGGAGCGAATCCGACGGCGGATGGCCAGATGGTTCTGACGCAGAAAACGGCGGCCGCAAATCCTGAATTGCAATCGTACATCGTGGCAAACGCGAACTCTGCAACAAACAGTCAGGTGCCCAGCCAGTTCAACTACGATCACCTGTCTAGTACCGGTCAAGACTTCACGTTGACGGGCCCTTTCACGCGGTTGCCGAATCAATCCGACTTAAATTACGTCAAATCGACGACAGGCGATCTGGCATCAGCTACGTCGACGACTCCAGGGTGGGTCGGCTCAACGAGCGGCGCCCTCGCATCCGCACCGACTCCATTCGCGCCATTGTTCGCACAGATTGCGTTCGGTGCAACCGTTGTCGGCGTTGGTGCCGATGCTGTTGGACAAATTGTCAGCCCGAACGTCGGTCAATACGGAGTCGGTGGCGTACTAAACACGGTATCGAATGCGGCATCAGAAAAATACTCTCTCTTGGGCCCTGTTATCAACGGAGTATCCAATAATGTGAATAACGGTGATATATCAAATAGAGTCCAAAGAGTTCTCAATTCTATCGGCAGGAAGTTGCGAAGGATGCCGCAGGGAAGACGGGAGGAAGCGGTGCAAAAAATTAAACTGATCGAAGATGGCAATTTCCCTCGATGGATCAGATTCAGTTTGATCGCGATTGGCATCGCGGCAATGTATGTCGCGGTGAAGTTCATTCCGCCGTCGATTCTCGGAGGGATCGTGTTGTTGGCCGGCTTCGGGACGGCGCTGGTCGGCGGGTTCACAAGCCGTGCTGCGATGTTGAAGATCAAGCCATTCGACAACAGCTACAGGAAGGCGCGCGATAGCTATAAGACGAACGACGGCGAAGACGAACACAAATCAAAATGAAAATTACTCGGCGACTGGTGCTACTGCCAGTCACTACCTTTGTCGCGGCGGCGGTTCATGCACAGCAGGTACCCACTCCGGCTGATCGGGCGGCCGCCGCGCGCGCAAACGCGGAACAGGAGCGCCAGGCTCAACAGCAACGAGAGGCGCACCAGCGCGAGTCCGCGGTACAAGCGTTCCGTACGGTCGGAGGTTCTTCGCGCCGGCACTTACCCGACGCTACCCAGTGGAAAGCTCTGCTTTCGGATCGAGCGTTTCGCACTCGACATGCCCGACACGGTGCCCGCCTCCCGGTGATGAAGGACGCCGCCACGAACGGTGACCAGGCTGGCGTCGACGTGTGGAAGGAAGGCGGAGCGAACCGAGCGCTGATGCAAGGTGCGGGTGCGGCACTGGTGACGGGACTGGCGGGCGGCAATGCAGTAGGTGGCGCAACCGGTGCGGCGATTGCACCGATCGCGTCGGGTGAGTTGAACGAACTGCGAAGCACGATCGCGAGCAGTGATCCGACATTCATGAAAGAGAGGTGGGGCTTTGTTTGATGGTGGACCAAATCTACGAGATCCGATCAAAAGTCCGTTCCGTCAGACTTGGTTGCGCAGATCGGTGGAGCTTTTATGCGAGGGCATTGCAAAGGCTACGCTAGTGGTTGGGATACTTCTTGCGCTAGTGCTGGTCGTGCTCTCTGGTGGGGCGGACTGCGGCGTTGCTTGGCCAACCACAAGACGAGCACGATTTCGAGCATTCATGACTCTAATCGTAACTGCTGCAATATTGATCGGCGTCACTTATGTGATTCGTATGAAATTTAATTTAACAATGTAAGCCCATTGTCTCCATACACGGCACAGTTTTGATGAAGTGGGGCGATCCCAGACTCGGTCCGCTTTCGTCGGAGACGACGCCAGCGAGGATCGAGAACTGACGACCTTTCTGACCGCGCAGATCGCCGCGTTGTTGTCCGAGATTCACGAGCCGCGGTCCCGTTGTCGACCCTGTGGCGGCAGCCATATCGTGACGCGGGATTCAGAATACGCCCGATCGACCGATTGCCGTTGTTCGAATGCCAGTCGTGCCGGCGCTATTTCGGCCGCGCCGTCGACAGGCTGCTCGGCGAAAAACGCCTCAGCAGATCGACCTGTTCGTGTCTCTGCTGTCGCGACCGATCTATCGGAGTCCTCGAGTTGCCGTAGCTGAAGAGCAAGGAAAGGGTTCCCTGTCAGCCGCTCATCGCCTCCTTCGCACTGACCCAACCCTGCACCGCACCCGCGTGCGGATTGCGATACCGCACCTTCAGCCACTGAAAATCGTCGCTCGCGTCGATCACCTCCACCGTGTCGCCTGCGACGACATAGCGGCGCGTGGGCGCATCGGTCATCGCGTCGTGCAGCGGCAGGCGTGCCGGGCGCACCTTGAACGTGACGGCGCCGCCGCCATAGGCGTCGGGGCGGCGCGAGACGCGCTTGCCGTGCGCGTCGTAGGTCAGCAGCATCGACGACGGGCCGTTGTCGGCGTCGAGCAGGTCGCGCAGGTCGTCCGGTATCGCTTCGCTGGACTGGTACAGGTACATCTTGCCGCCGGCATCGAAGCGATATGCATCGGTGTACCAGATCGGCCCGCCGCGGCACGAACTGTACAGCGTGCGCTCCTTTGGCTTCGCTTCGACGTTGATCAGGTCGTCGCAACTGCCGTGCGGCATGTTCGTCGCAGGCATTTGCAAAGGCTCGAACTGCTGGCGCGCGGCGTCGTACAGGTAGATGCCGTAGCTTTCGTTGACCATGCCGAGCAACGCATGCGCCGCGAGATCGCGGTGGCCGTCGAAGTTGTAGTCGTCGGTCGCGAGGTGATAGTGGCCTTCCTCGTCGGTGGCCGTGACGTCGAGCGTCTGCGTTTTTCCGCTCGGCAGGAAGCGGACCGTGATGTGCGCACTGTCCGCGCGTTCGACGCGGGCCGTGACGGTGTCGTCGACCTTGAAGGTGAGCAGCGGTTTGGCCGCATGCGCGGCGGGGGCCAGCGTTGCGCACGCGGAGAGTAGCAGTGCAGCAACGCGCGGAAACGGTCGGAGTGGCGAGGTGCGCGTCATGAGCGGTTGTCGGCGTGAACGGGGGGAGTGCGTGGTCAATCGGTCAGCCGCGCGTGCTGTCGTCCTGAAAGCCGTCCTTGCCGACGAAGATCTCCTTCAGCGCGGCGCGCAGCGTGACCGGATCGTACTGGCCGGGCGCGAGATGGATCACGTAACGAGTCTGACCGTCGAGACGCGCGGCGATGCCCGGTTCGATCTCGACGTCGATCGTGTCGTCCGTCAGCCTCACCGACAGATCCTTGACGCGCCAGTTGATCTGGTCGCGCACCATCACTTCGATCAGCGCGTCGTCCGGAAAGCGCGACAGCGCGAAGCAATAGTCCTGCTCCCCATCGTGACAGTAGATGTTGGCGAAGCTTTCGTCGTCGTCGAGGTCGGACGTGGCCGCGCCGACGGTGGCGTGAAGTTCCATGAACGTAGGTTCCTGCGTATGGGTTATCTGGGGTTATCTCGGGTTACCGGAGCAAGCCGGTTGCGTTTCGATCGCCGCCTCGGGCGTCGCGCCGGTATCGCACGTCGCATCGACATCGCGTGCCTTCAGCCACAGCCCGAATTCGCGCATCACGTCGACCACGGGCCGCAGCCGGTCGCCATCCGCGGTCAGATCGTACTCGACCCGCACCGGCACTTCCGGATAGACGGTCCGTCGCACGAGCCCCGCATCCTCCAGCGCGCGCAGGTCGAGCGTCAGCATGCGCTGCGAGATGCCCGGCATGTCGCGGCGCAGGTCGCTGAAGCGTCGCGGCCCGTCGAGCAGATACGACACCAGCAGCAGCCGCCAGCGGCCGCCGAGCAGGCGCATCGCTTCTTCAACGGAACATCCTGTCGCACTCGTTTTCATCGTGCTGAACCCTGGTCGGTAAATTTTTTGTGACTACGGCACAAACGACTGCCGTCTTCTCAGTCCTGCGCCGATGCGAGATATTAGCGCCCGCGTCGCGGCGAATCGATACCTGGACAACCCACGAAGGAAACGCATGAAGCTCTATCACGCTCCCGGCAGCTGTTCGCAGGCAATCTGCATCGTGCTGCGCGAAGGCGACATCGACGCTGAAGTCATCAAGGTCGACGCGCGCAAACACGTCATTGAAGACGGGCGCAATTACTACGATGTGACCGAACTCGGCTACGTGCCGCTGCTCGAACTCGACGACGGCACGGTGCTGCGCGAAGGGCCGGTGATCGCGCAGTATCTCGCGGACCAGCGCCCGGAAGCAGCGCTCGCACCCGCTTACGGCACGCTCGCGCGCTACCGGCTGATGGAATGGCTCAACTTCCTCGGCACCGAGATCCACAAGGGGTTCATCCCGCTGCTTTACGCGGTACAGGCCGGAAAATACGTCGATCCGGCGAGAGCGAAACTCGACAGCCGCTTCGCCTGGATCGACCGCCAGCTCGAAGGCCGGACGTTCGTGACGGGCGATACGTTCACGGTCGCCGATGCGTACCTGTTCGCGCTTACCGGCTGGGGCAAGGCCGACTGGATGCGCTCGGTGTATCACGCGGATATCGACCTGAGCCGGCATGCGCATCTGCGCGCGTGGTACGAACGCGTGCGCGCGCGGCCGCCCGTGCAGGCCGTGCTGGCGGCGGACAACCTGCTGTGCTGATACGCGGCGGCGGTGCGTCATTCCGTCGTGTCGACGTGCCGCCACGCAGCAATCGGCCGCGCTATAATCGCGCCCATGAAATGGCTTCGGACCTTCATCCTGCTGCTGCTCTGCGCGGTGCTGCCCATCAGTGGGCTGGCAGCCAGTGGCCTGACCGGTGAATGTCCGATGCAGCACACGATGCCGATGGATTCGGACACCGGCATGAACATGGCCATGTCCGCCGACATGAGCGGCTGCGATTCGATGCAGCCGTCATCGGCCGGTCACGCGAAGGCCAAAGCCAAGGGCATGGCCTGCAAGGTGACGGCCCAATGCCAGTTCGGCAGTCTCTATCACCCGGCCGCCCGCGCCGACGTCAGCCGTCCCGCTGCATACGCCAGCACGATCGTCTTCCACTACACGCAGTCCGTCCCGGTCCGCGACCCGAGCGGGTTGTGGCGCCCTCCACGCATCAGCTGATCCCGATCTGACCGGTTCACCGCCCACGCGGTGAGGTTCGTCCTGTGCGCAGGACGTGGAATCCCTTTGGATTCCGACTTGGGGTTACACCATGTCATTCGATTTCAGCACGCCGCGCACGCGGCGTGCGTGTCGGCGCGCGCCCGTGCTGTGGGCCGCGCTGCTGGTGGCGGGCGCCGTTCACGCGCAGCAGTCGCCATTCACGCTGGACGCCGCGCTGCAGTCCGCCACCGATCATTCCGCTTCGATGCAGGCCGCGCAGGCGTCCGTGCTCGCGCGTTCCGAAGCGGCCGTGAGGGCCGGCCAGTTGCCGGACCCGATGCTCAAGGCCGGCATCGACAACCTGCCGGTCAACGGCGGTCAGCGCTTCACCGTCGGCCAGGACTTCATGACGATGCGCCGGATCGGCATCGAGCAGGAGTGGGTGTCCGGCGACAAGCGGCGGCTACGCACGGCACTCGCCAACGAGCAGGTTGGCCGCGAGCGCGCGGGTTATCTCGCGCAGCTCGCCACCGTGCGCCAGCAGACCGCGACGGCGTGGCTCGATGCCGTCTACGCGAAGCAGGCGCTTGCCCTCCAGCAGGCACTGCTCGCCCACATGCATCACGAACTCGAGGCGACGCAGGCGTCGTATCGCGGCGCGAAGGCGAGCGCGGGCGACGTCGTGCAAGCACGCGCGATGCTCGCGCAAACGCAGGATCAGGTGCTCAAGGCGCAGCAGGCGTATCGCACCGCGCTCGTCGCGCTCGCCCGCTGGACGGCCGTTCCGGTGGCCGACGTGACGGGGGCGCCGCCCGCGCCCGAATCCTTCGTGTCGTCGTTGCCGCCGGACGAACTGCGCCTGTCGCAGCCCGCGCTCGTCGCCGCGGCGGACGACATTGCCGTGGCCGAGGCCGACACGGCGGTCGCGAACAGCGAGCGCAGCCCGAACTGGACGTGGGAGATCGCGTACCAGCAGCGCGGCGGCGCGTATTCGAACATGGTGTCGGTCGGCGTCTCGATCCCGCTGCCGCTCAATCGCAAGAGCCGCCAGAACCGCGACGTCGCCGAGAAGGCCGCGCTCGAGACGAAGGCGCGCCTGATGTACGAGGACACGCTGCGTCAGGTACAGGCCGATATCCGCACGCAATCCGACACGCTGGCAAGCGGCCGCGAACGCATCGCGAACCTGAGCGCTGCGCTGCTGCCTGCCGCCGATCAGCGCGTGCAACTCGCGACGGCCGCGTACCGGGCCGGCACGGGGGCGCTCGCCGACACGTTCGCCGCGCGGCGCGCGCAACTCGACGCGCAGTTGCAGGTGCTCGATCTTAGGCGCGATGTGTCGCAGACCTGGGCGCAGCTCGAATATCAGGTCGTGCCGTCGACGATGGCCGCCGCGCAGTGAAGGAGATCACCATGACCAGGCAATCACTGGCGCGTGCGGCGCTGATAACGTTCGCCGGCGCGGCGCTCGTCGGCGCCGGCTATTTCGCGGGCGTCCGCCATGCGGCGGGCGGCGCGGTGGCGGGCACGCAGGATCAACAAGCGGCACGCAAGGTGCTGTACTGGCACGACCCGATGGTACCGAACCAGCACTTCGACCAACCGGGGAAATCGCCGTTCATGGACATGCAGCTGCAGCCCGTCTTTGCGGACGAAGGCGGCGACGCACCCGGCATCCGGATCGATCCGGGCCTGCAGCAAAACCTCGGCATACGCTATGCGACCGTGCGCCGGCAGCAGACGGCGGCTGGCTTCGACGCGGTGGGCACCACGCAGTTCGACGAATCGCGCGCGGACGTCGTGCAGTCGCGCGCCACCGGCTACATCGACCGGCTTTACGCACGCGCGCCGCTGCAGCGCATCGAGAAGGGCGCTCCGATCGCATCGCTGTTCGTGCCGGAGTGGCTCGCGCCGCAGGAGGAATATCTCGCGCTCAAGCGCGGCGGGATGGATGGCAGCCTGCTCGATGCGTCGCGCGCGCGGATGCGCGCGCTGTCGATTCCCGACGGGATGATCGCAACCCTCGATCGCACCGGCCGCGCCCAGGCGCACGTCGTGCTGAGCGCGCCGGAAAGCGGCGTGGTCAGCGAGCTGAACGTGCGCGACGGCGCGATGGTCGCACCCGGCCAGACGCTGGCGAAGATCGCCGGGCTGGCGACGCTCTGGCTCATCGTCGAGGTGCCGGAAGCGCTCGCGCTGAACGTGCAGCCGGGGATGTCGGTCGATGCGACGTTCGCGGGCGATCCGGCGCGGCACTTCACCGGGCGCATCCGCGAAGTACTGCCCGGCATCAGCACGGGCAGCCGCACGTTGCAGGCACGCGTGGAGATCGACAATGCGGCGCTCAAGCTCACGCCCGGCATGCTGATGCGCGTGCACGTCGCCGCGCAGAAAACCGTGTCGCGCCTGCTGGTGCCGGCCGAAGCGGTGATCGCGACCGGCAAGCGCTCGATCGTCGTCGTGAAGACCGGCGACGGCCGGCTCCAGCCGGTGTCGGTGACGGTGGGCAACGACGTCGGCAGCGATACGGAAGTGCTCGACGGGTTGAACGAAGGCGATACGGTCGTCGCATCGGGGCAGTTCCTGATCGATTCGGAAGCGAGCCTGAAAAGCGTGCTGCCGCGGCTGGAACGCGCGGCCGGCGCAAGCGCGGCGCAAGCGCCAGCCGCCGCGGCCGCGGCCGCGGCCGCGCCGGTGTATGAAACCACCGGCAAGGTCGAGAAGGTGACCGACGACGACATCACGTTCTCGCATCAACCGGTGCCGGCGCTCGGCTGGGGCGCGATGACGATGGCGTTCGGCAAGCCGTCGGCGCATGCGTTCCCGGACGTGAAGGCCGGCCAGACCGTGCGTTTCGCATTCGTGCAGGGCGACGACGGCTACCGGCTGACGAAGGTCGAGCCGCAGGGAGGCGCACGATGATCGCGCACGTGATTCGCTGGTCCGTCCGCAACCGCTTCCTGGTGCTGCTCGCCACCGTGCTGATCGCGGCGTGGGGCGTCCATTCGCTGCGACAGACGCCGCTCGACGCGTTGCCCGATCTGTCGGACACGCAGGTGATCGTGAAGGCGTCGTATCCGGGCAAGGCGCCGCAGGTCGTCGAGGATCAGGTGACCTATCCGCTGACGACCACGCTGCTCGGCGTGCCGGGCGCGAAAACCGTCCGCGCGTACTCGTCGTTCGGCGACGCGTTCGTCTACGTGCTGTTCGACGACCACACCGATCCGTACTGGGCGCGTTCGCGGGTGCTCGAATACCTGAGTCAGGTGCAGAGCAGGCTGCCGGCCGGCGCGGCCGTGTCGCTCGGGCCCGATGCGACCGGCGTCGGCTGGGTGTACGAGTATGCGCTCGTCGATCGCACCGGCCGCCACGACCTCGGGCAACTGCGCGCGCTCAACGACTGGTTCCTGAAGTTCGAGCTGAAGGCCGTGCCGGACGTGTCGGAAGTCGCGAGCATCGGCGGGATGGTGCGCCAGTACCAGGTCGTGCTCGATCCGGACAAGCTGCGCGCGTACGGCATCACGCAGGCGGCGGTCGCGGACGCGCTCGGCAAGGCCAACCAGGCATCCGGCGGCTCGGTCGTCGAGCTGGCCGAGTCGGAGTACATGGTGCGTTCGTCCGGCTACCTGCGCACGCTCGACGACTTCCGGCATGTCGTGCTGCGCACCGATGACGCAGGCACGCCGGTGCTGCTCGGCGACGTCGCGCGCATCCAGGTCGGCCCGGCGATGCGGCGCGGGATCGCGGAGCTGAACGGGCAGGGTGAAGTGACGGGTGGTGTCGTCGTGATGCGATCGGGCAAGAACGCGCTGACGACGATCGACGCGGTGAAGGCGAAGCTCGCCGACCTGAAGCGTTCGCTGCCACCCGGCGTCGACATCGTCACGACCTACGACCGCTCGCAATTGATCGAGCGCGCGGTGGACAACCTCCGGGACAAGCTGATCGAGGAATTCGTCATCGTCGGGATCGTCTGCGCGGTGTTCCTGTTCCATCTCCGCAGCGCGTTCGTCGCGATCCTGTCGCTGCCGCTCGGCGTGCTGGCCGCGTTCATCGTGATGCGCTACCAGGGCGTGAACGCGAACCTGATGTCGCTGGGCGGCATCGCGATCGCGATCGGCGCGATGATCGACGCGGCGATCGTGATGATCGAGAACGCACACAAGCATCTGGAAGCGTACGACCACGCGCATCCCGGCGAGCCGCTCACGGCCGCGCGCCGCTGGGAGCTCGTCGCGGCGTCGGCGGCGGAAGTCGGGCCCGCGCTGTTCTTCTCGCTGCTGATCATCACGCTGTCGTTCATCCCGGTGTTTTCGCTGGAAGGGCAGGAGGGCAAGCTGTTCGCGCCACTGGCGTTCACGAAGACCTACACGATCGCCGCGGCAGCCGGGTTGTCGGTGACGCTGGTGCCGGTGCTGATGGGCTATCTCGTGCGAGGGCGCATTCCGCACGAGCACGCGAACCCGATCAACCGCGTGCTGATCCGCGTGTACCGACCGCTGCTCGAAGCGACGCTGCGGCGCCCGTGGGTCGCGATCGGCGTTGCCGTCGCCGCGCTCGTGCTGACCGCCGTGCCGGTGTCGCGCCTCGGCGGCGAATTCATGCCGCCACTCGACGAAGGCGATCTGTTGTACATGCCGACTGCGCTGCCGGGTATTTCGGCCGACAAGGCGAGCGAGCTGCTGCAGCAGACCGACCGGCTGATCAAGTCCGTGCCCGAGGTCGACACGGTGTTCGGCAAGTCGGGGCGCGCGGATACGGCGACCGATCCCGCGCCGCTCGAGATGTTCGAAACGACGATCCGCTTCAAGCCGCGCAGCGCATGGCGGCCGGGGATGACGCCGGAGAAGCTCGTCGACGAACTCGATCGCACGGTGCGGGTGCCGGGCCTGTCGAACGTGTGGGTGCCGCCGATCCGCAACCGGCTCGACATGCTGTCCACCGGCATCAAGACGCCGGTCGGCGTGAAGATTTCCGGGCCGGACCTGGCAGGCATCGATGCGATCGCAACGCAGGTCGAGGCAGCCGTGAAGCATGTGCCGGGCGTGACGTCCGCGCTCGCGGAACGGCTGAACGGCGGACGCTATATCGACGTCGACATCGACCGGCTCGCGGCCGCGCGCTACGGCCTGTCGGTGGCCGATATCCAGTCGGTCGTATCGTCGGCGGTCGGCGGCGAGGACGTCGGCGAGGTGATCGCGGGGCGCGAGCGGTTCCCGATCAACATCCGCTATCCGCGCGAGATCCGCGATTCGCTCGAGAACCTGCGGCAACTGCCGGTCGTTACCGCGCGCGGCGCGCAGATCCGCCTCGGTGACGTCGCGCGCATCGCGATCGCCGACGGGCCGCCGATGATCCGTAGCGAGAACGCACGGCTGTCCGGCTATGTGTACGTCGACCTGCGCGGCACCGATCTGCGCACGGCGGTCCGTGCAATGCAGCAGGCCGTCGCGCAGCAGGTCGCGTTGCCGCCCGGCTATTCGATCGCGTGGTCGGGGCAGTTCGAGTATCTCGAACGCGCGGCGGCGCAGTTGCGCACCGTCGTGCCGGTGACGCTCGTCGTGATCTTCGTGCTGCTGTTCCTCACGTTCGGCTCGGCGGCCGATGCGCTGCTGCTGATGTCGACGGTGCCGTTCGCGCTGGTCGGCGGCTTCTGGCTCGTCTGGGCGCTCGGCCACGCGGTGTCGGTCGCGACGTCGGTGGGCTTCATCGCGCTGGCGGGCGTGGCGGCCGAGTTCGGCGTCGTGATGCTCCTGTACCTGAAGGGCGCGCTGCAGCGCCGCCTCGACGCCGGCGAACCGCTGACCGATGCGGTGCTGCTCGACGCGATCCGCGAAGGCGCGGTGCTGCGCGTGCGGCCAAAGGCGATGACGGTCGCCGTCGTGCTGGCCGGCCTCGTGCCGATCATGGTCGGACACGGCGCCGGCTCCGAAGTGATGCAGCGCATCGCCGCGCCGATGGTCGGCGGCATGGTCACCGCGCCGCTGCTGTCGATGTTCGTCATTCCCGCCGCATGGCTTCTGCTTCAGCGCCGTCGTGCGCGCAGCGCGAGCGGTCAGCGGCATTCCGATGCAGTTCCTCACGGCATCAACGTGCCGTCCACCCCAACTGGAGAATCCCAATGAAGATGAATCAACTGATTGCCACCGCCGCCGCCGTTTTCGCGACCGGCGCGTTTGCCGTGCCCGCGCTTGCCGCGGGCGAGATGTCGGGCATGGACATGTCCGGCATGAAGATGTCGTCAGGCGGCGCGGCCGAGTCGAACACGGCGCTGACCGATGCCGAAGTGAAGAAGGTCGATGCCGCGAGCGGCAAGATCACGATCAAGCACGGCGCGCTCGGGAACGTCGGGATGCCGCCGATGACGATGGCGTTCAAGGCGAAGGACGCGGCCATGCTCGCCGAGGTTCACGCAGGCGACAAGGTGAAGGTCCGGGTCGAGAACGTCAACGGCACGCTGACGATCGTCAAGCTCGTGAAGGCGTCGTAAGTGCGGGGATGCGGGCGGCGTGGCCGCCCGCGTCGAGCGCAGCGAAGCGCGCCGCGGCTGCCGCAGCCGCAGCCGCGTCCGGGCGCGTGCGTCTGTCAGACGACGCGCCCGATTGGCACACTCAGCGTGTCAGCGTCACGAACAGATAGCCGACGTAACAGGCTCCGTTTGCCAGCAACGCCCAGATCGCGAGCCCGTGCGCGCGGGCATTGACGCGCAGCCAGGCCGCCGCCGCGAGCGTGATGATCACGCCGGTCAGCACCTCGGGGCGCGGCTCCCACGGCGTCAGCATGATGCCGATCGCCGGCAGCAGCGTGCCCTGGAACACCATCGCGCCGGTGATGTTACCGAACGCGAGCGTGTCCTTCTGGCGGCGGATCCACAGCACGCTGTTGACCTTCTCCGGCAATTCGGTCGCGATCGGCACGATGATCAGCGACAGCAGCAGCGCGGAGATGCCGAGCAGGTGCGACACGCCTTCGACGCCATGAATGAAGCCCTTCGCCCCGCCGACGAGCAGCGCGACGCCGAGCGCGAGCTGCAGCGCGATGGTCGCCAGGTTGGTCGGCAGCCCGACGCGCGACAGGAACATCGCATGCGGCGCCTCGGTGCCGTGCCCGGCATCGACGAGCTGCGTCGACGCGCGGAACGTCATCACGACATACATCACGTAGATGCCGACCAGCATCGCGGCAAGCAGCGCACGGACCGCCCACACATGATGCGGAACGAACATCGCGATGGTGGCGAGCGCGAATGCGGCGAGGAAGTAGTTCAGGTCGCGCACGAAGCCGGTCCGCTCGGGCGTGATCGTGCCGCCCAGTCCGCGCGAGCGGATCACGGCGAGCGTCATCAGGAAGGTGGTCAGCGTCGCGAGCATCAGCGGCGCGCCGAGAATCGCGCCGACGCCGATTTCCTCGTTCACGGCCGCATTCGACGTGCCGCCCGCGAGTGCGAGCAGCGGCACCATCGTCTCGGGCAGTGCGGTGCCGACGGCCGCGAACAGCGAGCCCGTGACGCCTTCGGAAATCTTCAGACGTTCGCCGAGATGTTCGAGCGCGTTGGTGAAGAGTTCGGCGGCGACCAGGATGACGATCAGCATGAACGCCAGTTCGACGAGCATCAACGTCATGCGGCACCTCCGCAGGCAGGCATGCGGACAGTGGCGAAACGCGAGGGGGAAGCTGGGAGGAACATGGGGACTCCGTGGTCGGACGTTGACGAACCATGACGCATCTGCCGACGTCCGACCAGGAACGACGCGATGCGTCGATGGTCTCGCCAGACCGATTCGGCCGAACGCGCCACGGCCGCAGGCCGAGTGTGTTGACGCGTTCGCTTTCCGGGGATGGAAAGCAGGCTACTCCCCAAAGACGAAGGGCAGTCTAGCCGAGCCGGCAGCTTTCGGCAAGCTTGTGCGGTGATACCCGTTCATTCGGGAAAGTAAGCCGCCGTACCACGGATGCACGTGCAGCACCGGGAAGCAATCGGTGTGCACGAGCGTGTCATGCGCGTGTCACGAAGCGCGGACGGGGAAGTACAGCGCGAACGTCGTGCGTTCGTCGCGGCTCACGACCTCGACCTTGCCGCGGTGCAGTTCGACGATCGACTTGACGATCGCGAGCCCGAGCCCCGCGTTGCGCGCCGCGCCGTGCCGCGACGAATCGATCCGGTAGAAGCGCTCGAAGATCCGGTCGATCTGTTCGGGCGGAATCGCAACGCCGCGATTCGTGACCTCGACGACCGCGTAGCCTGCCTGGATCGATACGGCCAGCTCGATCGTCGATCCGGCTTCGGCGTGTTCGAGCGCGTTCGACGCGAGGTTGCTGACGGCGCGCCGGAACAGCGTCGCGTCCGCGACGACCGGGGCTTCGCCGTGCACGTCGAGGCGCACGCCGGCCTCGTCGGCCAGCGCCTGGAAATACGACGCGAGCCGGCGCAATTCGTTGCCGGCGTCGAGTTCGGCCGTCTTCAGGTGCTGCCGCGCATTGTCCGTGCGCGCGAGAAACAGCATGTTCTCGATCATCCGCTGCAGCCGTTCGCATTCCTCGATGTTCGAATCGATCAGCGCTTCGTATTCTTCGGTGGTGCGGGCGCGCGACAGCGTGACCTGCGACGAGCTGATCACGTTCGCGAGCGGCGTGCGCATGTCGTGCGCCAGATCGGACGAGAACTGCGACAGCCGCACGAACGCGCGCTCGAGCCGGTCGAGCATCCGGTTGACCGACGTGACGAGCTCGCGCAGCTCGACCGGACCGCCGCGCGCGTCGAGCCGCGCGTTCAGGTTGTGCGCCTCGATGCGCGACGTCTGCCGGCCGAGGCTTTCGACCGGACGCAGGCCGCGCGACGCGACCGCGTAGCCGAGCGCGCCGACCAACAGTGCGCCGAGCGCGGCCGCGAGCCAGATGTCGACGCGATAGCTCTCCAGCAGCGACTCGCGATCGGTCGCCGTGCGGGCCAGTGCGACCTGGATGCGTTCCCCCGACGGCAGCGTGGCGCGCGCACGGACGCAGCGCGACGTGCCGATACCCGGCGGCGCGCAGGTGAACGGGCTGGCGGCCGCACCCGATGCGCCGGCCGGCTGCGGCCGCGCGATCACCGACGCGAGCGTGTTGCCGGCTTCGTCGGTGTGTTCGACGAGCGGGCGGTTCGCGCCGTCGTAGATGCCGAGATAGACGCCGGGATGCGACAGCAGCACTTTATGGAACACGGCCGGATCGGCGCGCAATGCAGCCGTCGAGCCGCTCGCCTGCGCGAGCTGCAGGAACTGGTTGAGCTTGCCGGCGATCTCGATGTCGTCGCGCCGGGTCAGCTCGGCGGACAGCGAGCGATACAGGTACGCGCCGGTCAGCGCGAACACCAGCGCGGCGACGACGGCGAACGCGAGCGTCAGGCGCCGGAGCAGCGAATACGGCGCGGGGCCGCCGCTCACGAGCGATCCTCGAGCACGTAGCCCATCCCGCGAATCGTGTGGATCAGCTTCTTCTCATAGGCGTTGTCGATCTTCGCGCGCAGGCGCTTGATCGCCGCATCGACGACGTTCGTGTCGCTGTCGAAATTCATGTCCCAGATCTGCGACGTGATGAAGGTGCGCGTCAGCACCTCGCCCTCGCGTTCCGCGAGCAGTTGCAGCAGCGCGAACTCCTGCGCGGTCAGGTCGATGCGGTTGTCGGCACGCCGCACGCGACGCTTGATCAGGTCGACTTCGAGATCGGCGACCTGCAGGATCTCGCGCGCATTGCGCGGCGCGCGCCGCAACAGCGAGCGGATGCGGGCGAGGAATTCCGCATACGCGAACGGCTTGAGCAGGTAGTCGTCGGCGCCCAGTTCGAGCCCCGTGACCTTGTCTTCGATCGCCTCGCGGGCCGTGAGCAGCAGCACCGGCGTCTGCTTCTGCGCGCGCAGCCGCCGCAGCACCTCGAAGCCGTCCAGTTCCGGCAGCATCACGTCGAGCACGACGAGATCGAAATCCTCGTGCAGTGCGAGGAACAGCCCGTCCCGGCCGTTCTCGGCCACGTCGACCGTGTAGCTCGCCTCCGTCAGCCCCTTGCGGAGGTACGACGCCATCTTGGGTTCGTCTTCGACTATCAGTATCCGCATGGTGGAGCAGGCCGTTCGTGATTCCAGCCGGTCAGTGTAACGCGTGAGCTTACGGCGTCGCGCGTGCGCGAAAGATGACCCGCGGATGACGGAATTGTCATGAAGCCGGCTTGCGATGCAGCGCCCGCGTTTGATGAAAATCCGGTCATGTTTCGGCCATCTCGTCGTCACGGCGGCGGCGATAAGCTGCAGCCGTCTTGTGTCCGGAGCGCGCCGTCGCGGTGATGCTCCCGTTCATCCGCTCGTTGCCTGCCTGATTCCGCATCCATGTCGTACTGGCGCAAATTCATCCTCGTCGTGCTGCTGGCGCTGTGCCTGCCGATCCAGTCGTTCGCGACCGTGTCGATGCAGTGTGCGGGCGCGGTTGCTGCCGTGCCGCATGCGGCGGATGGGGCGAGCGCCGATGACTCGGCTGCATCGCATGCGAAGCAGCGCGCGCACGGCGAACAGCATGAGCACGACAACCACGCACGGCATGCGACGTCTTGTTCCGCCTGCGGCTCCTGCTGTTTCGGCACGGGCATGGCGGAGGTGCCCGCGGTGTCCGTTGCTTCGGACATCGGCATCGCGATCGTCTCTTTCGCGCCGTCGTCCGTCGTCGTGTCGTTCCTGACCGGCGGCATCGACCGGCCGCCGCGCCGGATTCCCGTCTAGTCCCTGCCCGCGGCCGACCGGCCGCGCTCCGCAAACCGTGCTGGCGACGCTCGATGTCCGCCGCACGACTCACGACGAGAAACATCCATGCGATTGATTACTGCGGCGCTGCTTGGCGCGGCGGCCCTCATGCCGTCGCTCGCGCCCGCGCAAACCGACTTTCCCGATCCGGCCGACGCGGCCGCGCCGGTGCCGGACGTCACCGTGACGTCCGCGTTCGACGGCTACGCGCCGTATCGCGACGACGCAGGACCGGGCTG
This sequence comes from Burkholderia sp. A9, assembly GCF_000801975.1. Lineage (NCBI taxonomy): Bacteria > Pseudomonadati > Pseudomonadota > Betaproteobacteria > Burkholderiales > Burkholderiaceae > Burkholderia > Burkholderia sp. A9. The sequence continues at coordinate 155,765 of NZ_JSZN01000015.1, read as the reverse complement.
GAAACAACTGAACCGGGACGTGATGGAGCGACCCGCGAAGGGGCACACGACCGGGCACCCGAAGCCGGTGAACCCGGCGGGCGGCGCAGCCCATTCGATGCACGGAGGGGCTGCGCAATGACGAGCCTGGCGATATCACCGCGCTTCGGCGCGACCGTACTCGTGCTGGCATTCCTCGCCGGCTGCACGACGTTCTCGAAGGACGGCGGTTTCGATGCCGTGTCGTCCGTCGCATCGGAACGGATCGGGAAAGACGCCGTCATCGTCAGGACCGGTGCCGATCGCGAAGCCGTCGACAAGCGGACGAAGGAATTGCTCGCGAAGCCGCTGTCGATGGACGACGCGGTGCAGCTCGCGCTGCTGAACAACCGCGGGCTGCAGGCGTCGTACGCAGAACTCGGGCTGTCGGAGGCCGACCTCGTGCAGGCCGGCCGGCTGCCGAATCCGCGCTTCTCGTTCAGCCGCACGCGGGCCGGCGACGGCGAACTGAGCCTCGGCCGCACGTTTTCGGCCAACGTGTTCGCGCTGCTGACGCTGCCGCTCGCGACGAACATCGAACGGCGTCGCTTCGAGCAGACCAGGCTCGAGACGGCCGACGCGATGCTGAAGGTCGCGGCCGACACGCGCCGTGCGTATGTCGAAGCCGTCGCCGCCGAGCAGGCCGCGAATTATGCGCAACAGGTGCGTGACGCCGCGAGCGCGGCGGCCGAACTCGCGCAGCGCATGCGGCAGGCCGGCAACTTCAGCCGGCTCGATTACGCCCGCGAACAGGCGTTTCATGCGGACGCGGTCGCGCAGCAGGCGAAGGCGCAGCAGCAGGCCGTGGCGGCGCGCGAGAAGCTCACGCGGGCGATGGGACTGTGGGGCGCACGCGCGCAGTACGCGCTGCCCGAGCGCTTGCCCGACCTGCCGAAGGCACGCCCCGATCTGCCCGATCTCGAACGCTATGGGATGAGCAACCGCCTCGACATCCAGGCCGCGAAGCTGCAGACGCAGGGCGTCGCAGCGTCGCTCGGGCTCAGCAAGGCCACGCGCTTCGTCAACGCGGTCGATCTCGGCTACGTGAACAACTACGAGACCGACAAGGGTCACGAGCACGGCTACGAGATCAGCGTCGAGATTCCGCTGTTCGACTGGGGCGGCGCGAAGGTCGCGCGGGCCGAGGCCGTCTACATGCAGTCGGCGAACCGGCTCGCGCAGACGGCCATCGACGCGCGCTCGGAAGTGCGCGAATCGTACGCGGCATACACGACGAGCTACGACGTCGCGAAGCACTATCGCGACGAAGTCGTGCCGCTGCGCAAGACGATCTCGGACGAGCTGCTGTTGCGCTACAACGGGATGCTCGCGAGCGTGTTCGAGCTGCTGGCCGATGCGCGCGAACAGGTCGGCGCGGTCAACGGCTACATCGATGCGCTGAAGGATTACTGGCTCGCGGAAACCGACTTGCAGATGGCGGTCGGCGGCCGGCTGCCGAGCTCGCAGCCGACGCAGCCGACGCAGCCGACGCAGCCGACGCAGCCGACGCAGCCGACGCCGCGTGCGGCCGCTCCCGCCGCCTCCACGCCCGCCGCTGCGCCGCAGCCGGCTTCCTCTCCCGTGGCGCAAGCGGCGCCCGCAACGCATCCTGAAGGTCATTGACATGGTGTCCCGTCGACAATTTCTCAGCGGCTCGGGCGCCGCGCTGCTCGGTGCGGCGATGGTCAGCAAGGCCGGCGCCGCGTCGCTGCCCGAAGCGCCCACGATGGCGAAAGCCGGCACGCAGCCGCCGCTCGTGCCGCCCAACGGCCGCCCGTACACGCCCGTCGCGACACTGAACGGCTGGACGCTGCCGTGGCGGATGAAGAACGGCTGGAAGGAGTTCCACCTGACGGCCGAGCCCGTCGTGCGCGAGATGGCGCCAGGCATGAACGCGAACCTGTGGGGCTACAACGGCCAGTCGCCGGGCCCGACGATCGAGGCCGTCGAAGGCGACAAGGTTCGCATCTTCGTGACCAACCGGCTGCCCGAGCACACGACGATCCACTGGCACGGGTTGCGGCTGCCCAACGGGATGGACGGCGTCGGCGGCCTCACCCAGCCGCATATCCCGCCCGGCAAGACCTTCGTCTACGAGTTCCAGCTGGAGGCACACGGCACGTTCATGTATCACCCGCACGGCGACGAGATGGTGCAGATGGCGATGGGGATGATGGGCATGTTCATCGTGCACCCGAAGGATCGCGCGACGATGCCGGTCGATCGCGACTTCGTGTTCCTGCTCGCCGCTTACGACATCGATCCGGGCAGCTACACGCCGCGCGTGAACGAGATGACGGACTTCAACATGTGGACGTTCAACTCGCGCGTGTTCCCGGGCATCGATCCGCTGCCGGTGCGCGCGGGCGATCGCGTGCGGATTCGTTTCGGCAACCTGACGATGACGAACCATCCGCTCCACCTGCACGGCTACAGCTTCGAGGTCGCCGGCACCGACGGCGGCTGGATTCCGCCGGCAGCGCGCTGGCCCGAGGTGACGGCCGACGTGGCGGTCGGCCAGATGCGCGCGATCGAGTTCACTGCCGATCGCCCCGGCGACTGGGCGTTCCATTGCCACAAGTCGCATCACACGATGAATGCGATGGGCCACCAGGTGCCGAACCTGATCGGTGTGCCGCAGCAGGATCTCGCGAAGCGCATCGGCAAGCTCGTGCCCGACTACATGGCGATGGGCAGCACCGGCGGTGCGATGGGCGGCATGGAGATGCCGCTGCCCGACAACACGCTGCCGATGATGACGGGCACCGGCCCGTTCGGGCCGCTGGAAATGGGCGGCATGTTCACGGTGCTGAAGGTCCGGCAGGGGCTCGGCCGCAACGACTATCGCGATCCGGGCTGGTTCCGGCATCCGAAGGGCACCGTCGCTTACGAATACACCGGCGAATTGCCGGACGGCTGAGCAGCAGCACGCGGCGGCCGTGCCGATGCGGCCGCCGGTTTCATTTCACTCACTCTGGATGGAGCAGGCACGATGAAGAAGGGACTGGTTTCGATTGCAACGGGTTGCGCGCTGGTGTTTTCCGGCGCGTCGTACGCGGCCGGCGACATGGCCGGCATGGACATGGGCGGCAACGCGAAGCAGGGCGCCGGCGCAACGCGCGGGATGTCGCACGGCGAGATCCGCAAGGTCGACACGGCCGCCGGCAAGCTGACGATCAAGCATGGCCCGCTGGACAACCTCGGGATGGATGCGATGACGATGGTGTTCAAGGTGAAGGATCCGGCGATGCTGTCGCAGGTCAAGGCGGGCGACAAGATCGATTTCGTCGCCGAGGACGTCGGCGGCGCGTTGACCGTCGTCGCGCTGCGCAAGCCGTGATGCGGGACATGAACATGCACACGACGATCGCGAAGATCACGCGGCTCGCCAGATTCGTCGCGGCCGGAGCGCTGATCGCCGCCGTGCCGGTGGCGGCATCGGCGCACGGCAAGCTGGAAAGCGCGACGCCCGCGACCGGCAGCACGGTCGACACCGCGCCCGACACGTTGCGGCTCGCCTTCAACGAAGCTCTCGAACCGACGTTCAGTTCGGTGAAGGTGTCGGACGCGAGCGGCAAGCCCGTCGCGCACGACAAGGCGAAGGTCGATCCTTCCGCGCCGCGCGTGATGACCGTCGCGCTGCCGAAGCTCGCGCCGGGCGCGTACACCGTGCAGTGGGCGGCGATGACGGCCGACGCGCATCGCACCAAGGGCACCTACACGTTCAAGGTGAAAGAGTGAACGAAGGCATCGTCGGCCTGCTGCGGCTGGTGGCGGTGGCGATCCAGAACGCCGGGTTCGCGGTGATCGTCGGCACGCTGCTCGGCAGCCACTGGCTCGCGTGCGGCGCATGCGGCGCGTCGGCGTGGCAGCGCGACACCGCACGGCGGCTCGTCGCGACGCTGCGCGCTGCGTCCGTCGTGTCGCTGCTCGCGAGCATCACGGCGTTCTGGGCGCACTGCGCGCTGATGAGTGACGTATCGCCGCTCGAAGCGGGGCCGGCCGTCCGCGCGATGCTCGCGGGCACCGGGTTCGGTCATGCGTGGCTGGCCGGCGCGGTGTTCACGGTCGTCATCGTGCTGCTGTCGTTCCTGCGGCGCGCGAGCGATGCGCGTGTTCCGTTTGCGATGTGGGGCGCGCTCGCGTGCGTCGCGCTGGCACGCAGCAACGGCGGACATCCGGTCGATGCGGGGCTGTTCAGCATGCCGGTGTGGGTCGACTGGCTGCATCTGCTCGCGATCAGCGCGTGGGTCGGCCTCGTATTCGTGACGGCGTTCGGCGTGATGCCGCGCCTCGCCGGCCTGCCCGCGAGCGAACGCACGACCGGCGCGTCGTTCGTGCAGTCGCTTTCCGATGCGTCGACGGTTGCGCTGGTCGTGCTGTTCGCAACCGGCACCTACAACGGGTGGCGCGGCGTCGCGACACCGGCCAACCTGCTCGCGTCGACCTACGGGCAGCTTCTGCTGCTCAAGCTCGCGCTCGTGCTGATCGCGGCGGCACTCGGCGGACACAACCGCTTCTTCGGGATGCCGACGCTGCTGGCCGCGCTGAAGGATCCGGGCGCCGCGATGCCGGTGAGCGCGTTGCGCGGGTTCGGCGCGGTGCTGCGAATCGAGGCGGTCGTGCTGGCCGGCGTGCTGATGGTGGCGGCGGTGCTCGTGTCGAGCGCGTTGCCGGGGACGGTTTAGCGTCACCGGTTGCCGGCCACGGCCGTAGCGGGAAATCGTCGCGAACAGCGTGGGTGTTTGTCAGACGATTTCCCGGTTTCGGACGCCGCAGCGAGATAACGAAAATTACAACACGCTGTCCGATCATTACCAAAAACTGTCACCAAGCGCCGCTAAGCTTTCGCCACCCTCACAACCGGGATTCCCCGTCATGCGCTCGACAATCCGCCTGTTTGCCCCGCTATTGCTGCTGCCCACGCTTGCTGCACCGGTCTTCGCCGCCACCGCCGCCCCCGTCAGCCCGAACTGCGGCGGCAGCACGACGCCGATCGCCGACATCCAGGGGCCGGGCGCGCCGTCGCCGCTGGCCGGCCAGAACGTGTCGATCGAAGCGGTCGTCACCGCTGATTTCGGCGGCACGGACGGCTTCGGCGGCTTCTTCGTCCAGCAGGCCGACGCGCAGCGCCGCAACCAGCCGGGTGTGTCGGAAGGGCTGTTCGTCTATGCACCGAAAGCGCGTGCGAAGGCCGGCGATCTCGTGCACGTGACGGGCAAGGTCGAGGAGAAATACGGCCAGACCCAGCTCACGCTGTCGGGCGCGATCGCGGTGTGCGCGAACGGCCAGACGGTCACGCCGGCGACGCTCACGCTGCCGGTCGACAACCCGGGCACGTTCGCCGCGTATGAAGGGATGCTGGTGCGCCTGCCGCAGACGCTGAACGTCACCGACAACTACGAGCTCGGCCGCTACGGCAGCGTGATGCTCAGCAACGGCCGCCTGCGCACGCCGACGAGCGTGGTGCCGCCGTCGCAGGCGCAGACGCAGATCGATGCGAACGCACGTAACCGGCTGGTCCTCGACGACGGCTCGAACAAGCAGAACCCGGCGACGGTGCCGTATCCGGCACCGCAACTCTCCGCCGCGAACACGCTGCGCGCGGGCTACACCGTGCGCGACGTCGAAGGCGTGCTCGAGGTGCGTTACGGCGCATGGCGCGTGCAGCCGCTGCCCGGCGCGGCCGCGCCGGCGTTCGACACGCGTTCGAACCCGCGCACCAACGCACCGGCACGCGATCCGAAATCGAACCTGCGCGTCGCGTCGTTCAACGTCCTCAACTACTTCAACGGCAATGGTCTCGGCGGCGGCTTCGACGACCCGAACAACCGCGGCGCGAAGACCTATCCGGAATTCCAGCGGCAGGAAGCGAAGATCGTCAGCGCGCTGAAGGCGCTGAACGCCGACGTGATCGGCCTGATGGAAATCCAGAACAACGGTTACGGCGAACTGAGCGCAGTGCGCCAGCTCGCGGCGAAGCTCGGCAGCAACTGGCGCGTCGTCGATCCGGGCACGTCGCGCCTGGGCGGCGACGCGATCACGGTCGCGATGATCTACGACAGCCGCGCGGTCGAACCCGTCGGCCGCGCGTCGACGCTCGCGATCGACGACAAGAACCGCCAGCCGCTCGCGCAATCGTTCCGTCGGATCGGCGGCAACCAGGCGCTGACGATCGCGGTCAACCATCTGAAGTCGAAGAACTGCCCTGATGCGGCGAACGACGATCTCGACCAGGGTGACGGCCAGGGCTGCTGGAACCCGACGCGCACGCGCGCGGCGGCGAAGCTGGCCGACTGGCTGGCCGGCACGCCGACGGGCGTCGCGGGGCAGGGCGTGCTGCTGATCGGCGACTTCAACAGCTACACGTATGAAGATCCGATCCGCCTGCTCGAATCGCGCGGCTACCGCAACCTCGTGTCGCGCTGGATCGGCGCCAACGCGTACAGCTACGTGTACAACGGCGAAGCCGGCTATCTCGATCACGCGCTCGCGTCGCTGCCGCTCGCGTCGCACGTGAAGGCCGTGCACGAATGGCACATCAACGCGGACGAGCCGCTCGCGCTGCAGTATACGCTCGCGTACAAGTCGGCCGAGCAGCAGAAGACCTTCTACGCGCCGGATGCGTATCGTTCGTCGGACCACGATCCGGTGCTGATCGATATCGCGCTGCCGGGCGGCGGGCACTGAGCGCCGGTCGACCGTCTGAAGCAACGCGTGCGGCGCTGCCGCACGTCGTCGCGTGAGCGGTGGCGCTGCCGCTCGCTCACGCGGCGTCTCTCCCCTCTGCATCACGTGCCCGATCCGCGATCGATTGCAGCGATGCGATCCGGAATGCGCGGCGCGAATGATCGCTTCTTCATTGCGAATACCCGCGTATTGCACATCAATGCCGCCGGAATGTCGGGCGGATTCATTTCGATGTCGGGTAAATAATTCCGTCGCCCGCTCGATGAATTAATGAAATCGGTATTTTGTGGGTGGCGCCGGCGTTTATTCAATAATTCGCGCCAATCGATTCGGCATAATTAAAATGAAAGAAAAATCATGTCGATTGGAAGGGCTTCCGTGCGCGGATCCAATACCCGGCGAGCGTTGCGGGGCATGCGCAAAAGGCGCGGCATTCCAGGAAAAGGTGATTCGTGCAGCGCGCTCAATTCGAACAATCGTTTTTCTTTCAAATTCCAGACACTGACCCCCGTTCGCATCATAAGAGATTTTTTAATATCAGAATGATCTTTGACAACGCGCCGCAGCACCGCCTATTTTTGTGATGTCGTAAATTTTGGTCATACAAAAGTCGTCACAACTGCAAGGGGGCGGCGTTCGCGCATCATTCTCCGCCAGCAGTTTGCTGTGTCTGTATCAAGTTCAGTCTCTCGAAGAAGTCCAATCCCGAAGCGCCGTCTGCCAACCGTGCAATGCGAGTGGCGGGTCCGCCTGCGCGTTTTTCGCCGGTGGTGGCGGCCTGTGTGAAGCGGTATCCGACCCAACACAAAGGACCGAGATGAAACCAGACAGGAGCAGTACCGGCAGCCGCCGCGACCGTCGCGGCCGGCTGGCCGGGCTTGGCGTATTGACCGTCGTGACGCTGGCGCTTGCCGGCTGCGGCGGCGACGATTCGTCGTCGGTCGGCGCGTCGAGCCTCGCGCAGGCCACCGCCAGCCAGCAGGCCAGCGCGCAACAGGCGGCCGGCAATCAGACGCCGGCGGCGAACCAGCCTTACGTCGACTCCGTTGCCTATTCGATGAACGCAACCGACGGCCTCGCGGCCACGCAGGTCTCGGAGAAGGCGGCGGTGATGCATTACCAGTGGAAGTCCGGCGGCACGACGGTCAACTACACGACGACCACCGGCCACCTGACCGCGCAGGACGCGAACGGCAACGCGGAAGCGTCGATGTCGTATGTCGCGTATACCGCGCCGAGCACGAACGGCAAGCCGCGCCCCGTCACGTTCGTCTATAACGGCGGCCCCGGCTCGTCGTCGATCTGGCTGCGGCTCGGCTCGTTCGCGCCGACGCGCGTCGCTACTCCCGACCCGCTGTTCGGCACCAACTGGCCGAACTATCCGCTCGTCGACAATGCCGAAAGCCTGATCGACACGACCGACCTCGTGTTCATCGACCCGCCGGGCACCGGGCTGTCGGAAGCCGTCCTGCCGAACACCAACCAGAAGTACTGGGGTTCCGATGCGGACGTGAACATCATGCGCGACTTCATCCAGCGCTACCTGAACGTGAACAGCCGCGGCACGTCGCCGATCTACCTGTACGGCGAATCGTACGGCACGCCGCGTACCGACATGCTCGCGCTGGCGCTCGAATCGGCCGGCGTGCACCTGACGGGGATCGTGCTGCAGTCGGCGATCCTGAACTACTTCGCGGATGCAGTGGAAGCGGTGGCGATCACGCAGTCGACCGAAGGGCTGCTGCTCGAAACCGATACCGTGGCCGGCTATCTGCCCGGCTATGCGGCAGTCGCGGCGTACTTCAACCAGGTGTCGCCGGCGCCGGTCAATCCCGATCTGTATGCACTGCAGACCGAGTTGTTCACGACGCTGATCTACAAGCAGCTGCAGCAGTACTCGCAGTCGTGGGTGCTGAGCCAGCTTGGCATTCCGGATGCGCTGGGCACGCCGGTGTTCCCGAGCGATGCGACGCTGAAGCTGTGGTCGCTGCCGTCAAGCCTGACGACGCAGGCCCTGCGCGGGTATTTCAACGCGAATCCGTTCGGCACGAGCCTGCTGCCGGGAACGACGATCGGCCGCTACGACGGACGCGTATCGCTGCCGAACGCCGATCCGCGCCTGCAGGCGGACGGCGACCCGTCGGACATCCTGATCTCGCAGCCGTTCACGAACGCACTCGCGACGCAGATGCCCGACTACCTTGGCTATACCGCGCCGAACGCGACCTACCTGCCGCTGAACGACAACATCATCCAGGTGTGGGACTTCTCGCACGACGGCCAGCCGATGCCCGACACGATCCCCGATCTGCTCGGCGCATTGCAGCTCAATCCGAAGCTCCACGTGCTCGCGGAAAACGGCCTGCACGATCTGGCGACGCCGTTCTTCAACACCGAAAAGCAGCTCGCGCGCCTGCAGACGGTGAAGGGCCTGAATCCGAAGCTGCAGGTGAACTTCTTCCAGGGCGGGCACATGACGTATCTGGATGACGTGGCCCGTCCGCAGATGAAGCGCGACCTGAAGATCTTCTACCAGGGCAAGCGGATTCCGACCGCGCTGACGCTGCGCACGCTGCCGCCGCCTTGGCCGGACGAAAACCCGGCCGGCACGCCGACCGGCAGCGTGCCGGGCGCGACGGCCGCGACGACGCTGGCGGCGGCACCGTAAACGACGGACTCCTTGTCAAAGGAACCCTCTGTTCATCCATTGAATGCGAGTGATCATGTCCCTAATCAATTCGATGCGACGCATATCTCCGTTGATCGTCCTCGGCGCCGTGATGAGCAGCGCCTACGCACTGCCGCCGCAGGCGGTGGCGCCGGTGAAGCTGCCGCATGGCGGGCACGGCGTCGACGGTCCGTTCTTTCCTTCGACCCGTGTGGCGCCGGTGCTGCCGTCGACCGGCGCGACGCTGCAGCAGCAGGCGCAGAAGCGCGTCGACGCGAGGCTCGGCGGCAATACGGTGCTGAGCGACGGCGCGGCCGTGACGAAGGCGCAGGCGCAGAGCAGCGGGCTCGGTTTTGTCGCGAAGCACTTCGACGAGATCGATGCGAAGCACACCGGTCGCGTGACGATGAGCGATGTGCGGCAGTTCATCCAGCAGCGGCAGGTGCAGGCGCAGCAGGAACAGCAGGAGTGATGGCGTAGCGAGGTCGTGTCCAGGCGGGCGGCCGGTGCCGGTTGGGTGCCGGCCGTCCGGCCTCGGCGACCTGCTTTCGATATGCCGCGGCGCGTGTTCTGCCGCGGTTTTCTTCATGGAAGCTCAGCACGCATGCGGGCAACACGTACGCATGCGAACCACGCTCAGTTTCCCCGATGGGCGTAGCGCCTCGCCGTCGCCGACGGCAACTCGCCGAACATCGTGCGGTAGTCCTGCGCAAAACTGCTCAGGTGCCAGAAGCCCCATTGCGTTGCGGCCGAGGTCACGGATTCGCCGAGCCGAAGCGCGCGGCGAACGTGATTCAGTCGAACGGCACGCAGGTAGGCGATCGGATTCAGATTGAGCGTGTCGTTGAACGCGTATTGCGCGGTCCGCCGGCTGATGCCGAGCTGCACGCACAGTTCGGCGATCGACAGCGGACAGGTCGACGCATCCTGCAGCCGCTCCTGCACCGCGTTGACCAGCGACCAGTACTTCGTCGGGCGCGTCGCGAGCGCGTCCGCGTCGGGCGCAGGCACCGTCATCGCTTCGGAAATCGCATACAGGACGGTCCGCTCCAGCAGTTCGATCCGGTCCTGCGTCGTCACGTCCTCGATCGGCGCGCATTTCGCGGCCGCGGCCATGGTGTTGCGCAACAGGACGCGAAGACGGTCCGCGACATGGGTTTCCATCGGAATCAGCGGCGCGAAGGTGCGGGCCCGAAGCGACGCGGCGAGCGTGCGCATCGCCTCCGTCGACAGCTTGTCCGGCTCGATCTCGACGTTCACGAGCACGTGCCGGTCGGGCGAGTAGAACTCGAATACGGGCTGGCTCGAAAACACGTGCAGGCTGTCGCGCCCGCTCTTGCCGCCGCACATGCGCGCCAGGCCTTCCAGCTCCAGCGGCACGGCCACCGCGATGCGATCCGCCGGCACCGCGCCTTGCTGCAGGATCACCTTGTCGAGATCTTCGACCAGCAGCCGGATGCCGCCCAGCGACACGATGGATGACGAGCCGTGAAACAGGCCACCCGAGATCTGCGTGTAGTTCAGGTCCCAGCCGTCGAAGATCCGCGCCTGCTCTTCCACATCGGTGAATGCGCAGAACGCCACCGTTCGCGCGAACAACGGGGTGCCAGAGAAATCGCTCGGATCGGCAGACGGCGTCATCGGGTCGGGAGGGGGCGGGTGGATCGATTCATTGTAGCTGCTGCACCACGCGGTCAAAAAACCCCGGCAGGCTTTTTCCCGGTGGAAACCCTCGCTTGCCGAAATCCGATAGTGAAACGCCGGCAGGCGCAATACCTTTGGCATGAATGCAACGCAACGCAACGCAACGCAACGCATCGCGCCGGCGCCGGGAGCCTCCCGCTTCGTTGCCGGTCGAACCGAACACGGCTGCCGGCGCAGGGCCGCAGGCGCACCTCTGGAGAGACATCGATGGAGCTTCCACGTGGCGGATTCTGGCGGAACTGGGTCGGGAATCAGTCGTGCGTCGCCGCGCACATGGCATCGCCGACCAGCGAGGCGGAGATTGCCGAACTCGTGCATGCGGCGACGAGCCAGGGCAAGCACGTCCGATGCTCGGGATCGGGACATTCGTTCACGCCGGTCGTCGCGACGAGTGGCCTGCTGCTGTCGCTGAAGGATTACCAGGGCATCGTCGCGGTCGACGAGCGGCAGAAGCGCGTGACGGTGAAGGCGGGCACCCGGATCAATGCGGTGACCGGCCATCTCAAGGAAATCGGCTTCTCGCTCGTCAACCAGGGCGACATCGATTCGCAGGCCATTGCCGGTGCACTGGCGACCGGCACGCATGGCACGGGGACGACGCTGAGCAACCTGTCGTCGCAGGTCGTCGGGATGCGGATCGTCCGCCCGGACGGCTCGATCATGGACGTGAGCGACCAGCGGGACCTCGACCTGCTGCACGCGACGCAGGTGAATATCGGCATGTTCGGCGTGGTCTCGGAGCTGACGCTGCAGGTAACCGACGCGTTCTGGCTGCACGACCGCGTGTGGCGCGAGGACTTCGAAGCGCTGATGGAAAAGTACGACGACCTCGCGGCGAAGCACCGGCATTTCGGTTTCTTCTGGTGCCCGACGTCGGAAAGCCGCGACCTGTACTGCCTGCCCGACACCACCAGGGTGTCGAACTCGAAGAAGGACTACGACGTGTGCGAGATCAAGGTGATGGACCTCACCGACGAGCGTACGTTCTACGAAGGCGAGCACGAGAAGATCGCGTACAGCTCCGAGGTCTACGCGATCCACTACGTCGCGAACTTCCACGAACTCGAGTATGCGGTGCCCGCGGAACACGGCAAGGAAGCGCTGCGCCGCGTGCGCGAACTGATCCTCACGAAGCATCGCGACTGCATTTTCCCGGTCGAATACCGGTTCACGAAGGCCGATCCGGCGTGGATCAGCCCGTTCAACCAGCAGGACAGCGTGACCATCTCGTGTTCGGGCGGTCCGAACGGCGTCGACTACTGGCCGTTCCTGAAAGATGTCGACGACATCCTGCGCGACTACGGCTCGCGTCCGCACTGGGGCAAGCTGCATTTCACGAACCGCGACGACGTGGATCGCTGGTTCCCGAAGGCCGAAGCGTTCCGCGAACTGCGCCGCAGCGTGGACCCCGAAGGCTATTTCCTCAACGATCATCTTCGGACGCTGTTCAGCTGAGTGGTCCGAACGAACCAGACTGGAGCACGACGTTATGAATGCCAAGATTGACGGACGACTGGCAGGCAAGGTCGCCATCGTGAGCGGCGGCGCCGGCGGATGCGGTGGCGCCGCGTCCGAACTGTTCGCCGCGCAAGGCGCGAAGGTCGCGATCATCGACCGCGACGGCGATGCGGCCGAAACGCTCGCGGCGCGGCTGCGCGATGCCGGCTTGCAGGCGATCGGCCTCGGCGCCGACGTGTCGAAGCAGGCGGACGTGCAGAACGCGGTCGATGCGGCCCGCAAGCAGTACGGCAATGCGGACATCCTGTTCAATCATGCGGGCACGCTGATCGTCAAACCGTTCCTCGACATCGAGGAGGCGGAATGGGACTGGCTGATGGGCGTGAACGTGAAGAGCATGTTCCTGATGACGAAGGCGGTACTGCCGCAGATGCTGGAGAAAGGGCGCGGCAGCATCGTCTGCACGTCGTCGATCTCGGCCGTCTGCGCGACGCCGGGCGAAGTGCTGTATGACGCGACCAAGGGTGCGTGCCACATGTTCGCGCGCGCGATCGCCGTCGAGTACCGCGACCGCGGCATCCGCTGCAACGCGCTGGCGCCCGGGTTCATCCGCACGCCGCACGGGATGCGCGAGCTGAAGGATCTGCAGGCGATGGGCGTGGACGCGACCGAAGCAGCCATCGCGGTGCAGCAAGGCCGGCTGTGCGAGCCTTCGGAGGTGGCCGCCGCCGCGCTGTTCCTCGCGTCCGACGAATCGAGCTTCGTCAACGGCACCCACCTGTTCGTCGACAACTGTTTTTCCGCTGTTTAGGCCCCGATATCCCGTCGATATCCGCAAGAAGCCGAAGGGCAGGCACGACCTCTCCAGGAACGGCAGTTCTGTCGAAGGTTCCGCAGCGATGCGGGCCTTCGATTTTTTTTGGCCGGTTCGCTGCGCGATGCGTCCTAGCGGATTGTCGTAATCCTTCTATCTGAACCCATTGGCGTCTGCTGGAATGGCGATGCCGAATAACCGTTCAGCCGGCATCGCGGGGCGGCGGGGTTGTCGACTTCGCGCGGGTCCGGGCCATTCCGGCATACCGGGGTCATTCCATCACTCTCTTTTGATCAATCATCATGTTCAATCGCACCACCAGCACCGTCGCCAACGTCGATCCGGAACTCTGGACTGCCATTCAGGACGAGAACCGCCGCCAGGAAGACCACATCGAGCTGATCGCGTCGGAAAACTACACGAGCCCGGCCGTGATGGCCGCGCAAGGCTCGCAGCTCACGAACAAGTATGCGGAAGGTTATCCGGGCAAGCGCTACTACGGCGGCTGTGAATATGTCGACGTGGTCGAGCAGCTGGCGATCGACCGCGTGAAGCAGCTGTTCGGTGCGGAAGCCGCGAACGTGCAGCCGAACTCGGGTTCGCAGGCGAACCAGGGCGTGTTCTTCGCGATGCTCAAGCCGGGCGACACGATCATGGGGCTGAGCCTCGCGCACGGCGGTCACCTGACGCACGGCTCGCCGGTCAACATGTCGGGCAAGTGGTTCAACGTCGTCAGCTACGGGCTGAACGAGCAGGAAGACATCGATTACGAAGCGGCCGAGAAGCTGGCTCAGGAACACAAGCCGAAGCTGATCGTCGCGGGCGCGTCGGCGTTCGCGCTGAAGATCGACTTCGAGCGTCTCGCGACGATCGCGAAGTCGGTCGGCGCGTACCTGATGGTCGACATGGCGCACTACGCGGGCCTGATCGCAGCGGGCGTGTATCCGAACCCGGTGCCGCACGCGGACTTCGTGACGACGACGACGCACAAGAGCCTGCGCGGCCCGCGCGGCGGCGTGATCCTGATGAAGGCCGAATACGAGAAGCAAATCAACTCGGCGATCTTCCCGGGCATCCAGGGCGGCCCGCTGATGCACGTGATCGCGGCGAAGGCCGTGGCGTTCAAGGAAGCGCTGTCGCCGGAATTCAAGGCGTATCAGGAGAAGGTGGTCGAGAACGCACGCGTGCTGGCTGAAACGCTGGTCAAGCGCGGCCTGCGGATCGTGTCGGGCCATACGGAAAGCCACGTGATGCTGGTCGACCTGCGCGCGAAGAAGATCACGGGCAAGGCAGCGGAAGCGGCTCTCGGTGCAGCGCACATCACCGTGAACAAGAACGCGATCCCGAACGATCCGGAGAAGCCGTTCGTGACGAGCGGCATCCGTCTGGGTTCGCCGGCGATGACGACGCGCGGTTTCGGTCCGGCGGAAGCGGAGAAGGTCGGCAACCTGATCGCCGACGTGCTGGAAGCGCCGGAAGATGCGGCGACGATCGAGCGCGTGCGCGGGCTGGTCGCGGAGTTGACCAAGCGTTTCCCGGTTTACGGCTAAGACACTGCATTCGGGTTCAACTGCCGACGCGGTTGAACCTCGTCTGGTTCGAAGCGATGCAAAAAAATCCGGCTCGCAAACCGCGAGCCGGATTTTTTGCGCTGTGTGCGAGCAGGTGTCGCTTCACACCGTCGGATCGACGTTCGCCTCGAGTTCGCGAATCCGCTCGTCGTTGCGCGTGTCCTTGAGCACCGGCGGTCCGGCGAAGGAGTGGCGCACGCCGAAGCCGTACCAGATCACCATCAGCACCGCCACGAACGCGACGAGCACGTAGAGCACCTTCTCGTTCGGCGGCTGGATGCCGACGTACGCGAGCACGCAGGCGCCGATCAGTGCGAGCAACGCGCACGGTTTCGACCAGATGCCCAGCTGGAACGGGCCCTTTTCGGTCCACGTGCGTCCTTCGGCGAACATCCCCGAGCCGATCGGCATCGCATACGAGATGAACAGGAACACGGCGCTGCCCGCGCTCAGTACCGAGAACGCGTCGCCGTACAACGTGACGACGATCGCGAGCACCGCACACGTCCAGATCGCGGGGCCGGGCGTCCGGTGATGCTGATTCACGCTGCGCAACAGCTTCGACGCCGGCAGCCCGCCGTCGCGCGCAAACGCATACATCATGCGCGACGTCGACATGATCGCGGCGAGGCCGCACACGTAGTTGATGAAGAACATCGCGAGCTCGAGGCAGACGCGCAAGGTCTTCGGGATCGGTGCGAGGATGGCTTCGAAGAAGCCGGTGCCCTGTTTCATCGCGGCGGTCAGGTCCGGCATGACCAGCACGAACGCGCACACCATCACGTAGCCGAACACCGCGGACCAGAACACCGACCCGATGATGCCGCGCGGTACGTTCTTCGCCGCGTCGTGCGTCTCTTCCGACGTGTGGGCGGATGCGTCGAAGCCCGTGATCGTGTAGGTCACCAGCAGCAGGCCGGACAGGAATGCGAGCGGTGTGCTCTGTTTCGGCCATGCGCCGCCGTCGACGCCCGTGAAGTTGGTGACGGTGACCAGCCGATGCAGGTCGAACGCGACCGGCGAGTAGACCAGCAGCGACACGACCAGCGCGATCGTCACGACGAAGATCAGATAGCCCGACAGGTCGGTGATCTTGCTGGCGATCTTGATGCCGCGTGCGTTCAGGATCGCCTGCGAGAGGGTGATGATCGTGATGAACGCCGTCTGATGCCACCAGGTCAGGCTGTCGGGACTGACGCCGAACATCGGTGCGATCAGGGTTTTGAAGAATGGATCGTAGGTACCGAAATTGATCGCGGCGATCACGAAGATCAGGCCGATCAGATTGAGCCACGCCGTCATCCACCCCCATTTCTTTCCGCCGAGGATCGCGCCCCAGTGGTAGAGGCCGCCCGCCGTCGGAAACGCGGACGCGATTTGCGACATCGACACCGCGACGATCAGCGCGAACAGCGAGCCGAGCGGCCAGCCCAGGCCGATCGATGCGCCGCCGGCGGCGGAAAACGCCAGTTGAAACGCCGTGATGCCGCCCGACAGAATGCAGATCACCGAAAACGACACGGCGAAGTTCGAGAAACCGCTCATGCGTCTCGACAGTTCCTGCGCGTAGCCCATCTTGTGGAGGAGGCTTACGTCACTGTCGGTGCCTGAATCAGGCTGGATTTTTGCATCCATATTCGCTCCGTCACGTATGTCCTGCATGGCAGGACCGTCATCGCTGCCCGGGCCATGTGATGCGGCCCGCTCCTGGAAGTCGTCGGTGGCACGCGATGACATGCGTCGATGGCAGTCGCGTTCCGGTCCGATACGAGAACGGTATGAAGCCAAATCTCGCGGCGATATCGGATTTCGGCAATCCAGTGAAACTCCGGAGGCGTGCACCGTTCGGGGGCATCGCATGCCGGCTTGTATTTTTGTAAGAAATCCCGATGAGTCAGGGATGACCCGTGCTTGCCGAAATGCGATAGCCGGCGAAAGGGCCTACTCCGGCTGCTGCTTGCCGTGCCTCTGCCCGAAGCGCGCGCGATAGTCGCGCGGCGATATCCCGACCCGCTTCGCGAATGCGCGCTGCAACGCATCCACGCTGCCGAATCCCGACCGTTCCGCGACCCGTTCGAGCGGCCAGTCGGCCCGCTCCAGCAGCGCCTTCGCGCGCTCGACGCGTGCTGCCAGCACGAATTGCGCAGGTGAGAGCCCGGTCTCCTTGACGAAGTTGCGCGCGAACGTCCGCTCGCTCATGTGCAGGCGTGCGGCCAGCGCGGCGACGCCGAGTTCGCCGGTCGGATCGCCGGCGATCTCGGTGAGCAGCGCGCGCATGCGCGGCGTCGCGCTTGCCTGGATGCCGAGTCCGACGCTGAACTGCGTTTGTCCGCCGGGACGGTGCATGAAGAGCACGAGTTCGCGTGCGACCGCGACCGCGGTCGGCGCGCCGCAGTCTGCCTCGACGAGTGCGAGACACAGGTCGATACCCGCCGTCACGCCGGCCGACGTATGGAATGGCGGGTCGCTCACGTAGATCGCATCCGGCTCGACGTGCACGTCAGGGCACAGCGCTTGCAGCATCGCGCATTGGTTCCAGTGCGTGGTCGCGCGTTTGCCGTTCAACCATCCGCCTGCGGCGAGGACGAACGCGCCCGTGCAGATGCTGGCGATGCGCCGCGTGTCGGCGATTCGCGTGTGCAGCCATGGCAGCACGCCGGCATCGGATGCCGCGTTGCGCAGCGCCGCTTCGCTGCCGCCGGCGACGATGATCGTGTCGATGGACTCGGGCAACGCGGCGAGTGCGGTCGGACCGGCGAGGCGCAGGCCCGCATGCGTGACGATGTCGTGTCCGTGTTGCGACGCGAGCGTGAGCCGATAGGGAACGACGTGCTCGGGCAGGTGGCGGTTCGCGACCGCGAACACTTCCATCGGGCCCGTGATGTCGAGTGACTGGACGCCTTCGAAGCCGACGACGACGACGTCGCGCGCCGAACCGGTTGACTGGGACATGGCAGAAAGTGCGGTGGAGTTGTCCTTGTGACCGCGAGCATGATCCTTGTAATTTTCCGGACGTGCAATCGATTGACGCGGGTGAGCGATGCGGGAACGGAACAGAAACGGCGTGACGCGCGCGATGGTGGCGCTGGTCGTGTGCGCGGTGTTGGGCGTGTGCGGATCGGGGTGGTCGGGGCCGGCGGTCGCGGACGATACACGAACGGTCACGCAAACGCTGACCGTGAACGCCCCGAAAGCGGGCCGCACGCGGCCGCTCGTCGCGATCGTCGCGGACAACGCGGGAACGGAGACGACCGATTTCATCGTCCCGTATGCGATCCTGAAGACATCCGGCGTGGTCGACGTCGTGGCCGTATCGGCC
Source organism: Burkholderia sp. A9 (assembly GCF_000801975.1). Lineage (NCBI taxonomy): Bacteria > Pseudomonadati > Pseudomonadota > Betaproteobacteria > Burkholderiales > Burkholderiaceae > Burkholderia > Burkholderia sp. A9. The sequence continues at coordinate 137,523 of NZ_JSZN01000015.1, read as the reverse complement.
GACGCCGGCGCGGTCGAACTGATGCCCGCGCTGCGGATGCTGGCCGATACCACGTTCGACCGGTTCGACGCCACCGTGCCGTCGGGAGCCGACGTTGTGATCGTGCCGGCACTGCATCGTGCCGACCGGCCGGCGGTGCTGGCGTGGTTGCGCAAGCAGGTTGCGGCCGGCGCAACGATGGTGGCGATCTGCGATGGCGCGGAGGTGCTCGCGAACGCCGGGTTGTTGCGGCATCGCACCGTGACCGCGCATTGGTATTCGCGTGACGGCTTGCGTCGCCGATTTACCGATACGGCGTGGGTCGACGATCGCCGCTACGTGATGGACGGCAACGTGATGACGACGACCGGCGTGTCGGCGTCGATTCCCGCGTCGCTTGCCTTGGTGAATGCGCTTGCCGGGCCGGTGGCGGCGCGCGAAACGGCGCGGAACATCGGTGCGGAGGGATGGAGCGATGTTCACGACGGTAGCCGGTTCGCGTTGAGCGCAAGTGCCGTGGCGACCGCGCTGGCGAATCGCGTTGCGTTCTGGCGGCATCGGACCTTCGATCTGCCGGTGGCGAGCGGGTTCGACGAACTCCCGGTTGCACTCACCGCCGATGCGTGGGCGCGGACGTGGCGCAGCGATGTCGTCGCAACGGCGGATGCGCACGTGATCGAGTCGAAGCACGGGCTGCGGTTGCTGACGCAGCCGGCCGATGCGCGGCATGCGCGCGTGACGATTCCCGACGGGCGGCGTGGCGAAGCGGTGCTTCCCGGTGTGCTTGCAGACGTCGCGGCACGCTACGGCGACGCGACGTCAGACTGGGTGGCGCTGCAACTGGAGTATGCAAAGTAGCGGCTGCAGGGCTTACGCGTCGCGCGACGCCGATTGCAACCGGTGCTGCCCGGATTGCTGGCCCGGTATCCCGGATTGTCCGTGGAGGCCGATTTCGACGACCGGATCGTCGACCTCGTGCGCGATGGCTACGATATCGTCATCCGCGGCGGCAACATTCACGACTCGGCGCTGGTGTCGCGCCCGATCTTCCGCATGAATACCGTGCTGGTTGCATCGCCGGGCTATCTGGCCGCACACGGCGTACCGCGCACGCCTGACGCACTCGGCGCGCATCGGCTGATCGCGCGCCGGTTTCTCGGCGGAGAGATCGCAACGTGGGGATTCAGGGCACGCGGCGACAGTATCGTCACGCTCGATCCGGGCGAGGCGGCGCCGCTGACGTTCTCGGCACCGGAGGCGGTGCTTCAGGCTGCATGCGACGGTCTGGGCATCGCACAAGTCGGCGTGCATCTCGCGTGGACGCATCTGCGTGCCGGCGCGTTGAAGGTGGTGCTACGTCGCCAGCATTTGCCGGGCGACTACGAGATGGCGATGCAGTATCCGCATCGTGCGCTGAAGGCGCCGCGCGTCCAGGCGACGGTCGACTATCTGCTCGACGCGTTTGCTGCGAACGAGAGCCTGCATATGCCGTTGAAGGCGCTGGATGCGTACGGCGCGTGATGACTGCGGAGGGGGGCGCTTGAGGGGGCGCCACCCGCGCGGCTTCGTGTCGAGACGTCGACTTCAGGAGCGAACGCGGGTGGTACGTTGTGACGTGCGGCTTGCGCTCAGACCGTCGCGGTGCGCCGCGTCGTCAGCCGATTCCACAGCATGCCGGCACGGCTCCCGCTTCGACAATACGCGAGCACCGGCTTCGGCAGCGCATCGACCAGTGCGCCGAACGCATCGACTTCCGCATCGCCGATCCGATCGCGCTCGACCGGCAGGTAGTGTGCGTCGAGGCCGAGTTCGCGCGCAGCGGCAGCAATGGCCTCGAACGCCGGTTGATCGGCGCTTTCGCCGTCCGGCCGGTTGCAGATCACCGCGCGAAAGCCTGCGTTGCGGATCGCCTTCAGGTCCGCCGGCGTGATCTGGCGCGACGCGGTGAACCCGGTCGCCGCCGCGGCCCGGCATTGCTCGAGCGCGCGCGCAAAACACGCGATCGCGAAATCGACGTCCTGCTCCGTCGTGAAGCGGCCGAAGCTGATGCGCACCGTGCGGCCCGCGGCTTCCGCATCGAGGCCGATCGCGGTCAGCACGTGCGACGGCGCGCCGCTGGTCGAGTTGCACGCGGAGGTCGACGACACGGCGAGCGCATCGCCGAGCATGAACGGGAAGAAGCCCGGCGCGTTCACCGTGAGACTCAACGTGTGCGGGATGCGGCGTGCCGCTGCCGCGTTGTGCGTGATGTCGCCGAGCGCGAGCAGCGCGTCCTTCAGGCGTGCGCTGAGTGCCGCGATCCGCACGGCTTCGCGCTCGAGTTTTTCGGCGGCGAGTTCGCAGGCAGTGCCCATCCCGACGATCTGATGCGTCGCGAGCGTGCCCGAACGCAGGCCGCGTTCGTGTCCGCCGCCGTGAATCTGCGGCGCGATGCGGTCGGCGATGTCGCGGCGGACGAACAGTGCGCCGATGCCTTTCGGACCATAGACCTTGTGCGCGGACATCGACAGCAGGTCGATGCCGAGCGCGCGCACGTCGATCGGCGTCTTGCCGAGCGCCTGCGCGGCGTCGACGTGCAGTAGCGCGCCGGCCGCGTGCACGATGCGCGAGATCGCGCCGATGTCGGTCAGCGTGCCGAGTTCGTTGTTGACGAGCATCAGCGACACGAGGCCCGTATCGGGGCCGATCGCCGCGGCGACCGCGTCGACGGTGATTTCGCCGTCTGCGGTGGGTGACAGGTAGGTCGCCGTCATCCCGCGCTTCGACAGGTTCGCCATCGTGTCGAGGATGGCCTTGTGTTCGAGGCGGCTCGTGATCAGGTGGCGCTTGTCGGTCGCGGTCTCCGCATAGCCCTTCAGTGCGAGATTGTTCGATTCGGTGGCGCCCGACGTCCAGACGATCTCGTCAGCGTCCGCGCCGATTAGCGCGGCGACCTGCTCGCGTGCGTGCTCGACTTTTTCCTTCGCCAGCCGGCCGGCGGCATGCGAACTCGACGCGGGATTGCCGAAGATGCCGTCGGCACCGAGGCAGGCAGTCATCGCTTCGATCACGCGGGGGTCCGCCGGGGTGGTGGCTGCGTAGTCGAGGTAGTGCAGCGGAGTGGTATCGCTCATGTCCGTCTCTGGCTCTTTCGCTTCGGAATGGGAGAAATGATACGTGGGCGGGAGGGGAAAAAGGATCCAAAGTTGGCTGGGAATGTAGCTTGATGTGGAATAACGTTTTATCTATTTGTGCTATTAGGGAAAGTATTTCCACTTGTTCTGGCCCGGCATGGCGGTGGATTGGTCATACGGATGCCCGCATGGCCGGGGGCACGCACGCCAGCGCAACATTCAGGGCAGCGCGGTGGGCACCTTGGGTGGAACGCGCTCGGCTTCGATGTGCTTGGTCCATTCCGCCAAGGCGCGGTTCCACGTCGTCGTACTCGCCTGCGATTCGCTTGCGTCAGGATTGATCGGGAACGTCATGCAGCACCAAGACCGTCATGACCTAGTGATCTCGCCTTGATCGGGCTGATTCGATAAACGATGCGCGTCCTCCACCCAAGCGTGCAGCGCTTGCTCGTATTTCGCCGGGATCGTAATCGTCACCGTGGTGAGGTGCGTTTCGTTGCCCGGTAGCTCCAGATACCGCTGCCATGCCTTGCGAACGAGCTGCGACATTGCCGAGCGGTTGATACTTAGCTTCGCGGCCAGTTCGCGCTGTGAGCGGCCCTTCACGAAGATCTCGTGCAGGGCCCACTGGTTCAACGGCTTGATCCGGGTATCGTGAAGCCGCAACAGTCGGAACTGTTCGGCGGTCATGCGTCGTATCTTCTGCATTCAAGTTCGCCCAGAGTTCGGAAGTGAAGACATCAGCGTCGCGCCGCATGACGTCTCGTGACCGTCGAACGCGGCGGCTTCGCCTTCAACGTTGAAGGCAGGGTCACCTGCGGCAATCGTGCAGGCGCCGTGGATCGGACACGAACAAGCGTCGCCGAAGCGGGCGACCGCGCGCCCCATGACCGTGCTGATTTCGGCTCCGGACTCGACCCGGCCGCCGTGGGTATGTCTGTCGCCTACCCGGATAATTCCTCGCATAGGACTCGTCCTCTGAATGATTCACGCGGTGGTCGCGTCTTGCACGCAACATGCCGCAGCGCCGGTTTGCATCACCACGAAAGGCCCTGCATGCCGTAGTCGGTATCGTGTCGACGTCCCCACCACGGCAGGTAGGCGTTGTTCCCGCCGCGTGCGCGGAACCAGTCCTTGGTTGGATCGATCGGCGTGAGCTTGGACGGCGGCATGATGACAACCGCGACGGGGTGGTCTGGATCGGTCGTGCCGGCGACCAAGGCGTTACCGCCGAAGTGATTGATCCGGCCGATTGCGAGTGCAACGTCGGTCAACGCGCTGCCGGTTCCCATGTCGCCGAGTAGGGCGGCCGTGTTGAACGTCTGTTTCCGGTGGTTGTATTCCGGCAGGGTTTCTGTCAACGCTTGCGCAAGCGAGACGAGACGTGACGACGAGGCGTCGCTGGGCGCACCTGCATCGTGGACGATGTAACTCAGATCCGTAACCGCGACACCGGCGTTGCGTGTTGCTTCGTCGATGGTCGCCTTCCATGCCTGCACGGCGCGCGTCGTACCGACCTTCGGCGAAAAATCGAGCGTGTTGCCGGTTGCGGCCTTGCCGATCCACGCGAGCGGTTCGCGCTCGGTGGTGAAGTTCGGGCCGGCGAGGAACAGCGCGACGAGGTTCTCGTTGATCTGCGCGTCGGTGGGCGGGAAGCTCGGTGCGTCCCAGTTGATCACCCACACGGTCTTGTCGGGGTTTTCCTGCAAGTAGTTCAACGCGTTGTTCAGCGACGTGAAGCCGGCGTTCGCACCACCTTGGGTGATTTGCACATCGGGAGGCGTGTCGCGACTCCAAAGAGACTTCGGGGATGGCGGGCCGATCTCGAAGAAATTCATCATCCGATCGACCATGCGCGACTTGGCAAACGCTGGATCAAGTCTGGGCGGAACGGCAGCTTCGACCCGTATGCCCGCGAGTTCGCGCCAATCCCTTTGGTTTTCGGACTTTACGGTGTAGAAGTATCCCGAGTTGCTAAAGTAGCGGGACCGCAGGAGGAGAATGAATTTGTCGATGTACTTGGCGTAGAAGCCCTTGAACGTTTCCTCGCCTTCGTTACCGTATGCGATACCCGCTACCGATTGAAGGGTAGTAAAGGACTTCGGGTCGGTCCGAACCATATCGTCATTCTTGTTTGGCGATGTCAGTCCTTGCGTCCACAACAATTGCCATTCGGTCGGGTAATCCATACGTTGCAATGGATTCAACCAAGCTAGGCCGACAACCTGTGCGACGAACGGCTTCACCGGCTCTTCGGCTGCTAGGGTTGCATTCCCTGCAGCCTCCCCGGCAGGCGCGGCTTGTGTCGGACGCGTCATGGCCGTGGTGAAGAGAAACACCATGAGTGTAGGCAAGCCGGGTAATACAACGAATCGCTTCATTCAATCTCCTGTTGGTCGTTGTCGCGATCACGTTGACACGCAACGTGTCGACGTGCCGGCTTGCATCACCACGAATAGCCCTGCATGCCGTAGTCGGTATGGTGTCGACGTCCCCACCACGGCAGGTAGGCGTTGTTCCCGCCGCGTGCGCGGAACCAGTCCTTGGTCGGATCGATCGGCGTGAGCTTCGATGGCGGTATGACGACAACCGCCACGGGGTGGTCTGGATCGGTCGTGCCAGCGACCAATGCGTTACCGCCGAAGTGATTGATCCGGCCGATTGCGAGTGCAACGTCGGTCAATGCGCTGCCGGTTCCCATGTCGCCGAGTAGGGCGGCGGTGTTGAACGTCTGTTTCCGGTGGTCGTATTCCGGGAGGGTTTCGGTCAACGTTTGCGCGAGCGAAACGAGACGTGAGGACGAGGCGTCGCTGGGTGCACCTGCATCGTGGACGATGTAACTCAGGTCGGTGACCGCGACGCCGGCGTCGCGGGCCGCTTGGTCGATAGTTGCCTTCCATGCCTGCACGGCACGCGTCGTACCGACCTTCGGCGAAAAATCGAGCGTGTTGCCGGTTGCGGCCTTGCCGATCCACGCGAGCGGTTCGCGCTCGGTGGTGAAGTTCGGGCCGGCGAGGAACAGGACGACAAGGTTTTCGTTGATCTGCGCGTCGGTGGGCGGGAAGCTCGGTGCGTCCCAGTTCATCGCCCACACGGTCTTATTGGGGTTGGCTTGCAAGTAGTTCAACGCGTTGTTCAGCGACGTGAAGCCGGCGTTCGCACCACCTTGGGTGATTTGCACATCGGGAGGCGTGTCGCGACTCCAAAGTGTCTTGGGTGACGGCGGACCGATTTCGAAGTATTCGATGATCTCACCGGTCAAGTACTTCTTGGCTTCAATCGGATCAAGCTTTGAAGGTAGCGCGAACTCGATACGTATCCCGGCAAGTTCGCGCCAATCCGTGGAGTTTTCTGGCTTTACGGTGTAGAAGTATTTCGCATTTGCGAAATAGCGTGAGCGCAGCAACAGGAGAAATTTGTTGACGTACTTGTGATAGAAGCCCTTGAACGTCTCCGTTCCGCGGTTGCCGTATGCGATACCCGCTACCGATTGCAGGGTAGTGAATGACTTCGGATCGGTGCGAACCATATCGTCATTCTTGTTCGGTGCTGCAAGTCCTTGCGTCCACAACAATTGCCATTCTGTCGGATAGTCCATGCGTTGCAATGGATTCAACCAAATCATGCCGACGACCTGCGCGACGAATGGTTTCGCCGGCTGGTCGGCCGCTAGTTGTGCAATTCCCGTAGGCTCTCGAACAGGGGCGGCTTGTGCTGGACGCATCATGGCCGTGGTGAAGAGAAACACCATGAGCGCAGCTAGGCCAGGTACAACAACGAATCGTTTCATCCAATCTCCTATTTCCAAGTGGGCTGGGTCGGGTTGTTCTATGTGTGCCATCAGTGAGGCCATCAGAACGTTGGTGATTAGCCATACCGAAACAGCAATGGCGACACGTCGTGGCCATGTAGCAATCAGCGGCTTCATACGAAACCCCCGACCTTGAGATAGAACTCATCTTCACGTTCGTCTGTGATCGCGTCGGGAATCTTGCCTTCGCTGTCGTTGGCATGTACCCATTCGTGCATCGCTATGCGATCAAGATTTCCGCAGTCAAAGTACTTGGTGTATTTCTTGTTCGGGTTGGTATCGGGAATGCCGTCTCCCATCCTCCAATCCGCCTCAATCCGCAAGTCGTAGAGTTGATCGGGCGTCAAATAGCACAGGCCGATCGCCATGTCATACGCAAGCGCCTTTTCGGCGTGTTCGGGATTAGTCATCGTCGTCGAGTGGTTGGTCGGGCTATTGGTCGCGCCGCGATCGAGCCAATCGACAATCTGCTTGTCGCGCCATTCCTTGTAGCCGTCCGGCATCGCGCTTTTGCCATCCTCGCCAATCACATGGCCGTCGCCGTCGAGCCATTCGGTATTCAGCGTTCGACGCGCCTCCATCCGCATCAACGCGCGGTCCTCGTAACGCTGTCCGGCTTCGGTTTCTACCGTACCTTGCGCGACACTGTCCGCGTTCCTTGCCTTGTATTGGTCGTAGGGATCATCGGCTCGCTTGTCGGCATCGGCCTTGTTCGCGTCACGCCACGCGGCCGGCGGATCGTTGCCTTCGTTGAAGTCGCTTACGGCGCCACCGTCCTTCGTTTCGACGGGCTTGCCGAATCGCAATGCCTTCGGCGGGAATGGATCATCAAGTGCCGGCGCATCTGCCACCACCGTCCAGCCCTTCGGCGGATCGGCGTTCACGCGGAGCATGTTCAACGCCGAGCTGATCCCGGTCACGACGAACATGAACGGCGCGGTTGCCAGCGTCGCCGCCATCCCCAAAACACTTTCATTCCCTTTGAGCGCGCCAATGAGATTGAACTTGGCCGGCAGCGACGGCGGATACCAGAACCCCGGCTTCGTTCCTTGCTTGCCATGCCGCCAATCGTCCTCCCAGTATCGATATGGTTTCTGCACACCGACCGGAAAACCGGATGCGAACACGCGCTGCGTCAGGATGCCGGCCGCGCCGATATCGTCGAGTTCGTGCTTGCTGATCCCGCGCCAGCCGATGCCCTGAACTGTTACCGCCGAAATCACCTGATCGTGCGGACAGCAATACGCGGTGACGCGGCCATACGTCGATTCATTCAGGCCGTGCCGAGTGCGATCCTCTTGCGCCGCATAAGATCGGTTGCTCGTCGGCGATACCCGCTTGTTTTCCATGTCTTCATCGATCTTGTCAGCGGGCAGTTCGTTTGCTTTTCGGCTGCCGATGATCGATAGGAATTTGCCGAATGTCTTCGTGCGCGCCGCATAGGTCTGCCGTCCGCGCTGGCCGCTCGCGTCTTTCGTCGCGCGTTGCGACCACGTGTCCATGAACGTGTCGGATTTGTGCGGCCCGTCTGCGTTCGCGAGGCTAAATGGCGCATTGGCCAGCACGTAGGCGTCTGCCACGCAGTGGCCCTGGCGTCCCCACGGATCTTCGACATCAGCGAATGCGTCGCCGAAGAACGCCGCCGTGAGGCCCACGATGTTGCCTTGGCTGTGACACACGACGGTAATCGGTACGTCGGCCTGCATGCGTCGGATCGACTCGATCAACTTGGCAAGGCGCAAGGCCGCGAGCACGCCATACGCGCGCGGCGGCGCGCGATACAGCGGCCGATTGGTTGGATTGATGCCTTGCACCGTCATCCACCCCATGGTTCGATCATCCAGACCGCCGTGCCAGAGATCGGGCAGGCTTGCACAGCCGTTCGTGAACGGGCCTCCGCCCCAATAGTCCTTTTCGTTCAGAAAGATCTTGTCGCCATACTCCTTCAGTTCCGCCGCAGTCGCGCGATAGCCCCACCGGAAATGAATGACGGGCGAGAACGACGGATCAGGCTTGACGTAGTCGCCGGACCAAAGCTTCGGGTTGAGAAACCCATCCGGCGTCACACTCTCCGTGTACTTCGCCGGTGTCAACTGTCCAGCGTCGACGCCGTGATACATCATCTGGTCGTCCAGCCGCCCGAGCCGGCGATTAAGCCCTTTGCACAGCCCTTCCTCCGAGGCTTCGAACCATTCGCCTTCGGAATTCACCCCATGCACGAAGATCACGATACCGGGCAAGGGCATCTGCTTGACGCAGATAAGGCGTATGCCTTTCGTGAACCTCGTCACGCCTTCGCCCCGGCCGACCACGATCGGTGGCGGCTCAGGACGCGGTGCAACCGCGCCGGGCGCATCGTTTTTCACAGCGGGTTCGCCGATGGGCGAGTCCACTGTCGGTCGCGGATCGAGAATCGAATCGGTCATCCAGACTCCTGCACGTGCCTTAGACATTCTTCTTGATGAACTGCACCGCCAGCCTCTCGAACTGGTCGGTATCGACCGCCGGGAGTTCGCCCGCCGCGTCCGCCGTCAAGTCCGACAGCGCACCGGATGTCTTGTGAATCTGTCCGTCGAATCCCGGCGCTGCAATGCCGTCCGAAGCGCGAACCAGCTTAGGCACGCGATCAAGCGTGTCCTGACCAAACGCCGGCATGTCCGCGCTCATGCTTGCGGGCCCATCCCATGCATGACCCGCCGACTTCACCGTGAAGGTGCCGGGGCATCCCAACTCGATATCACCGCCGCGCAGCTTGAGATATGCACCGCCGGACGTAACGAGCACGACTTCATCACTCGCCGTGCCGACCAGCCTTCCGCCCGCCGCGGTCAATTGAATGTTCTTCGCCGATTCGACTTGCGTATCGTCGTTCTGCGATTGAATCGTGACCTTCCCCTGGTTCGCGATCGCGGACACGCCGTCGCTGTGCGCGAACATCGCGACGCCGCGGCCGGCATGCAGATTGATGCGCTCGCCGCTGGCGACCTGCACGTGTTGCTGCGCGATCTGGTCGATGAAGACGCAGCGTACTGGTCGGTGCCGCTCTCAGCCGATGCGGGTCATCGCAAAATGTGAGGGTGTGAATCGGCCGCTCGTCGGTCATGCTGCGCACGGCTCCGACCGGCTCGGCCTTCGCGAAGACCGTGATGCCTTCCCGACGCAGCAGACGCCGGATGAAGCAAGCGTCGGACTCGTTGACCTGCCGCGTGAGCTCGCGTATCGGATAGCGATCGGCCTGCAATGCGGACACGTCGAAATCGAATGCGCGCGCGAGTGCATAGCTGCGCATCTTCCACTCGTTCATCAGCGTCACCAGAATTTCGGTCACGCGGCGCGATCGGAACACGCGGGAGTTCGTGCGGCCGTCCATCAACGACAGGGCGTCGCACACGCGCAATTGATAGACGGTCAGCTCGCCGTCGGATTGACCGGTCTGCACTTCGCGCACGATTGCATTGATTGCTCGCGTGCCGCCGCGATCGGTCGTCAGCCGGACCGACACGGGCAAGCCGAGAAACAGCGCAGGCGACAGATGGTCGTGCGTGGACACGCAGGTCAGTATCCCGTCGATTCCCGTCATCAGCCCTTCGCGGATATCGGCGTGATGGAGTGCCAGCAGGTGACCGACCGCGCGTTGCGCCTGGCCGAAATGGAGATCGACTGGCCGCATGTTCCCGTCAATCACGCTAGACACAAATTCCCGGAATGTTTGTGCTATTGACATCGCCATAATCTCATTGTTGTTGTTATGAATTCGGACTTGTTCGAAATGGAATCTCGTTGCAATTAAGCGAATCGACTTGAAAATGCGGGGTGGAGAATATCAAGTCCATCCGTCTCAATAAATGAATTTTTATATCGAGATGGTATGGTGTGATGTTGGAAACAGTATTTTGCTTTCTCGATGATATTTTTGTTTTTGAAAGATATTGTATCGAAGGGCGGTGGTGGTCATCGTGGGCATGATCTGGCGGGCCATAGGGGTGTAGTGGCGGGAATTTCGCCAAATTTAATTAAATGAGGATGGTTCGGAATGGGATCTGTCTTATATCGAAACGAATGGCTGCACATTGCATTTTCGGAAAAGACGTGAATGGGATCGCGCTCGTGCTAGCCCCAGCCTTAGGCACATTGGCTTGTCTCCGATTTTGTCACTCGCCGCCTGCTGCTCCGTGAGTGGTTCTTTTCCGGCTGGATTCGCGATAAATAAACGGTTGGGGACAGAACGCTATTCGCGAATCGGCACGGGAGGCGTGATGCGTTCGAAAGAGAAACAAGGGGCAGATGCGTTGCCGCTCGCCAACGTCGGGCAGTACGACGAGGCGGTGGGTCGCTGCGATGCGGCAATGCGCATCAGTTGGCCCGCATTGAGTACCGCTGACGTTGCCGAGTCATCTGCATGAAGCGCGCAAATGGCGCCCTGCACCCGCGCCCATGATGTCTATGAGGGATTCCCCCGTCACCCGCGAATGAGTGCCACTTCGACGCTGCACCCGCTAGCGCAGCGCTTCTCCATCGACACTTCCCGCCTTTCACGCCCGATTATTTGCGTTTCGCGAATGGCGCGTTCGCCGGTTGTTCCATACCCGATCCGCAGCCGCGCACCTATCTTTCGGGCGTCGGCTGATTGAATTCGACGCCTGCAACCGCAAAGGCGGCCGCCACTTCCTCGCGACTCAGGTCGCGTCGCACACAAAGACATCGGATCTGGCGCATGCACGGACGCTCCGGCGCGTGCAGGCGGACCAATCCACGGAGACGGAAATGAAAGCAAACGAGTGGGATACCTCCTATGAGTGGAAGGCGGTGACGCTGCTGGCGCTCGGCTTCGGGCTGGTCGGCCTCGACCGCTGGCTCATCGCACCGCTGTTCCCTTCGATCATGAAGGACTTGCACCTGACCGCGCAGGACGTCGGCAACTGCATCGGCGTGCTCGGCCTGTCGTGGGGCATCTTCGCGGCGCTGATGGGCGGCATCTCCGACAAGGTCGGCCGCCGCAAGGTGCTGATCCCGGCCATCGTCGCGTTTTCGCTGCTGTCGGGCTTCTCGGGGCTCGCGGGCGGCCTGCTCGGCCTGATCGCGATCCGCGGGCTGATGGGCGTCGCGGAGGGCTCGTTCTGCCCGACGAGCTTCGCAGCGACCGCCGACGCGTCGCATCCGCGGCGGCGCGGCCTGAACCTCGGGCTGCAGCAAAGCGGCTTCGCGCTGTTCGGGCTGGCGCTGTCGCCGATCATCGCGACCCAGCTGCTCAGCTTCGTGTCGTGGCGCTGGGTGTTTGCGCTCGTGGCGATTCCCGGGCTGATCCTCGGCGCGATCATGTTCTTCGTGATTCGCGAACCGAAGCGCACGCAGGAGGTCGTGTCGGAACACGCGCCGGCTTCGCTCGGCCATGTGCTCAAGAGCCGCAACATCCTCGTCGCGATGGCCGCGCTGTGCTGCGCGATGACCGGCGTATTCGTGCTCGGCGCGCTGCTGCCGCTGTACCTGACGGATTACCTGGCGCTCGGCACGCAGAAGATGGGCCTGGTGGTGTCGGCAATCGGCTTCGGCGGCTTTCTCGGGCAGTTCGGCTTGCCAGGCCTGTCCGACCTGGTGGGGCGCCGCATCGCGAGTATCGTGGGCTTCGTCGGCACGGCGGTAATGCTCTACATTTTCCGCGGCCTCGGCCCGCAGCCGATCGCACTGTTCGTTGTCCTGTTCGTCGCGTCGTTCTTCACGCTCGGCCTGGTGTCGCTGCTGTCGGGCCCGGTGGCGACCGAAGCCGCACCCGTCGGCCTCGTGTCGACCTCGATCGGCGTGGTGGTCGGCGTCGGCGAGATCTTCGGCGGCGGCATCGCGCCGGCGATGGGCGGCTATGTCGCCGCGCACTTCGGGATCCAGAACATCCTGTGGCTGCCGATGGGTGCGGTCATGCTGGGCATCGTGGTCAGCATGCTGCTGCGGGAAACCGCACCGGCCGTGCTGCAGCGCCGGGTGGGCATGCAGCCGGAGCTCACGGCGGGCAAGCAGCAGTAACGTGCCGCCCGGTCGTACCCGCGCCCGGCGGCCGGTGAGATTGACACCTGTCAGGTGACAGTGTGACGCTTTCGGCGTGACCCAACCGACCGGCAGGTGCGGTTAGACTGCCAGTTTCGCATTCAGGATGGGCGCGGTATGGACCGGTTTCTGAGCATCGAGGCATTCGTCAGAGTCGCCGAGGCGAGCAGTTTCGCGGAAGCCGCGCGGCAGCTTGGCGTGACCAGTTCGGTCGTGACGAACCGCATCCAGCAACTGGAGAAGTTCGTCAACGCGCCCTTGTTCCATCGCAGCACGCGCCACGTGCGCTTGTCGGAAGTCGGCGAGACGTTCTACCGCGAGTGCGCCGAAGTGGTCGGGCGGGTCAACGAGCTGACCGACCAGATGCGCGAGCTGCGCGCGACACCGACCGGGCGGCTGCGGATCCAGATGCTGCCCGGTTTCGCGCTCGATCACTTCGGCGTGCCGCTCGCCGAATTCAATCGCCGCTATCCGGGCATCCAGCTCGACATCATCGTCAATGACCGTGTCGTGGACCCTGTCGAAGAAGGGTTCGACATCGCGTTCCAGATCTTCCCGCCGATTTCCGAGTCGCTGATCGAGCGGCGACTGTTCGTGGTGCGGCGCCTCTTCTGCGCGTCGCCCGCGTACCTCGACGCGCATGGTGCGCCACAACATCCACGCGAATTGCTGCAGCACACCACGGCGTTGTATTCGGGCTATCCGTCGCGTAACCGCTGGACCATGACGCGCGGCGACGAAGTCGTCGAAATGGAGCTGCCGGGCATGATCCGCTCGAACTCCGTGCACCTGCTGCGCGAGTACGCGCTGACCGGCGGCGGCGTCGTGTGCCTGCCCACGCTGGTCGCGAGCGAAGCGCTCGTCGCGGGCCGGCTGGTGCCGATCCTGACCGAGTTCCAGCTTGCGCCGCTGAGCTTTGCAGCGGTGTATCCCGCAACGCAGCGACAGGCGTTGAAAGTAAAGGCCCTGGTCGAATTCCTCGTCGAATACATCGGTGAAGAGTCGCCGTGGGACCTTCCGCTGCTGGAGCGCGGCTGGGTCCGTTGAGCGGGGCGATTATTCGCGAAACGCAAATGCCGTAGTCGCGGTCCGTTGCCTTGTTGAGGGGCCCCCGTGCCCCTAAAGTTGAATCCAACAAGCGGTTCAACTCAGGAGACAGCAATGACCGACACGGCATTCCACACCGTCTTTGGCTCGCTCGACGGCTACACGAAGGGCGAGATCGAAATCACCAGCGGCAGCGCGCAGCACTACGCCTTCTCGAACGTTTTCGAGGTGGCAGCGAAGTCGGCCCCCTACGAAAAAGTCGTCGCCGGCAAGAACCTCGAATACGTGATCGAAGTGCTGCGGACCGACGGCCAGTCGCCGTGGTTCGCGTGCGCACACGACGAGTTCGCGATCCAGATGGACGGCGAAGTCCGCATCGAATTCATCAAGCTCGACAACCCGCCGACCACCGGTCGCGGCACCGTGAGCGCCGGCCTGGAGCCGGCGGGCCGCGAGATGGGTTACGTCGTCCTGCGCAAGGGGCACCAGGCGCTGTTGCCGGCCGGCTGCGCGTATCGCTTCGCCGCCAGCAAGCCGGGCGTCGCGCTCGTGCAGACCGTGCTCGGCGAACTGTCCGTCGAGAAGTGGGCCGACATCTGCCTGCACTGATCCATCCGACCGCCCCCATTCGAATATTCCAGGAGACACGTTATGGCCACCCTCGAGACCCTCGATCTTTCCGCAGGCTTTGCCGCCGATCTGGTGCAAGCCACGGAAGCCGATGCCGTCACCGGTTACCGCCGCTTCCAGCTCGGCGAGTTCGCGTTCCAGCGCGACGAGTACTTCGTGAAAATCAGCTGGCCGGCAAAAGGCCAGACGCGCACGCATGCGATGCCCGCGGACGCCTTCCTGCGCGCGATGATGCGCGACGTGGCGTGGGGCTTCTTCTACGGCTGGGTGAATTTCGATCACGTGTTCGGCACGCGCAATCACTACGGCAAGGTCGACATGTATGCGGGCACCTTCAACGGCATCCTGAAGGAAGCCGGCGTCGACTACACCGAGACCTTTGAAACGCCGCTCATCATGGCGACCTTCAAGGCGATGCTGCATGACTGGACCAACGAAGGATTCGATCCGTTCGCGGCGCCCGAGGAAACCGGCACGGCGTTCGGCCGCAAGCACGGCGAGAACGGCTCGGCGATCGAACGCACGCGCATCGCGACGCGCCGCATGCCGGGCCTCGAAGGCGACTCGCCGCTGCGCGACGAGCTGCCGGTCAACCGCGCGTTCCTCGACGTCGGCCAGGACGAGCCGGAAGTGCATGTGAAGCCGGGCTTCGAAGGCGAACTGCACGCGTTCAACCTGTTCAAGTACCTGTCCCGCTCGGACGTCACGTGGAATCCGTCCGTCACCTCCGTGTGCGGGCGCAGCCTGTTCTGCCCGACCACCGAGGAATTCATCCTGCCGGTGTTTCACGGCAACGACCGCGTCGAATGGTTCCTGCAGCTGTCCGACGAAATCGTGTGGGACATCGGCGACAAGAACACCGGTGCGCCGCGCGCGCGCATCACGATGCGGGCCGGCGACATTTGCGCGATGCCCGCCGACATCCGGCATCAGGGCTACTCGACGAAGCGTTCGATGCTGCTGGTCTGGGAAAACGCGACGCCGAACCTTCCGCAACGATACGAGAGCGGCGAGCTTGCGCCGTATCCGATCGCGTTCTAAGCAGCGCTTCCGCAAAAATTCGAGGACGATTCATGCAAACCCAACTCTTCATCGACGGGCGCTTCGTTGACGCCGTCGACCGCGGCACGATCGACGTGCTCAATCCGCACGACGGCTCCCTGATCACCAAAATTGCCGCCGCCACCGCGGCGGATGTGGATCTCGCCGTCGAAGCCGCCGCCCGCGCGTTCCCGACATGGTCGGCCATGCCGGCGGCCGAGCGCGGCCGGCTGCTGCTGCGCCTCGCCGATGCCATCGAGGCCAACGCGGAGGAACTCGCGCAGCTCGAATCGCTGGACACCGGTCACCCGATCCGCGATTCGCGTGCGCTCGACGTGCCGCGCACGGCAGGCTGCTTCCGCTACTTCGGCGGCATGGCCGACAAGCTGCAGGGCTCGGTGATTCCCGTCGAAACCGGCTTCCTGAACTATGTGCAGCGCGCGCCGATCGGCGTCGTCGGCCAGATCGTGCCGTGGAATTTCCCGCTGATGTTCACGAGCTGGAAGATGGGCCCGGCGCTGGCCGCGGGCAACACGGTCGTGCTCAAGCCGTCGGAAATCACGCCGCTGTCGACGTTGCGCATCGTCGAGCTGATGGCCGAGGTCGGGTTCCCGGCGGGCGTCGTCAATATCGTCCCCGGTTACGGGCATACGGCCGGCCAGCGGCTCGCCGAACACCCCGGCGTCGGCAAAATTGCGTTCACCGGTTCGACGGCGACGGGCCGCCGGATCGTCGAGGCCTCGCAGGGCAACCTGAAGCGCGTGCAGCTGGAACTGGGCGGCAAGGGCGCGAACATCGTCTTCGACGATGCGAACCTCGATGCGGCCATCAACGGTGCCGCATGGGCGATCTTTCACAACCAGGGGCAGGCGTGCATCGCGGGTTCGCGTCTCGTGCTGCACGAACGCATCGCGGATGAGTTCCTCGAGCGCTTCGTGTCGCTGGCTTCGTCGATTCGCGTCGGCAATCCGCTGGACCCGGACACCGAGATGGGCCCGCTGACGTCGAAGCAGCACCTCGATCGCGTGCTGTCGTTCGTCGACGTCGCGCGCGAGCAGGGTGGCCGCGTGCTCGCGGGCGGCAGCGCGCCGCAGGAGCCGGCGCTGGCCAACGGCTACTACGTGCGCCCGACCATCATCGAAGCGAAGAGCGCGGCCGACCGGGTTGCGCAGGAGGAAGTGTTCGGGCCGTTCGTCACCGTGCTGCGCTTCGGCAGCGACGAGGAAGCGCTGGCGATCGCCAACGCGACCGAATACGGGCTCGGCAGCGGCCTTTGGACCAACGACCTGTCCCGCGCGCACAGGATGGCGTCTAAAATCGACGCAGGCATGTGCTGGATCAACTGCTACAAGCGCGTCAATCCGGGCAGCCCGTTCGGCGGCATCGGGAAGTCAGGCTACGGCCGCGAGATGGGTTTCGAGGCGATGCACGACTACACGGAAGCGCGCTCGGTGTGGGTCAACGTCGACGGCAAGGTGCCGCCGCATTTCAAGCGCTGAGGCCGCAATGGAGCGCTTCGTCTATCAGGGAACCCCTTCCCGCGTGGTGTTCGAATGGGGGGCGCTCGAACGCTTGCCGGACGAGCTGTCCACGCTCGGCGCGCAGCGGGCGCTGATTCTGTCGACGCCCGAGCAGCAGTCGCTCGCCGAACGCGTCAGAAGCGTGCTCGGCGAGCGTGCGGCCGGCGTGTGCGCGCAGGCCGTGATGCACGTGCCGATCGAGGTTGCACGTGCCGCACGCGAGATGGCCGCCGAGCTGGGCGCGGACTGCTGCGTCGCGATCGGCGGCGGCTCGACGATCGGGCTCGGCAAGGCGATTGCGCTCGAGTCGTCGCTGCCGATCCTCGCCGTGCCGACCACTTACGCAGGCTCGGAGATGACGCCGATTTTCGGCCTCACGGAAGGCCGGCTGAAGCGCACCGGGCGCGATGCTCGCGTGCTGCCGCGCACGGTGCTCTATGACCCGTCCCTGACGCTGTCGCTGCCGCCGGGGATTTCGGCGGCTTCCGGCGTCAATGCGATGGCGCACGCCGTCGAAGCGCTCTATGCGGAAGATGCGAACCCGGTGATCAGCCTGATGGCGGAAGAATCGATTCGTGCGCTCGGCGAGGCGCTGCCCGCCATCGTCCGCACGCCAGACGATCGCGAGATGCGCAGCCGCGCGCTGTATGGCGCATGGCTCGCCGGCACTTGTCTGGGCGCGGTCGGCATGGCGTTGCACCACAAGCTCTGTCATACCCTGGGCGGCACCTTCAACCTGCCGCACGCGCAGACGCACGCCGCGATGTTGCCGCATACCGCACACTACAACCATGCCGCGGCGCCCGACGCGCTGCGACGGGTTGCGCGGGCGCTGGGTGGTACCGACGCGGCCGATGCCGGCCCGTTGTTGTTCCGGTTGAATCAGCAGCTCGGCTTGTCGGTGGCGCTCGCCGACATCGGGATGCCGGAAGCGGGCCTCGACGAGGCCGCCGACCTCGCATGCCGGAACCCTTACGCGAATCCGCGCCCGATCGAGCGCACGGCCATTCGTGAACTGTTGCAGCATGCGTGGGAAGGGCGCGAGCCGCATTGAGCGGCCGAATGCATCAAAGGAGACGAACGTGACGAATGTTCATCATGACGGTGACGCCCGGCTGACCGAGCAGGTCGTTGCCAGCTTCGACGGTACGCCGGATCCGCGCTTGCGCGTGCTGATGCAGAGCCTCGTGCGGCATCTGCATGCGTTTGTCCGTGAAACGGAGCTGACCGAGGCCGAGTGGATGGCGGCGATTCGCTTCCTGACCGAAACCGGGCAGATGTGCGACAACGTGGTGCGGCAGGAATTCATCCTGTTGTCGGACACGCTGGGCGTGTCGATGCTGGTCGATGCGATCAATCATCGCTTCGCCACCGGCGCGACGGAAACGACCGTATTCGGCCCGTTCTACATCGAGGGCATGCCCGACCGCGCGTATGGCGAGAACATGGCGTTCACGCCCGGCACGCCGGTCGTCGTGCATGGTCGCGTGCTCACCACCGACGGCGCGCCGGTGCAGGGCGCCGTGCTCGACGTGTGGCAGACCGCGGACAACGGCATGTATTCCGGGCAGGACCAGGAACAGCCGCATGGCAATCTGCGCGGCCGCTACCGGACCGATGCCGAAGGCCGCTATGCGATCACGACGATTCTGCCGGTCAGCTATCCGATTCCGACCGACGGCCCGGTCGGGACGATGCTCGATGCTACCGGCCGCCATCCGTGGCGGCCCGCGCATCTGCACTTCATGATCGACGCGCCGGGCTACCGCAAGCTCGTCACGCATCTGTTCGACGAGGAGGACGCGTATCTGAAATCGGATGCCGTCTTCGGCGTGAAGCCGTCGCTGATGGTCGCCTATCGCCCGCGCGCGGCAGATGACGAACTCGCGCGTCGGGTCGGACTGAGCGGCCCGTATCGCGAAGCGACGTATGACTTCGTGCTCGACCGGAGTTGATCGACATGCCTCAATTTTTCGCGGTGTTTGCTACGGACCAGCCCGGGATGCGCGACGTGCGCGACCGCGTGCGGTCGACTCATCGGAACTACCTGCGTTCCGCCGCGCAGCACGGCGTGTATGTGCGGCTCGGCGGGCCGACGCTCGACCCGCAGGGCGATGCGATGAACGGCACCCTGCTCGTCATCGAGGCCGACGATATCGATGCCGTGATGCAGTTCGTCGGAAACGATCCGTATGTGAAGGAAGGATTGTTCTCACGGGTGGAAGTTCGTCCGTGGGACTGGAGCCTCGGCAACCCCGAGCGGAGAGTGTGAGTCATGGGTGCCACGCAACTCTGTCGCTTCTCGGATGTGCCCGACGGCGGGGCATGGGTCGTCGATGAAGCGTGTATCGGACGGCCCGTCATCGTCGTGCGGCGTGGCGAGCAGGTGTGGGCGTATGTCAATCGTTGCCCGCATTTCTCGGTTCCGCTCGATTTCGTGCCGGGCAATGTGTCCTGCTATCGGTCCCAGGTGCTGATGTGTGCGCATCACAGCGCGCTGTTCCGGTTCGACGATGGTGTGTGTATCGACGGGCCGTGTTCGGGTGCCGGACTGGAAGCCGTCGCGGTCGAGGTGGATTCGGCGGATTGGGTGATTTGTCGAGGTGCTTGATCCGGACGGTGCGGTTGACCACGGGTATTCGGGTCATGCGGTAATCGCTTCAGGTTGGATGCAATCGAGAATGAGCGGCGTTTAATCCGTTCCATTCAATCAGTAAAACTAATTAAGTTATCGTTTTTCAAACCCGGATAAAAACGAAGCCGGGCTGGGGAAGTTGTTGTTTTACGCAGCATAGGGCGAGTACCTGCGAGACAGTGGGCGCCCGGTTCGCATTGACGGAAAAAAGACGGAGACACAATGAAACTCAGGTTTGGAGTTGTCGCGATGCTTGCCATCGCGCAGGGTGCGTACGCACAGAGCAGCGTGACCATGTTCGGTCTGATCGACAGCGGTATCTCGTATGTCAGCAACGAGGGCGGAGGGAAGAACGTCAAGTTCGACGACGGCATCTTCACCCCGAACCTGTTCGGCTTCCGCGGCACGGAAGACCTCGGCGGCGGATATCACGCGACGTTCGCGCTCGTGAACCAGTTCTCGATGGCGAACGGCGCCATCATCGGGACCGGAATCTTCGGGCGCAATGCATACGTGGGCATCGAGAGCGACCGGTTCGGCAGCGTCAGGCTGGGGAATCAATACGACTTCATGGTGGATTCCCTGTTTGCGAAGGGGAATGCGATTTCGATGGATCTCTCGGGGCTGTACGGGTTCCGGAATGGTCCGTTTCAGCGGCTTGCGCTTCCGGGTAATCCGACCGGCGCGTTCGACTGGGATCGCACGGCAGGCAGCAAGCCGGTTGCGAATTCGGTCAAATACAGTTCGCCGACGATCGCGGGGTTTTCCGGCGGTGTGATGTATGCGTTCGGCGGCGTGGCCGGTTCCGTCGGCGCGGACAATACCGTGAGTGCCGGGTTGAACTATGACGTCGGCGCGTTCGGGATCGGCGCGGCCTATACGAACGAGAAGTACGGTCCGGCGCCCGGTACGCCGTCGACCAGTGTGCGCAACTGGGGCGTCGGGATGCACTATGACTTCGGTGCGGTGACTGCGAAGGCGTTGCTGACTACCGTGCGCAATTCGTTCAACGACGCCGCCGTGTGGATGGCCGAAGCCGGTGGCGTGTGGCGGATCAGGCCGGACGTCTTTCTCGGCGCGAAGTACATGTACATGAAGGGCAACGAGGCCGTGAACGACAACCATGCGCATCAGGTCAGCGTCGCGCTGCAATACCTGTTGACGAAGCGGACGATGGTTTATGTGTCCGCGGATTATCAACGTGCGAACAGCGGCGCGAACGCGCAGATCAACGGTGTGCTCGATCCGAATGGGGCGTCGAGTTCAGCGAGCCAGGCGGTGGCGCGGGTCGGGGTGCATACGATGTTTTGACCGGGAGGCGGGCGGAACTTGCGTCGAGGTCCGCCCTGCACCGGACTACCTGGCAGCTGCGGCTGCCGCTTTGGCCTTGTCCTGTTCCGCCGCCAGCGCCGCATCTGCCGCCTGCGCGCGCTGGATGGCCGGGCGAGCAAGCACGCGGTCGATATAGGCGCGAATGCGCGGCGTCTCGGGTACCAGCTTGAACATCGTGGTCCAGTTCAGCGCCGAGCCCCACAGCACATCGACCGCCGTAAAGCGCTCGCCCAGCAGGTAGGGCCCCTTCGCCAGTTGTGCATCGATCGCGCTGATGACGGCATCGAAGTCGCCGTAGGGCGATGTGGAATAGGCGGCGGGCGGGCGATTCATCGAGCGGTCGACGATGGCCGGCTCCAGGCACGAACCATAGAACGTCATCCAGCGCAGATACGGTCCACGCAGCGAATCGCCCGGCGCCGGCGACAGGCCGGCCTCCGGATACAGTTCCGCCGCGTACATGTAGACGGCAGCCTGCTCGGTGACGATCACGTCGCCGTGGCGCAGTGCGGGAACCTTGCCCATCGGGTTGATGGCGAGGTAGTCGGGTTCATGGTGTTTCCCGGCGGAGAGATCGAACGCGTGCAGTTCATAGTCGGCGCTCAGTTCCTCGAGCAGCATCCGCGCGCCGGCCGATCGGCTGCGCGGAGAGTGGTACAGGGTCAGGTGACGGTCTTGCGGCATCGCGGGCTCCGGAGTGCGTGCGGGACAGGTATGCCAATGTAGGACGGTCGCGGGGCGCCGTCTTGGAAAAATCCGCTGCGGCGGTGCATCATTACGCAGTCACCTCAACGGTTTGTCCTATGGCCGATTTGCGTAACGTGACCGACACGCCCAAAGGCGTCGTCGGCCCGAAAGCCATCAATCAGCGCTTCCGCCTGAATCGCTATCACCCGTGTGCCGAACTGGCCGGGGTGCTGGATCACCACTGGATCGTCGAATGGGATCTGCGCGACCAGCCGCCATATGTGCAGCGCACGCTGCCGTATCCGTGCGTGAATCTGGTGTTCGATCGGCGGCAGACGGGGATCTTCGGTGTGGTGTCGGGCGCGTTCGAGACGACGTTGGCTGGGGCGGGGCGGGTGATCGGTTTGCGGTTCCGGCCGGGGGCGTTTCGCGCGTTCTTCGGCAAGCCGGTGCATTTGTCGACGGACAAGGTGCTGCCGGTGTCTACGCTGCTCGACTGTGGCGATTCTGAAGCCGAAGACGCGGTGCTCGGTGCCGCGGATGACGCCGGGATGGTGGCGGCGGCGGAGGCGCTGCTGTTGCGGGTGCGGCCGCCGGCCGATCCGCAGGTCGAGCGCATTCATGTCATCTTGCAGATGCTGCAGCAGGACATCGGGCTCACGCAGGTGCGTGATCTGGCCGAACGTGCGGGGTTGAGCGAGCGCACGCTGCAGCAGCTCTTTTCCGACTATGTGGGGGTGACGCCGAAGTGGGTGATTTGTCGCTACCGCCTGCATGAGGCTGCCGACAAGCTCGCCGGCGGCGAGCCGGTCGATCTCGCGGAACTGGCTCAGGCGCTCGGGTATTTCGATCAGGCGCATTTCACGCGCGATTTTCGCAAGCTGGTGGGGAAGGCGCCGGCGGAGTACCGGCGGGAGGATCGGCAGGGCTGAGGTTGCGGGTTAGTCTGCCCGTTGACCTGCTGCCGGGCGGACCACGAACCTACGATGGGGCGCGCCGGCCATCGGTGAATTTCAAACAGCGGGTGCGTTGCCGATCATTCCGCCCTATAGTGCTTGTCGTTGACCGATCTGCAAGCAAATCAGGAGTTCGTCGTGTTTCACCGGAAATCCAAGTTGGCTCGTTCGAACTTCGTGCGCGTCGTCGCCCTGACGATGATGCTGGCGCCAGTCGCGACGCATGCAGAGGCGGAGGCTGCCGACGGCACGACGCGCGTCGCGCCCGCTGTCACTCACGACACGTCACCCGCACGACCGATTGCCGGCGACGACCCGGTTGCCATTCGGGATGTCCTGAAGAAGCAGCACTTCAGCATCGTCCCGCCGTCCTTGAGCGACCGGGTTCGCGGCCTGGTCTCGAACGCGGCCGACCGGCATGTGCCGAATCCCGACCTGGCGGCCGTCGATCTGGATCGTGACGTGACGTTCGTGGTGCCGGTGCGGTACGGGCTGAGGTACCGATCACAGCGGCACCTGTTGACGCTGGACGTCGACCTGTTCGACGCAGAGCGCGACGACCGGACGGGCATCCTGCTCAGAAAGGTCATCACGGGGCCACGAGGGCGAGGGCTCGTGATCGCCCCCGAAGCGAAGGCGAAGGGGTACATCCAGCAGGTCGACATCATCGAACTCGAACCCGGGCAAGGCAAAAAGACCACGGTTCGTAGCCGCATGCGGGTTTCGCCCGCCGTGTACGCCCAAACGCATGGCGACTTCGCACTCGTTTTTTCCGGGCGCCTGGTTCGGCCTTACCTGACCGAACAAAACGAGCATGTCGATCCGAGCATTGACGAGCCGACGGACATTACGACCCGAATCTCTACTTTGCACATGGATATTCATGCCATCTCGCTGGTAAGTCCGTCGAGCGGTGTCGTGCTGTCGAAGAAGCTGCGGTTGTCGAAGTAGGGTTTTTCTTTTACGAGGCGATGGTCGGATTTTCTCCTCGAAAACGGGCGATCTTAAGTCGCAGGATTAGATGCATTTAAGTGCAAATGCCCCTAATGGAAACGCTAAGACATTCGCCTCGCCTTCGGACAGCGTTGCGTGCAGCACCTCAAGCTTTTGCCAAGCGCTGGAAAATCTCGGCCGTTACCTTGATATCCGGTTGCCACGCGCAACGCACCAGGAAAAGTCAGTCTTCGTTGTATTTAAGGGTTGCTGGGTCACTGTTTCTGAAGATCGGATACCACGGCTGCTGCAGCGGGCCGCCGGCGGAGTTGGACTTGACGATGATGTCGCACGGCACCGGCGTTGTCGTTGCCGTCGTACTGCAACGCCACACCTGACCAGTCGTCGTAGAGTCGCCGCCAGTGATGGGGATATACAGCGTGTTGTGCGGCCCGAGAACAATTGCCTGTGCAAAGGCTCTGGCTCCGGGCGGCGTCGATAACGGAATTTCCGAGATGCGGGTTCCCGTCTTGCTATCGAGCTCGAGGATTCTATCGCTATCGTTCGGGTTCGCACGGAAGCTCGCGACCCACAAGTGGCCTGCGTTGTCGAAGACCAGACCCTCAGGACGATGGAGGTCCGGAACGGTGGCATTTGAGGCGAACACGTCAACGAATTTGCCATTGGTGGCATTGAAACGCAGGATGTAGCCGGTCACCGGGTTGAAGAGCGGGTCGGTCGGGGTGTCGAGGCAACCCGATGCCGAGACGTACAAGAGACCGTCAGGGCCAAATACAACGCCGCGCGGATGAAACACATCGGTGAACACCTTAGGGTCCGGCGTGAGACTGCCGACAAACGCGCCATTACTGTTATATTCTTTCACATTGCCGGCCGCGCACCCGTTCCCCCCGACGATATCCGCCACGTAATATTGATTACCTGGCCCTCCGCGCACGATGCCGCGCGGCGCAAAAGGTGCGTGTCGGTCGCTCGAGGCGACAAGCTTGCCAACAAATGTGCCTCTGTCGTCAAAGCGCAGAATCTCGCCGGATGCGGTGGCGTTCAAATTCTGGTTGACGACCACGAGTTGCCCATCCGTAAAAATCATCCCCCTGGGCCCGTCCAGCCCGGCAGCCGCAGGGGCAACAAATGAGTCAACATAGGCTCCGCTTGCATCGAACTGCTTGACGGAATTGTCCCCCGCGTCGCCGATGAACAGTGACTGCGCTCGCGCCGAGGGGCCTACCGAAAACGCACTGAATACCACCGCTGACAGCAAGATCGCGCGCGATGCCGAACGATACGTTAAACGAAATGTTGTTCGCAAGGAACCACTGCGTGAAGAAACACCAGAGCATGCAAACATTTGATACCTCCATTTGGTGTTAGCCACTTCGGGTGGGCAACAAGGCAATACAAAGGCAAGTTCGCTACGTAAAGTGTCCTATCCTCCGTTTGCAGGCGTAGACGAAGCCGAATCGTTGACAACTGCTCCGTCGGGACCTGCGTTGACACCGCCGCATGCGGTCAATACCGTTGCGACCCATATGACGAATGCTGTTGCTTGAGATGCTCTCTTAAAAAATGAGAGCCAATCCTTCATGGCGTGCTCCCAATGAGCAGAAGGGAAACATTGATGAGTTATTCCTCGCCCGAAGAAAGCGCATGGTTGCCCGCGAGGAGTCGGCTGCTTTCAAGAAACGCGCAGGGGGCGTGGTAAGGTCGTCGCGCGTCGGGAAAAGCGATTTCATAATGGCCTCCTCAGAGGCAGTGCGTGTTGCGCATCGAGCAAGTGGCTTTCACCGAGGCCTTCAGGATCCGGGATCCCAATGCCTTGTCGACTATGAGCATCTTCCGCGCGGCCTGTTGGTTGTCGTCGACTGTTCTGCCTATTCCATCCAGTACACACCCTCGAACTTGCTCTCGTTGTAGCCTTTTGAAGGTTCAGCGACCGAGGACTGCTGCAACGTACCCCGAATGCCTTGGAACTTCCCGGTGCCGCCAGTCAGCACGATATTGACCATCGCGGTGCGCCGCCCGCCCGACTGTCCCACCGACGCGCGAGTCGTCCCTTCCAACCGGCCAAATACGTTGTCGCCATTGGCAAGGATAAACACCACGTAGCCTGACACCCGGCCGTCATTGTCAACCAGGTCGGTTGCCGCACGCGTGACGAAGTCCCTGACCCGGACGCCGGCAAATGCAGGTGGGTCGTTGGGGAAGGTTCGATGGTTTTCGAAGATACGAATCTGGTGGCCGGGCATGTCGCCAACGTCGAGGGCGTGTTGTTGCGTGTATTTGGTATTGGCGGCCGGCACCGAAAAGGAAATCGTGTTCTTCTGCGGGGCCTGCGCCCATCCGCCGGACGCACCCACCATCCCGGCGGTGGCTACAACCGCCACAACAGCCCTTGCACGAGTCAAAGTTAAGCGCTTCATCGCGTCACTCCTGCATCCAGTACGTGCCTTCGGCTTTCGTCTCGTTGATGTCCTTCGAGGGCTGCACAATGGTCGAGTTGTGCAACAGACCGCGAAGTGTTTTGAATTTTCCGGTGC
Organism: Burkholderia sp. A9; assembly: GCF_000801975.1. NCBI lineage: Bacteria > Pseudomonadati > Pseudomonadota > Betaproteobacteria > Burkholderiales > Burkholderiaceae > Burkholderia > Burkholderia sp. A9. The sequence continues at coordinate 111,245 of NZ_JSZN01000015.1, read as the reverse complement.
CGCCGGTAAGGATGGTATTTCCCACGACGGTCAGTCGGTCGCCCGCGTATTGTCCAGTCCCCTCGTACCGCCCAAAAATCTTGTCTCCATTGGCGAGCGTGTACACCACGTATGCGACGACGGGACCATCCGGCAGTTCCGCTTCGCCGGTTGTCGTCTGCTCCTTGACCGGCACCCCGGAAAACGCTGCCGTGTCTTTGGGAAAGGTTCGATGCAGCTGGAACACCCGCATGCGGTGGCCCGGCACATCGCCGACATCAATTTCGTGCTTGTCCGTGTACTTGCTATTCCCGGCGGAAACCTGATAGGAAATCGGGCTCTTCTGCTGGGCTTGGGCTGGATACGCGCCAAGCATCATCGCGCCGACGACCGTCGCTACAAGCAGGGGCGCACGCGAGTGGGCCACGACGGTTATTTTCATGGCTAACCTCCGTATGAATAAGCTGCCAACGACGAGTAGTCGTTGATGGCCTTTGCGAGAAAGTCGGCTCCGCTACTGAAGCTGGAACGGGTCGGTCGGGTAGCTGACCCGCGTGACGCCGGTCGTTGCGTTGAACACGTCGTGGCTCGCCGCGAGGAACCAGCCACGACGCGAAGTGGTCTGCGTCGTCACTTGCCGCACCACCGCCCGATACGCGAAGCGGTTTGCCAAGCCTGTGGCGCTGCTCGGTGCCGGTAGCATCAACGACGCCGACGCGCCGGGAGCCACCGTCACCAGTGAGATGACGGGCAGCCCGTCGGCATTGAACACGGTGTTGCCAGCTGCATCGTTAAAACTCGGTTGCGCGGCGCACGGGCCCGAGGGGGGCGTCACTGGTGCCGAGATGTTGGTGACGCTCAGCCGTGCCGTCTCACCCGCCACCATCCCGGACATGCCGAACAGCGCCGCGTCGAAGTCGGCCCGTGCGGTGAGCGGCGCGCCGATGGTTGCGAACACACATAGGAAACTGAACAGAAGATGCCTTTTCTTGTTCATGAACCACTCCTTCAAGGAGGCTCCAAGGTCAATCGTCGGGACCGGCGCCCGATGTGGGCTGAATGTTTTCAAAACGAAAGCGGCGTCACGCGTGAATCGTTTGCGTGACCTCTAAACTGCCGTCATCGCTCCACCTGGGGCTTAACGCAGGCGAGCGTCGACACACGTAAGCTCCCCCCGCGCATTAGAAAGCGAAGAGATAAACGCGTGCGGGCACCGCATGGGTGCGCCTGGGAGCTACTGACGGATGAGGGGGTATGCGTGTCGTAAGCAAGTGTCCATTGTCGCGGGTTCGTCTTGGTTCACTACTGCACCTTCCCCGGACACCACTAACGCTCACGATGAGGTGAGTAACAAGCTACATTTTGTTGGCAAAGAAAGCGTAGAACAGAGATTGGCGAATTGCAACCCGTAACAAATTTGAAATAAACTTATCATTGTCTAATCCGGCTACTGGCGGGCGACCTTCGTACGAAGATAGTGTTCTTTTAAAGAAATCGTTGGCTAAAAAATCGGTCAGCAGCACCACTAAAGCATGGAAATTTTTAATTCAGACGCCGCTCCCCTTACAGGGTCCAAGACACCTGACTGTTTGAAGCGCGGCTACCTGCGTGAAGCACGAACAACTCTGCGTGTCTTTGAAGTCTGCGTATTAAATCTTTTGTAACATCCGCGTCGCTGATGCGGCGTCGGTATTCGGTAACGATTTCATCTATACGCCGTCGCCGATTTCAAGATCCATGCGGGTTGCATTCGCCTAACTGCACGCCTAGGCTTAATAAAAATAAGTGATATTGCTCACCGTGTCTCATGTGAGCCGAATTGGTGTCCGGGGGGCGTAGTGAATCAAGACGAATTGGCGACTATGGACACTTGCTTCCACATCAGTGCCTTTTGAGTCTCGGTGTAGTAGATCCTGCGACGCTGTTTCATTTGCAACACCTCCACTGCTTACGTAGCGTCTAGTGTGTTGCATCGACCGGTTGAATCCGCTGCGTCCGTCGGCCAGTTGGTCATGCATGAAGTCCATCGACCAGACTTGGGACGGTGCACGGCATAGCCAGCGGCTCCGGTACTTGCCTGACCAGTCGTTTGCGCGGCTTGATCCGCAGGTTCAGTTCCAGTTCGCGATAGATCCGGTAGCCGCCGTCAATGTTGCTGAGGTTGCTGCTTCAGCGAACGGTGGGTTATCGACTCCCGCGAGGTGCCGCGTTGCCGCGCCCACCGCCTGACGGATTCCCTGTCGTACTTGGCCAGTTACCGCCGGAAGAGCCACTGCCTGACCGGCCGCCGCCCCCGGCCGATTTGGCCCCGCTCGACGAGCCCTTCGATGCGCCGCCCGAGTTGCTGCGCGCGCCACCTTGGCTGCTGCCTGTTCCCTTGCTCATCGTCGCCTCCATTGAACATGTGGGGTGCTACCAGTCGCTTCCGATGAGTCGGATTGCACATCGGGTTCGAGACCGTTACACCACGATACTCTCAGGGTGTCACTTCCGCGAATCCTTGGACAATCCGGTAGGCGAAAACGCAGACGCGCCGTTTCAGGCGCGGTGCCGGTGGATATCGATGTGTCGATTCGACCCCGAAGTACGTCATCTGCCATCCTCGAAATAGCAATGGCGGCCGCTATGCTATCGCTGCTCGCCAACGAGGTGATTTGTCTGAGCGGTTTTACGCCATCGCTGAGAATGAGCCAGAGGCCGGTCTCAAGGCTGGACCACTCGAAGATGAAAGGGCCATCTCTCAGCTCAGTGGCGCGCTTCTCGCCCTTGAACATGAGCCGTTTAATCGTCAGATGTTCGGCATATCGTGTCCCGAACTCCTCCGATACACCAATCTGCTCAAAGATATCCCACGCGAAGGGCGCAGACACGGTGCGCTGAGAAAGGGGGGGGCTTCAGAGAATAACCGTATTCAGGCAAATGACTGGTTCGGTTGGCCGCCGAGTCCCAAGACGCACTGCAAGTCACGTCCAGCGGCATGCGGCTGCAGCGTTACTATACCTGGGTGGAAGAAGCGTTCCGTGGGGCTCAATCCCTATGATTGCGCCAAAAACAGGGGGGCACGAGCACGTATTTTTCATGAAATACACGTGGCACAGTAAAAGCGCGCTGCGCCCCACCCAGCAAGCGCCTAGGGGAATATTGACCCCTTCCTAGAACGCTTCTACGAGAGGCTACGGGACGCTCTCATTTTTAGCGAACACAAGGAAAATGCCGCGCGGGCATCATCACTCCACCGTAACCGACTTAGCCAGATTCCTCGGCTTATCAATATCCGTCCCCCTTGCCAACGCCGCGTGATAAGCCAGCAACTGCATCGGCACCGTATGCAAAATCGGCGAAAGCGGCCCGTAGTACTCGTTAAGCCGAATCACCTCGATCCCTTCACTCGGCACCAACCCACAGTCCACATCCGCGAACACGAAAAGCCTGCCATTCCGCGCACTGACCTCGTGCATGTTCGACCGGAGCTTTTCCAGAAGCGCATCATTCGGCGCCACCGCAATCACTGGCATTTCATGACTGACCAACGCCAGCGGCCCATGCTTCAACTCCCCGGCGGGATAAGCCTCCGCATGGATATAAGAAATCTCCTTCATCTTCAGCGCCCCTTCGAGCGCGATCGGATAATGCATTCCGCGTCCGAGAAACAGCATGTTGTCGCGTCGCGCGAGCAGCTCCGACCAGCCCATGATCTGTGGCTCGAGCGCGAGCACCTTCGACATCGCGTCCGGCAGATGCCGCAGCGCGCGCAGATGCTCTTTCTCCTCGTCGTCACTCAACCGTCCGCGCACCTGCGCCAGTGACAACGTCAGCAAGAACAACGCCACGAGCTGCGTCGTAAAAGCCTTCGTCGAAGCCACCCCGATCTCGATCCCTGCACGCGTGACGAACTGCAGCGCGCATTCGCGCATCAGCGCACTCGTCGCGACGTTGCAGATCGCGAGCGTATGCACCATCCCGCGCTGCTTCGCGACATGCACCGCTCCGAGCACGTCAGCCGTCTCTCCGCTCTGCGACACCGCAACGACGAGCGTACGCGGATTCGCCACGCTGTCGCGATAGCGATACTCGCTCGCGATTTCCACGCTCGCCGGCAGTTTCGCGATGCTCTCGATCCAGTACTTCGCGGTCAGCGCCGCGTGATAACTGCCGCCGCACGCGAGCAACAACACCGAATCGACCTCGTTGAACACGCGCCACGCACCGTCGCCGAACAGCTCCGGCATGATCGACGCGACATCGAGCAGCGTATCGGCCACCGCCTGCGGCTGCTCGAAGATTTCCTTCTGCATGTAGTAGCGATACGAGCCGAGATCAGCCGCACCGCTATGCGCGGCGACCCGCTGCACCGCACGCTCGACGCGCTGGCCGGCCGCATCGACGATCCAGTAGCGATGCAGCTGGATATCAGCGACATCACCGTTCTCGAGGTAAGCGATGCGATCGGTGATGCCCGACAACGCGATCGCGTCCGACGCGAGAAAATTCTCTCCCTCGCCGACACCGACGACGAGCGGCATCCCGTCGCGCGCACCGACGATCCGGTGCGGCTCGTCGCGGCACATCACCGCGATCGCGTAGCTGCCGCGCAATCGCGCGACGGCGCGGCGCACCGCGTCGAACAGGTCGCCGTCGTACAGATGGTCGATCAGATGCGCGATTGCCTCGCTGTCGGTCTGGCTCGCGAACACGTAGCCATGCGCCTGCAGCTCCGCGCGCAGTTGATCGCAGTTCTCGATGATGCCGTTGTGCGACAGCGCGATGCGCGCGTTGTCGTCACTGGGCGAGAAGTGCGGATGCGCGTTGAGCGTGACGGGCGCGCCGTGGGTCGCCCAGCGCGTATGCGCGATGCCGGTGTAGCCCGACAGCGCCTGCGCGGCGATCTCGCGCTGCAGGTTGGCGACGCGGTCGACGCTGCGCGCGCGTGCCAGCGCGCGGTCGCGATAGACCACGACGCCGCACGAGTCGTAGCCGCGGTATTCGAGCCGCTTCAGCCCTTCGACGAGGTTCGGCAGGATGTCCCGCTGGGCGACCGCCCCGACAATTCCACACATATCGCGCTCCGTAAATGTCCTGTCTGGACCCGTGACAGCGATGGTAGAGGTGCACGAATGGAATTAAATTTCAAAATACATCGACAAATGAAACGAACCGGCGATCAGTTACCATGTTGAAATTAAATTTCACGCCCTGACCGGAAGGAGCCGCCAATGGCCGGCATCACGCTCGACGATCTCGACCTGCGCATCCTCGCGATCCTGCAGGAGGACGCGTCGTTGTCGAACCTGCAACTGGCCGAGCGCGCGCTGTCGTCGCCGCCGACCTGCATGCGTCGCGTGCGGCGGCTGACGGAGGCGGGCGTGATCCGCCGCCAGATCGCGCTGCTCGATCCGGCAGCGATCGGCACGGCCGTCACGGCGCTGATCGAGATCAGCCTCGACCGGCAGACGGCCGAAGACTACGACGCGTTCGAAGCCTACGTGTGTGCGGAGCCGGCGGTCACGCAGTGCTACCGCGTGTCGCCGGGGCCGGATTTCGTGGTGGTGGCCGACCTGGCCGACGTCGCCGAATACGACGAGTTCGCGCGGCGGCTGTTCACCGGTGCATCGAACGTCCGCAACGTTCGGACGTTCTTCTCGACGCATCGCGCGAAGTTCGAGGCGAACGCGCGGGTCGCGCATGCGATGCGCAAGCGCGGGTGATCGTGTCGTCAACCCGACTTCAAGCCGCGGCCGCGTCCGTCAGTTGCAGCGGCTTGCCATACCCGAAGCAATGCGCGGGCTCGGGAAACGCGCACTGACGCACGTCGTGCGCGTATCGGCGGATCGCGTCGCGCATCACGGCATTCGCATCGGCGTAACGCTTCACGAAGCGCGGCGTGTACGCGTCGAATGCGCCGATCATGTCCTCGGTCACGAGCACCTGCCCGTCGCAGGCCGGCGATGCGCCGATGCCGATCGTCGGGATCGCCAGCGTTGCTGTTACATGTCGCGCGAGCGCTTCGGCGGTGCCCTCGATGACGACACCGAACGCGCCGGCCCGCTCGGCGGCGCAGGAGGCGTCGAACACCTGCCCGGCCGAGCGCGGGTCCATCCCTTGCGCGCGGAAGCCGCCGGTCGCGTTCGCCTGTTGCGGCATGAGGCCGACATGCGCCATCACCGGAATGCCGCGATCGGTCAGGAAGCGGATCGTATCGGCCATCTCGCTGCCGCCTTCGAGCTTCACGCCTTGCGCGCCGGTTTCGGCGAGCAGGCGCGCGGCGGAGCGATAGGCTTGCGCGGGCGATTCCTGGTACGTCGAGAACGGCAGGTCGACGACGACGCAGGCTTGCGCGGCGCCGCGCACCACGGCCGCGCCGTGTGCAATCATCATGTCGAGCGTGACGCGCAGCGTATCGGGCATCCCGTACAGCACCATGCCGACGGAGTCGCCGACGATGATCACGTCGGCCACCTCGTCGACCAGCTTCGCCATCGGCGCGGAATACGCGGTCAGCGACACGAGGCTGCCGATGCCCTTCGTCGAACGGATCGCGGTGACGGTCTTGCGGGTGCTGCGGGTATGAGCGCTCATGAACGGAAGCCGTGTGAAAGAAGAGCCGTCACGGTAGCATCGCGCTCGTTCGTGCAATGACCTTCGGAGGACGTCTTATGTTGCTGGCGGGACAACCGGCCGACCCTTACGCGGTGCCGCCGATGGCGCGCCTGCCGAGGCCGCTGTTCGTGCGCGCGTTCGAGATTCCCGGCAACGTGAGCGTCGATGCGCACCGTCATCCGTGGGCCCAGCTGATGTATGCGACGAGCGGCGTGCTCGAGGTATCGACGCCGTTCGGCCAGCATCTGCTGCCGCCGCACTATGCGATGTGGATTCCACCGAACGTGCCGCATGCCGTGACGACCCGCGATTGCGTCGCGTTCCACAGCCTCTATCTCGACGAAGCGATCGCGCGCGACGACGCGCACGACGATTGCACGATCCTCTGCATGACGCCGCTGCTGCGCGAGCTGGTGATTGCCACCGCCGAACTGCCGGTGAACTACGACGAGACCGGACCGGACGGTGCGCTCGTCTGCCTGATCGCCGACCGGATCGCGCGTATGCGGCCGGCACCGCTGACGGTGCCGCTGCCGCGCGATGCGCGCCTGATGAAGATCGCACGTGGGTTGCACGCGTCGCCGGGCGATACGCGTAGTCTCGACGAATGGGGCCATCAGGTCGGCGCGACGCGGCGCACGCTGTCGCGGCTGTTTCGGCAGGATACCGGGCTGTCGTTCACCGAATGGCGGCAGGCCGTGCGGCTGCTGGCGTCGTTGCCGTTGCTCGACGCGGGCGAGCCGATCGGCACGGTCGCCGCGCAACTCGGCTATGACTCGACGTCGTCCTTCATCGCGCTGTTCCAGGCGAAATTCCGCATGACGCCCGGTGCGTATGCGAAGCGTGAGGCGCGCCGGCCGGTGCTGGCCGATTGAAGCGGCCGCGCGCGCCGCTCACTACGATTCAGAACGCGAGCGACTGCTGCATCGGATCACGCTCGCCGCGCGCGAACCCGGCACCTTCGAGCGACAACAGCGCGCGTTTCCGTTCAATGCCGCCCGCATAACCGGTCAGGCTGCCCGACGCGCCGATCACGCGATGGCACGGCACCATGATCGACACCGGGTTGCGGCCGACCGCGCCGCCGACGGCACGCGCGGCGCTCATCGGCAACCCGACGCGCTCGGTGATGTCGCCATACGACACGAGCTTGCCGAACGGAATCGCGAGCAGTTCCTTCCACACGCTGCGTTGAAACGCGGTGCCGCGCAGATGAATTGGCACGGAAAAAGTCTCACGCGTGCCGGTGAAATATTCGGCGACTTGTTCCGCGACCTTGCGCGCGAGCGGCGACGCGCTGCTTGCGTCTCCATTCGCGTCGGGTGCGATCGCAAGCGACGGATAGTATTTCTGCCCGACGAAGAACAGGCCCGTCAGCGCATCGTCCTCGATACGGATGGCGATGTCGCCCAGCGGGCTCGGAATCAGATGAGCGGGAGTCATCGCGAAGCTTCTCCATGAAGGCGCCACACATGCAGTGCGGCATACGCGCGCCACGGCGCCCAGCGCGCCGCTTTCGGCGCGGATGATGCGAGGCGCGGACGCTCGGCGGCGGCGCGCGGCGCAAGCCACGCGTCGTCGGCGGGGAACGCGTTCGGCCAGGCCAGCGCACGCATCGCGACGTACTGCACCGCGCGCTCGTCGAAGCCGGGCAGCGCACGCAACGCGGCGAGCGTCGCATCGAGCGGCGCCATCGGTTCGAGCGCAAGCGTGCCGTCGGCGACTGCGCGTGCCAGCGACACGATCGCCCGCGCCGCATCACGCGCGACACCGATCGTTTCGAGGGCCGCCGGCGGCGCACCAGCCAGCGTCGCTGCTGAAGGCAGGGCACGCGTGAGGCCCGGCGGCGCGTTGTCCAGCGGCGTGCCGAAGCGTTCGGCCACGCGCGCCAGCACCGCGCCTGCCGGCGTCGCCGCGAGGTGTTCACCCGCGATCGCACGGATGGCGATCTCGAGCCCGTCGAACGCGCCGGGCACGCGCAGGCCGGGCGAGCCGTCCGCGAGTTCGCCGAGATGCGCGTCGATCACGTCGGGCCGGCTGTCGAGATCGAACAGCCGCCGTACGCGCGCGAGCACGGCCGGCACGACGGGCGTAAGCGCGGGCGACACGGTGACCGCGAGCGCGAACCGCTGCGGCACGTGCGCGACGGACAGCCAGCCCGTCACATGACCGTTGCCGTTCGGCAGCGCGACGACGCGCGCATAGCCGTGCGCGTCGATCTGCTCGATGCCGTCGATCTGCCGCTGCGCGAGAAATTGCATCAGCTCGGGCCACGCGAACGGCGGCCGGTAAGGTAGCGGGAACGTCATGTCGCCGCCGGCGGATGTGCCCGCGCCCTTGCGCAAGCGCAGCGGATTGAGGCCGTAGCGTTGCCGGAACAAGTCGTTGAAGCGCCGCACGCTGCCGAACCCGGCGGTCGACGCGACGACGGCCACCGGCAGCGCGGTATCGCTCAGGAGCCGCTTGGCCATCAGCAGCCGGTGCGTCTGCGCGAACTCGACCGGCGACACGCCGAACTGCGCGGCGAAGATCCGGCGCAGATGGCGCTCGGTCACGCCGACCCGCTGCGCGAGCGCATCGACGGAGCGCTCGTTCAGGAACCCGTCCTCGATCAGCGTGGCGGCCGCGTCGGCGAGATTGCCGGACAAATCGAGCAGCCCGTGGCCGGGCGCGAGTTCGGGGCGGCAGCGCATGCACGGACGAAAGCCGGCTTTCTCGGCGGCCGCGGCGGTCGGGTAATAACTGCAGTTCTGCGCTTTCGGCGGCTTCACCGGGCAGACGGGGCGGCAATACACGCCCGTCGTCGACACGCCGACGAAGAACCAGCCGTCGAAGCGGCGGTTCCGCGAAAGCAGGGCGTCGTAGCAGGTGTCGGGATCGAGGCGCATGCGACGACTGTAAACCATCCGCGCCGCCGGTTCTGGCTGGAATCGGACCTGTGTATCGGCGCGCGGGCCTGCGTCCCGGCCCCGTTTCGCGCGCACGAAAATCCCGGAAAAACGGTTAATGCCATGCCGCGAAACAGTCGTCTCTTTTTGCGCGGCCAAATTTGAGATGACTCATCGAAATCCCCGACTGACACGGCACCGCCCCACGGCCTATTCTCTGAAAAACGTTTTCCAGAACTCGGCGGGAAAGCGGCAGCGCCACGAAAGGGGCGGGCCGCGACCCGCTCCGGCGCCCGTCGCCGGTCACGGACACGCAATATCCAGCGGCGCGACGGGCGCGACCGCGAATCGGAGACACTCATGCAATCTGCCGTCGTCGGCGCGGTGCGCGCCGCCGCCAGCCGCTACCGCTGGACCGTCTGTGCGCTGCTGTTCTTTGCGACCGTGATCAACTACATGGATCGGCAGATCCTCGGGCTGCTCGCGCCGATGCTCCAGCACGACATCGGCTGGACCCAGGTGCAGTACGGCCGCATCGTGATGGCGTTTTCCGCGTTCTACGCGATCGGTCTGCTTGGCTTCGGGCGCATCGTCGACTGGCTCGGCACGCGCATCTCGTATGCCGTCGCGATGCTGGTGTGGAGCATCGCGGCAATGCTGCACGCGGTGGTCGGTTCGGTGATGGGCTTCGCGGCCGTGCGCGCGCTGCTCGGGATCGGCGAGGGCGGCAACTTCCCGGCGGCGATCAAGACGACGGCCGAATGGTTTCCGCGCCGTGAACGCGCGCTCGCCACCGGCATCTTCAATTCGGGCGCGAACATCGGCGCGGTGTTCGCACCGGCGATCATCCCGGCGATCGCGGTGGCCTACGGGTGGCGTGCGGCGTTCGTGATCATCGGCGCGATCGGCATCGTGTGGCTCGCAGTGTGGCTGGTGATGTATCGCACGGCCGACACGCGCGCGCTCGCCGCGGAATACGACGAGCCGCGCGACGAAGCCGAAGCGCTTGACGCGGCGAACGCGGATGCCGGCGCGCCGCGCTGGGGCGAACTGATCCGCAAGCGCGAGACGTGGGCATTCCTGGTCGGCAAGTTCCTGACCGACCCGGTGTGGTGGTTCTACCTGTTCTGGCTGCCGAAGTGGCTCAACGAGTCGCGCGGGATGGACATGCAGCATATCGGCCTGCCGCTCGTGTGTATCTACGCGCTGACGACGGTCGGCAGCATCGGCGGCGGCTGGCTGTCGTCGATGTTGCTGCGCGCGGGCTGGAGCGTGAACGGCGCGCGCAAGACGGCGATGCTGATCTGCGCATGCTGCGTGCTGCCGATCGCGTTCGTGTCGCAGGTGCAGAGCCTGTGGGTCGCGGTGCTGATCGTCGGCCTCGCCGCCGCCGCGCACCAGGGCTGGTCGGCGAACCTGTTCACGACGGCGTCGGATCTGTTCCCGCGTCGCGCGGTCGCGTCGGTGGTCGGCATCGGCGGGATGGCCGGCTCGATCGGCGGCGTGCTGTTCTCGGAAGTGATCGGCCAGGTGCTGCAACGCACCGGCCACTACTGGGTGCTGTTCGCGATCGGCGCGCTGGCCTACCTGCTTGCGCTGGCGGTCATGCACATGCTCACGCCGAAGATGAAGCCCGCGAAGCTCGACGCGTGATCGCATGTCGGCAAGCGAGCGCGCCGCCCGGAGGCGGCGCGTTTTTATGGGTGATGCGGACAAGCGGTGCCGGCGGGACTTGGCGCGTGCTTCAACCAACCGCGGCCGTCGACGCGCGCACGATCAGCCGCGGCTCGAACGTCGAATAGCTCGCATCGGTGCGCCCGGCGAGTGCGTCGATCAGCTTCTGCATCGCGAGCTCGCCCATGTTCTCGCTCTGGATGTCGATGGTGGTCAGCGCGGGCGCCGCGTATGCGCCGTACGGCACGTTGTCGACGCCGGCGACAGACACGTCCTGCGGCAGCCGGAACCCGAGCGACGCGGCTTCCTTCATGAAGCCGAGCGCGATCAGGTCGTTGTAGCAGATCACGGCCTGCGGGCGCTGCGGCCCGAGCATCACGCGTGAGCACGCGCGCTCGCCGGCTGCGGCGGTCGGCGCATGCGCGTCGTGCACGTCGAGCGTGAGCCCCGCTTCGGCGAGACAGTCGCGCGCGCCCTGGATCCGTTCGTCGTTCACGCGCGCGGGCCCGAAGCCGAGGTACGCGATGCGCGTATGGCCGAGATTGAGCAGATGGCGCGCGAGCATGTAGGTGGCGAGCCGGTTGTCGATGCCGACGCTCGGAATCGGCAGGCCGGGGCTGCGTCGCAGCAGCACCAGCGGCTTGTGCAGGTCGAGCATCCAGCCGGCTTCCTCGTCGGGCATCCGCGTGCTGACGATCAGCCCGTCGACGCGCTGCGCGAGCGCCTCGATCAGCGAGCGTTCGCGCGCTTGATTCTCTTCAGTATCGACGAGCAGCAGCGTGTAGTCGTGCTGGAGCGCGATGCGGTTTGCGCCTTTGACGACGTTCGTGAAATACGGGTTGCTGATGTCGAGGATCACCACGCCGATGGTGCGGGTGCGCCCGGTGATCATCGAGCGCGCGAGCGGATTCGAACGGTAGCCGAGCCGCTCGATCGCTTCCTTGAGCCGTGCCTCGACGGTCGGCGAAAAGCGCTGCGTGCCGTTCACGTACTTGGACACCGTCGCGACCGACACGCCGGCTTCCGCGGCCACGTCGCGGATCGTCGGGGAAACTTTTTTCATCGGAAGGGTAACGTTTTCGTTCGATTGCACCGGATTGTGGCAGAAAAAGCCGGTGTCCGGCCACCGACCGATATCGGGAAAGTGCGGATGGCTGCGCACGGGTTCGGCCATTGACGTTTTGCGTGGGTCCCGCGTATAGTTGGAAAACGTTTTCCGGCCCGGACCCGTTCCGGGCACATTCCAGGACAGATTCAAGGAGACTCGATGAACGCCTCATCCACCGGCGCACGCAAGCCGTTCGGGCGCCTGCTGCTGACCGGCGCGGCCGGCAACCTCGGCCGCCAGGTGCGCGGCGCGCTGGCGAACTGGGCCGACGTCGTGCGCGTCAGCGACATCGCGGCGCTGGACGATGCCGAAGCGCATGAAGAAACCCGTGTCGTCGACCTGGCCGACCGGCCGGCGGTGATGGACCTCGTCGACGGCGTGGACGCGATCGTCCACCTCGGAGGCATTTCGGTCGACGCGCCGTTCGACGATCTCGTCGATGCGAACATCACCGGCACGTACAACCTGTACGAAGCCGCGCGCAAGCACGGCGTGAAGCGCATCGTGTTCGCGAGCTCGAACCATGCGATCGGTTTCCATCCGGTCACGGAAGTGCTCGACGCCGATTCGCCGATGCGTCCGGACAGCCTGTACGGCGTGACGAAATGCTTCGGCGAGTCGCTGTCGCGGTATTACTTCGACCGCTTCGGGATCGAGACGGTGTGCTTGCGGATCGGCTCGTCGTTCGAGGTGCCGAAGAACCCGCGCATGCTCGTGACGTTCCTCAGCTACCGCGACTTCATCGAACTCGTGCGCTGCTCGCTGCTGACGAACCGCGTCGGTCACGCGATCGTCTATGGCGTGTCGGACAACCCGGTGAAGTGGTGGGACAACACGAAGGCCGGCTTCCTCGGCTTCCGGCCGCGCGACAGCTCCGAGCAGTTCGCGGAGCTGTTCCCGGTGACGGCGCCGACCGCCGAGTACGACGATCCCGCGCAGCGGTATCAGGGCGGCGGATTCGTCGTTGGCGAGCCGATGGCGCGCAAGGCGACGTAAGGGCGCAAGTGCCGAGGGCGTCGCGGATCAGCGCAGGATGTCGGTCGCCTTGTGCCGGTCATGCGACGCCGTGATCGAACCTTCCCCGCGCCGGCGGCCGCCCGTCGCCGAAGCCGGTACGTCGCCCGGCTCACACCGGATACGCATCGTCGACTTTCAGGTTCGCGAGCCGGAACAGCGTGCGAAGCGTTTGCGGATGAATGTCGCGGCGCGCGGCGAGCGACGTCAGCATGAAATCGAGCACCTTCGCGTAGCGGAGCAGCACGAGGCAGCGCGCGAGATCCGCGCTGCCGTTGCGCATGTCCTCGGCGAGATGGACCATCTGCGTGGACAGCGCGCGCGCCATCTCGAGTTCCATCTGCTGTTTTTCAGTCCAGTCGGGCAGCGGTTGTTCGAGCACTTTCGCGAGAAAGAGCTGGAACGCCGTGTCGGACGAGTTGGGCAGCGCATCCATGAATGGCCTCGTTGCTTCGCGAATCGTTCGGACGGATCCGGCGGATGCGTCCGAGCAGGGTTCAGGTCCGCGTCGCTCGGCGGCGCGGCTTTCACGTCTAACGGAATGCAGGTTCCGTACCAGTGCCGCGATCCGATTGTTGAGGAATGTTGACGCGTGCCGCTGCGCAGGCCATCGCGTCCCGCCGGTACTGGTTTGCACGGAAAATCGAAGCGGGCGTCCATACGCATCCGTCGGTGACAGTCGCGTGCGCGACAGGGGCCGGACCGATGAAATGCTTCAGCGATGTAACGTAACGCCGGGCTGAAGCCGGCTTCGTGTTGCCGTCGAGGAGCCGCTTGAAGGGCAGCGCGGGCGTGCTTCGTCGGCGTCTGTCCCGCGCCGGACGCCGGCTCGCGGTGATCTCCGCTGCGCGGCGGAGCGCTGCAATGGATGCACCGGATGTTTCAGATTCGAGACGTTTTTGCGCGTGGCGATCCGGGTGGGGGCGCGACGTACGTCACCGCGTTACCCAACTGGCCCAGTGAGTACGCCGCCAACTGTCCATGGGCAGATGTCGGGCATTTGCCAACAATCTGCGCATCATCCCCGCAAGGTTCGACATGAGCGTCCACGCCTTCTTCTCGGCCAACCTGCTGCTGGCCTACACAGCCTATTTTGTCGGTACGGCCAGCCCCGGCCCGAGCAATCTCGCGATCATGTCGGTCGCCGCGAACCATGGCCGCAAGACGGCGCTCGTGTTTGCGCTCGGCGTGATTTCGGGGTCGATGTTCTGGGCGACGGTGGCCGCGCTCGGCGTGTCGGCGGCGTTGCTCGCGTGGTCGAAGCTGCTGGTCGCGATCAAGCTGTTCGGCGGCGTGTACCTGCTGTGGCTTGCGTACAAGTCGGGCCGCACCGCGTGGTCGGCCAGGCCGGCCGCTGCGCTGCAGGCGGCACCCGATCAGAAGCTGTCGCGCTTCTACGCGCGCGGCGCGATGCTGCACCTGACGAATCCGAAAGCCATCCTGGTGTGGGTGTCGATCGTCGCGCTGTCGTCGAACGGCGCGGGCGCGTCGCACGGCACCGTGGTGCCGGGCTGCATCGTGATCGGCTGCCTGGTGTTCGGCGGCTATGCGCTGGTGTTCTCGACGGACGGCGCACGCCGGCTGTACGTGCGCGGCCGGCGCGCAATGGAAGCGTGTCTCGCGGTGGTGTTCGGCGTGGCGGGGATCCGCTTGCTCGTGTCGAACGTATGAACGTGCCACGCGTGCTCGTCCAGACCAACCGCCGCACGAACGCGCGGCGGTTGGTTCGTCGCATCGCCACCCGCTTCAGAAAATGAAGCCCGTGTTGATGAACTTCGAGTAGTGATCCGACACGATCGAGTCGAGCAGCTGCTTGCTGCCGTCGGTCTGCTTCGCCGCGACCATCGAGCGGATCGAGAACGCGCGCAGCGCGTCGGTCACCGACAGCGTGCCTTCCGCCGAGTCCTTGCGTCCCGCGAACGGGAACACGTCCGGCCCGCGCTGGCACTGGCAGTTGATGTTCACGCGGCACACCTGGTTCACGAGCGGATCGACGAGCGCGCCGATCTGCGCCGGATCGGAACCGAAGATGCTGACCTGCTGGCCGTGCTCGGACGTCGTCACGTAATCGAGCGCGGTTTCGACATCGTCGAACGGCGCGACCGGAATGATCGGCCCGAACTGCTCCTCGCGATACAGCTTCATCCCTTCGGACACCGGATACACGACGGCCGGGTAGAACAGCGTCTTGCTGAACTCGCCGCCTGACTGGTTGACGACCTGCGCGCCCTTGGCCTTCGCGTCGTCGATCGCATCGGTCATGTACGCGGTGCGATGCATGCCCGGCAGCGGCGTGATGCTGACGCCTTTCTCCCACGGCATGCCGATCTTCAACTGTTCGAGCGCGGCGGTGAAGCGCTTCAGGAATTCGTCGACGATCGAGCGATGCACGAGCAGCATCTTCAGCGCGGTGCAGCGCTGGCCGTTGAACGACAGCGCGCCGAGCAGGCACTCCTTCACGGTGAGATCGAGATCGGCGTCGGGCAGCACGATCGCCGCGTTCTTCGCGTCGAGGCCGAGGATCGCGCGCAGCCGGTGCGACTTCGGGTGCTGCTTCTTCAGGTGATCGGCGACCTTGCTCGAGCCGATCAGCGCGAGCACGTTGATCTTGCCCGACGCGAGCATGTGCGGCACGACCACCGCGCCCGGCGCGTAGATGGTGTTGATCACGCCCTTCGGGAACGCGTCGCGGAACGCCTCGAGCAGCGGTTCGAACAGCAGCGTGCCGTACTGCGGCGGCTTGAACACCACGGTGTTGCCCATCAGCAGCGCGGGGATCAGCGTCGCGAAGGTCTCGTTCAGCGGATAGTTGTACGGCCCCATGCACAGCACGACGCCGAGCGGCGTGCGGCGGATCTGGCCGATCGTGCCTTCGGCGATCACGAAGCGCGAGTTCGCGTTGTCGAGGTCCTTCAGCGCGTCGATCGTCTGCGTCATGTACGTGACGGTGCGGTCGAACTCCTTCTGCGAATCGGCGAGGCTCTTGCCGATCTCCCACATGATCAGGTTCACGACCAGCTCGCGCTGCGCGACCATCCGCTTGATGAAGTCCTGCATGCACGCGATGCGCTGCTCGACCTTCATCGTCGGCCACTCGCCGCGGCCCGAGTCGTACGCGCGCACCGCGGCGTCGAGCGCCGCGTCGCTTTCCGTCTCGCCCATCACCGGATAGCTGCCGATCTCCATCTGCGCGACGCTGCCGTCCGGCTGGCGCACGCACACGGGCGACAGCACGGTCTTGGTCGCGCCGTCCCACGGGCGCAATGCGCCGTCGACGAGCGACACGCGCTGGTGGATCGGCGCCGCGAGGCGGAACTCGGCGGGGATGTCTTGATAGGCGGGAAACAGCTGCTGCAGGGAAGCGGAATCAGGCATGACGGTCTCGTTTGACAGGTGTCCGGGA
The DNA here is from genome assembly GCF_000801975.1 of Burkholderia sp. A9. Taxonomy (NCBI): domain Bacteria; kingdom Pseudomonadati; phylum Pseudomonadota; class Betaproteobacteria; order Burkholderiales; family Burkholderiaceae; genus Burkholderia; species Burkholderia sp. A9. Next base: position 94,582 of record NZ_JSZN01000015.1, on the reverse strand, counting down.
AGGACGGGCGATGCGGAATCCTGAGCTGAATGATCCTCGATCCTGAATCGGCATCATGACGCGCGGACGACGAAGCGTCACGCGAAAGGCTGGCCGAAACGCGGAATGGAACCAGTTCCATTTAAAAGGAACACCGCGCCGATTGCAAGATTTGCCGAACGCTGTTGTGCAATGCGTAAGGATTTTGAAGGATTGTTTCCGAATGCCGGGAATCAGCCCGTCAGACCATGCGCAAACGTTTCACTTTGGCCGGTTTGGGCGGATAATGCTCTCGCGCGGCGAAGAAAAAATTGCCCCGGAACCTGAGAGAAAACACACGCAGTGAAGAAATGTGAGAAGGTCCGCCGCGCTGCCGAAGCGAGGTCGGCTGCCCGGAGCGCCGGGTCGGGGTTGCCCGCCCGGCGCGCACCGGCCTGCCGCGCTACGCCGCACTCACTCGACGTCTTCGTCATCCTCGTCGTCAAGCTCTTCGTCCCGCCCCGGCGCCGCATAGGCGCTTGCCTGCTCCAGCAACCACGCACGAAACGATTCCAGCGGCTTGCTGTGGCTGAACTCCGTCGGATACACGAGGTAGTACGCTGAATCGCCGACCGTCGCCGCGTCGCACGGCACGATCAGGCCGAGCTGGTGCAACTGTTCCTCGACGAAGAACTTCGGCACCAGCGCGATCCCGAGCCCGGCCGTGGCCGCGCTGATCAGCATCGTATGCAACTCGTAGCGCACGCCCTGCATCGTGCGGATGTCCTCGACGCCGTGCGTCTCGAACCATTGCGCCCAGGCGCCAGGGCGCGTGGTGGAGTGCAGCAGCGGATACGCGAGCAGATCCTCCACGCGTTCGACCGGCCCGTCGAGCAGCGCGGGCGAGCAGATCGGCACGACTTCCTCGCCGAACAGGTAGTCGGACGACGTGCCGGGCCAGGTCGGCTTGCCGTAGTGGATCGCGGCCTCGAAGTGGGTGTCCTCGAACGAGAACAGGTCGGTACGGCTGCCCATGTTCACGCGCACGTCCGGCGTGCGGTCGTAGAAGCTCTTGATGCGCGGGATCAGCCAGTGCGACGCGAAGGTCGGCAGCACCGCGAGCTCCAGGTAGCCGCCGCCGCTGCCGTGCGCGATGATCGACAGCGTGTCGCGGTCGAGCGCCTCCAGCGCGCGCCGCACCTGCGTGCCGTACAGCTTGCCGGCGCGCGTCAGCACGACGCGCTGCTTCACGCGCGCGAACAGCCGCACGCCGAGGCTCGCCTCCAGCGTCGCGATCTGCCGCGATACCGCGCTTTCGGTCAGGAACAGCTCCTTCGCCGCGTGCGTGAAGCTCTCGTGGCGCGCCGCGGCTTCGAAAGCCACGAGCGCACCCATGTTGGGGATCTTGAATTTGCGCATGATGCTCGTTTTGTCTGACGAACGGACCCGCCCGAGGCGGGCCGGCGGACGAGTGCGGGGACTGCGAATAATTCCAAAAACTCATCACATATCAATTTAATCTCGCTTTACGCCCCACCGCAACCCTTTGAATAATGCATCCCACGCAAGGCCAGGCGCCCGTTGGGCGGCCGGCCACCTGAGTTGCCGGCACGTTTGCCGGCGGTCCCCCGAGACGAGAATCCTGATGCGCAATCCGAATATCGAGAGCTTGCTGACGAAGCTGCTGGGACAGGCGAAGACCGACGCCCTGTTCGCGACCCTGAACATGCCGGCCATCCTCGACGAGTGGGAAGCCGACGTCGTCACGCGTGCCGAAATCGCGCAGGCGATGAACATGGCGCTGTTCGAAGGGCTGCTCGAACGTTCGGCGAACGGCCGCGCGTACACGGCCGACGCGATCGAAAACGGCGGCTCGGTCTACTTCGACCACGGCGCGCTGCGCACCGTGCGCTGGCCGCACACGGGCGCGCTGCCGCCGGGCGAAGCCGCGTTCACGCGCATCCTGCGTCCGCTCGGCTTCCGCCTGAACGGCCGTTATCCGCTCGACAAGCTCGGCATGACCGGCCGCGCGTATGCGCACGAAGATGCACCGGACGAAATCGCGCAGTTCTTCGTCAGCGAACTGCATCCGGAGCGTTTCTCGAAGGAATTCCAGCAGGCCGTGACGAACGTCGTCAGCTCGTCGCGCGATCCGCTGTCGCCGGCGGCCGTCGCGCTGCTGTGGGAGATCGAGCGTGAAGGCTGGCTGTCGCTCGACGCCGCGCACGCGCTGCTGCCCGAGATCGTCGGCGCGTTCGCGCGCCAGCACGACCTGCCGAACGAACTCGACTACGAGACGCTGCTGCTCGAATCGGCCGAGATGGCGTGGATCGCGACCGAAGGCAACGCGTTCAACCATGCGACCGATCGCGTGATCGACGTGTTCAAGCTGTCCGACGACGAGAAGGCGAAGGGCCGGCCGATGAAGCCGGAAGTCGAGCGTTCGCGCTCGGGCCGCGTGTTCCAGACCGCGTATCGCGCGGACATTGTCGAGCGCGAGTTCCGCACGCGCGACGGCGGCACGGTGAAGCGCAACGTGCCGGGCTCGTTCTATGAGTTCATCACGCGCCGTCGCACGTTCGACCAGGCGGCGCGCCGCTGGGTGACGGACCTGCGTTTCGATGCGGGCAACGCGCAGGGCATCTTCAAGATGACGGCGAACGCGGCGAAGTAAGCGCAACGCACGATGACGGACGGGCCGGCGGCTGATCACAGCCGCCGGCCCGTTTTCGCTGGATGGGCGCCGCGCTCGTCAGAGCAGGTGCGTGACCAGGTAGAACAGCACCAGCACGCCGACCGGTGCGCCGAGCAGCCAGGCGATCAGATATTTGCCCATGTCGTGGTTTAGCCGCACGCTGATCGAGAAGCTCGCGAACGTGCGGCGCGCGAATGCGCCGGATGCGGGCGCGCAGCTGTCGGACCTCACCGCGCGCGAGCGCGACGTGCTCGATCTGCTGTGTCACGGCCTCGCTGACAAGGAGATCGCCGGCCGACTCGGGCTCGCGCCGAACACAGTGCGCAATCACGGCGCGACGATCTACGCGAAGCTCGACGTGCACAGCCGCGGCGAGGCGATCGTGTGAGCGCGCGAGCGCGGGATCGTCGGCGCGGCCGAAGCCAACGGCGCGCGCGGCGACAAGGAGGCCGGGAAGGGCGGTGCGAACGGCAAGGATTGACGCCGGGCGTCGGGCAGCGGTGCGAATGCACCATTCAGGCTGGCGCATCCGCATCTGCATCTGCCGCGCGCGGTGCGCGGTGCGCGGCTGCGATCCTGTCCACTCGGCGGTGCGGCCCATGCTGCCGTGCCGTCGACTCTCCCCAACTCATCGCAGGAGACGACCATGAACAGGAATCGCATCGAAGGCAAGCTCAAGCAAGTGAAGGGGTCGGTCAAGGAAGCGCTCGGCAAGTTGACAGACGACCGCGAGACGGAAGCGGAAGGCCTGGCGGAACAGCAGGCCGGCGAGGCCGCCGATGCGGTGTGCAAGCAGAAGGAAACCGATCGGCACTGACCGAATCGCGCGATGCGCCATGCATCGTCGTCCGTTGACCAAGTGATGATGCGCCATCGGCATTACCCGGCGCGGCCTTGGTGCAAAGGCACTGGCGCGCATCCCGCGTGACGTTTCCGATCCCGGCCCGCCGTCGCGCGGGCCGCGCACCGTCCGCAGCGTCGGAACTTGATGATAAATCCTCACAACATAGTTCCGATAATTCGTTTGCTGCACGGGTATTGGCTACCCACAATCGGTTCACCTCTTTCGCGCTGGCAGGTTCTCCGGAGACGGAACCGCGGCGATCGACCGACCGGCTGGCGACGCGCGTTGCGCGACATCCCGGCGGCCGACGGATCCACCGGCACGCGGGAGGTCGCCGACGCGCGATAGTCGCGCGTCGCATCCCGACCCACAGATGAAGGATTGGCCGATGACGTTCCGCATTCGTTCGCTTTCCGGCGTTGCACTGACTGCTGCGCTCTTCGCGTTCCAGACGGGCGCCGCCCATGCGCAGGAGACGGTCATCAAGGTCGGCGTGGCCGTGCCGCTGACCGGCAGCGGTGCCGCGTACGGCAAGGACATCGAGAACGGCGTGCGCATGGCCGTCGACGAAGCGAACGCCGCGCACACGACGATCGGCGGCAAGCCGGTCAAGTTCGTCGTCGCGTCGCAGGACGACCAGAGCGATCCGCGCGTGGGCGTGCAGGCTGCGCAGCAACTGACCGATGCGCAGGTGGCCGTCGTGATCGGCCATTTCAATTCGGGCACGACGTTGCCCGCATCGAAGATCTATGCGAAGGCCGGCATTCCGATGATCACGCCGTCGGCCACCAATCCCGACATCACGCGCGCCGGCCTCGGCACCGTGTATCGCGTGATCGCCACCGACACGCAGAACGCCGGCAATGCCGGTGCGTACGCGGCGAGCGTGACGAAGGCGAAGCGCATCGCGATCATCGACGACCGCACCGCGTTCGGCCAGGGCGAAGCCGACGAATTCGAGAAGGCCGCGAAGGCGAACGGCGGCACGATCGTCGCGCGCGAATTCACGAACGACAAGGCCGTCGACTTCAGCGCGCAGCTCACGAAGATCAAGAGCACGAATGCCGACCTGGTGTTTTTTGGCGGCCTCGACGCGCAGTCCGCGATGCTGGTCAAGCGCATGCGCCAGCTCGGCATCCGCGCGCAGTTTCTGGCCGGCGGCGGCGTGATGAACGCGAACTTCATCAAGCTCGCGGGCAACGCGGCCGAAGGCGCGGCCGTGTGGGAATACGGACAGCCGCTGTCGCGGCTCGCGAAGGGCAAGCAGTTCGAAACGAAATTCAAGCAGAAGTACGGCGTCGACATGCTCGCGTATGCGCCGTTCGCGTACGACGCGACCTGGATCGCGATCAATGCGATGCAGAAGGCGAACTCGACGAAGCCGGCCGATTTCAACGGCGCGCTGAAGGGCACGCGCTACGACGGCATCACGGGCACGATCGCGTTCACCAGCACCGGCGACCTGAAGAACCCGAGCTCGACGCTGTATGAAGTGAAGAACGCCGCGTGGCAGCCCGTCACCACGCAATCGACGGACTGAACACCTGCACCCGCGCGGACTTTCGCGGCGACGCCGGACGTGCTGAAATACCCGCAACGATCGGATGCGATCGCGGCGCATGTCGGGGGCGATTCAGCGGGTGGTCCGCACGCACGGCGCCGCGCGCGACGCGGCACGAACAACCTTCGGGCGCGGCCGGCTGGCAGCGCCCATTACGAGTAACCGGAGTCAGTCGTGAGTTCTCAAGTCGTCATCGTCGGCGGTGGTGTGATCGGCAGCTCGATCGCCTATTTCCTGCGCGCTACCGATCCGACGGTGTCCGTGACCGTCATCGAACGCGATCCCACCTATGCGAAGTCGTCGTCGGCGCTGTCGGCCGCGTCGATTCGCCAGCAGTTTTCGACGCCGCTGTCGATCGAGATGTCGCTGTTCGGTATCGAGTTCCTGCGCGATATCGGCGAGCGGCTCGAGGTCGACGGCAACCGGCCGTCGATCGACCTGCATGAAGGCGGCTACCTGTTTCTCGCGACGCCGGCAGGCGACGCGACGCTGCGGGAGAACCATGCGCTGCAGACGAAGCTCGGTGCCGATATCCGCCTGATGGATCGCGATGCACTGCGCGCGAAGTTTCCCTGGCTGAATGTCGACGATCTCGTGTCGGGCGCTTACGGTGTGAGCGGAGAAGGGTGGTTCGACGGCTACGGGCTCGTGCAGGCGTTGCGCAAGAAGGCGCAGGCGCTGGGGGCGCGGTATGTGCCGGCCGACGTGACCGGCGTGGTTCGCGACGATCGCAAGATCACGCATGTCGTGACGGGCGACGGCGAGCGTCATGCATGCGACACGCTCGTCAATGCGGCCGGCGCGTGGGCGCGCACGCTGTCGTCGATGATGGGCATCGACATTCCCGTGTATGCGCGGCGGCGCAGCATCTTCAACGTGTCGTCGCCGGCGAAGCTCACCGATTGCCCGCTGCTGATCGATCCGACGGGCGTGTATTTTCGGCCGGAAGGGCGCACGTATATCTGCGGGACGTCGCCGAGCCCCGATCGCGATCCCGACGATCTGCCGCTCGACGAGGTCGATCACGACCTGTTCGATGAAGTGATCTGGCCGACGCTCGCGAATCGCGTGCCGGAGTTCGAGGCGCTGCGCGTGGAGAACTGCTGGTCCGGGTACTACGAGTACAACGTGTTCGACCATAACGCGATCATCGGGCATCACCCGGAACTCGATAACGTCGTGTTCGCGAACGGGTATAGCGGGCACGGGCTGCAGCAAGGACCCGCGACGGGGCGCGGGGTGAGTGAACTGATTTTGGGTGGGCGGTACGAATCGCTCGACCTGTCGTCGCTCGGCTGGGAGCGTGTGCTGGAAAACCGGCCGATCGTCGAAAAGAACGTCGTGTAGCGCGGCGTGTCCGCCCGGTGTGGGGTGGGCGGGATTCTCCTAGTGTCTCAATCTGATTGGCCCGGCTTTGCCGGGCTTTTTTTGTCCGGAGCGGGGACGCCGCTCTTGCGCGCGCGGCTCAGGCCAGCAGGCAGGCGATGAGATCGTGTGTCGTTCGGACTTCGTACTTTCTCAACAAGCTCGCGCGATGGATGTCGACCGTGCGCGGACTGATGCTCAGCTCCTTGCCGATCTCCTTGCTGGTCAGGCCGTGAACCAGAAACGCCGCGACGTCGCGCTCGCGTTCGGTCAACGTGCTGGTGACGTCCGGATGCTTTGCGTCTCCCGACAGGTCGGTGAAGGTCCAGATAGCCAGCTCGAAGGGCCGCTTCGGGTTGTATCCGAAGCCGCAGACGGTGACCCAGAAATGGCTGCCGTCGATGCGCCGCATGATGCGGTCGTCGCTGAACCCCGCATGTTTCGCGAGCAGCGGCGCGAGGCGACGGCCGGTCGTCGCGAAGTCCTTCTGCTGTGGATAGAGCTTCGCGAACGACTGGTCGATGATGTCGTCGCGTGTCGCCCTGAACAGTTGCAGGGCTTTGTCGTTGCAATCGATCATGACGCGCTCCCTGGCCACGATGGCCGCGACCGGCAGATGCCTGAAGAGATCTTCGTAGTCGAGACTGGACATCGTGTCGGTCATGTTCGGCATCTTGTCGACAGGTCCGAACCGGGTTCGGACCAGGGCTATCGGGCAGGTTCACTCCTGTCTGATTGTAGCGCCTGCAGAAATTGTCCCCCGACATGAAACACGCAGCAATCGTGTCCCTCGCCCGCACACCGGGCTTCCGCCGAATGCGCACGCGGGCCTTTGCTCGCTGCGTCGGCCGCGGTGTCGTTGACCCAGTCCATCGCACCGGCGAACCAGCCCGCGAACATGTAGCAAAGCTTTCCATGCTTGCCGGGCTGTGCCAGTACGAACGACGAGTGATGCAGGTGGATGCGCGCATGCGACGTCGACGGATCGGCTTCGGCGATGCTGAACCTGCCCCAGCCACGCTGCGACAGGCGCTTCAGATAATGCTCGAACACGGCCATGCCGCTGATACCGTGTTTCTCGGCTTCCTTGTCGCACCAGTGATAGGCCGACTTGTAGCCGGCGTGGTAAAGAATCGACGCGTAGGTTTCGCGGCCGAGCGCTGCTTCGACAGCCACATGATTGTTCGTGAAGAAGTGACGCGGAACGTACAGCATCGGCAGTGCGTCGGTGATCCAGACACCGGTGTCCGGATCGACGTCGATGGGCAATTGAGGCTGCATGGCGGGTACGGGGTCGATGAACGACTCAACCGTTCCAGACTTCGCCGAATACCCGCAGCCAGTTCTCGCCCATCACCTTCCTGATGCGCGACTCGCTCCAGCCGGCGCGTTGCATCGCGGCCGTGAGGTTCGGGAATTCGCCGATCGTGCGAATGCCTTCAGGATTGACGACCTTGCCGAATTCCGTCAGGCGACGATAGCGGCCCTTGTCATGCGTGATCCAGTCGAAGAACTCGGTGCTGTAGCCCTGCGTGAAGTCCGTGCCGATCCCGACCTTGTCTTCGCCGATCACGTCGATCACGTATTCGATCGCTTCGAGATAATCGTCGATGGTCGCGTCGGCGCCGCGTCGCAGGAACGGCATGAACATCGTGACGCCTACGAAGCCGTTTGCTTCCGCGATCTCGCGCAATTGATCGTCCGTCTTGTTGCGCGGATGCTCTTTCAAGCCGGACGGGCAGCAGTGCGAGTAAGTGACCGGCTTCTTCGAACAGGCGATGGCATCGGACGAAGTCTTCGCGCCGACGTGCGACAGGTCCACCATGATGCCGACCCGGTTCATCTCCTGAATCACTTCGCGGCCATATCCGGACAACCCGCCGTCCGGTTCGTAGGAACCCGTGCCGACCAGGTTCTGCGTGTTGTAGCAGAGCTGCACGACATTGACGCCGAGCTCCTTGAACACTTCGATATAGCCGAGGTTGTCCTCGAACGCATAGGCGTTCTGAAAGCCGAAGATGATGCCGGTCTTGTTCTCCTTCTTTGCGCGCAGGATGTCGTCCGTCGTGCGCACCAGCGTGAGAATTTCACTGTACTCGCGGATTTGCTGCTTCATTTCCGCGATGTTGTCGATCGTCTTCTGGAAGTCCTCCCACACGGAGACAGTGCAGTTGACGGCCGTGACGCCGCCTTTGCGCATGTCTTCGAACACCGATCGCTCGAATTTCGAAATGTTCAGGCCATCGATGATGATGCTGGAATCGTGAAGGCTGGTCATGGCGTCTCTCTACGCGTTGATTTTTGTGGGCAGGATGCAGAAGGCGGACAGGTGCTCAAATGGCACGTTCGACGCCGCGCTTGGCGGACTGCGTGGTTTTCCCGGTCGCCGGACCGGCGTCTTCGAGCGCCGTCTTCGACGTTTCCGGCAGCGACAGACCGCCGATCATCGCGAAGATCGACACGGCGATCAGGTAGTACGCAGGCGACAGGTTGGTGCCGGTCGCGGAGATCAACCACGTGGCGACGAGCGGTGCGGTACCGCCGAAGATCGTGTACGCGAGGTTGTACGTGATCGCCGACGCGGTATAGCGGGTTTTCGTCGCGAACACTTCCGACATGAGCGGTGCCGTCACCACGCCCGAGAGCACCGCGCCAATCGCCAGAAGCGCGACGCCGATCAGCGACTGCGACAACACGCCCGAGCCGCCCAGCGAGAAGGCCGGATAAACCGACACGATGATGAAGACGCCGGTGGTGGCGATCGTTGCGCGGCGGCCGACGAGGTCGGAGAAGAAGCCGGCGAGCGGACACAACGCCGCCGCGAAGAGGAGGGCGAGGACCGTCACGAGGAGCGACGTGCCGCGCGACAGGTGCCCGGCGACTTGAAGGTACGTCGCGAAATAGGTTGTGAACGTGTAGAAGGACAGCGCCGTCACGGACACGAAGGCACCGAGCTTCAGGATATTCCACGACTGCGAGTGCAGGGTTTCCATCAGCGGGGCATGCGCAACGTCGTGCTTGCCTTCGAGTGCCTGGAACGCGGGCGTTTCGTTCAGGTTGACACGCAAGTAGACGCCGATGAGGCCGACCGGCGCCGCGATCAGGAACGGTACGCGCCAGCCCCATTCGATCATCGCCTGCGACGACAGCGACGACTCGAGCAGGTAGGCCACCACCGCCGCGCAAGCGAACGACGAGAAGGTCGACACCGGCACGAAGCTGCCGAAGAATGCGCGGCGGCGGCGCGGTGCATGTTCCATCACGTAGGCGCATGCGCCCGCGTATTCACCGCCCGCGGAGAAGCCCTGGACGCAGCGAATGACCGTGAGAAGCAACGGTGCCCAGTATCCGATGCTCGCGTAGGTCGGGAGCAGGCCGATCAACGTGGTCGAGCCGGCCATCATCAGGATCGTGAGCGCGAGCGTTCGCTTGCGTCCGATGCGGTCGCCGATCACGCCGAAGATGAGGCCGCCCAGCGGGCGGAAGGCGAAGGCCACCGCGAAGACTGCGAATGTCTTCAGGAGTCCGACGGTAGGGTCGCCGCTGGGGAAGAATTCTCGCGTCAGGATGGTGGCGAGAAAGCCGTATGCGGCGAAATCGAACCATTCGACGAAATTGCCGATTGACGCTGCGGCGATCACGCGGCGTAGCGTTTGGGTGTCGACGTCCTGGGTGGTCATGGTCGTGTCCTCTTTATGCTTGCGTTTCGTTGCGTGGCAAAACCATGGTAGGGACGCCAATTACCTAGGTCCATACGTGTCAATTACCTAGGTAATCGGGGGCGGGGTGGCGTGTGAGACGGTCGAATGCATCGAGTGCGAAGGGCGGTGCATGTTTGGCGGGGCGTTGCCGTTTGCGCGCGGTGGCTGCGCCTGCATCATTTCAGGCGGTATCGAACGCATGCGCACGGTGACGGCAGGGCAGACCGGCGCAACCAGGCGGTAACCGCTAGAATTGCGGTTTTTAGCCCGGAACGCGTCAATGTCTTTTGCCTCGCTTGGCCTGATCGAACCCTTGCTGCGCAATCTGCAGGACCTCAATTACCAGGTGCCTACGCCGGTGCAGGCGAAGGCGATTCCTGCCGTGCTCGGCGGCAAGGACGTGATGGCTGCGGCACAAACCGGCACGGGCAAAACGGCGGGTTTTGCGCTGCCGCTGTTGCAACGGCTGGTGCAACACGGCCCCGCGGTGTCCAGCAACCGCGCGCGCGTGCTGGTGCTGGTGCCGACGCGTGAACTGGCTGAACAAGTGCTGCAAAGCTTTATCGAATACGGCAAAGGCCTCGACCTGCGATTCCTGGCCGCGTACGGCGGTGTGAGTATCAACCCGCAGATGATGAAGTTGCGCAAAGGCGTGGATGTGCTCGTTGCCACGCCGGGCCGTTTGCTGGATCTCAACCGCCAGAACGCAGTGCAGTTTGACCAAGTGCAGACGCTGGTGCTGGATGAAGCCGACCGGATGCTCGATCTGGGCTTTGCGCGCGAACTCAACGCGGTCTTTGCCGCCTTGCCCGTCCAGCGCCAGACCCTGCTGTTCTCTGCCACATTTACCGACGATATCCGCGCCATGGCGGCGGGCATTCTGCGCGGCCCGGTCAATATCAGCGTCAGCCCGCCCAATGCCACGGCCAGCAAGATCAAGCAGTGGGTGGTGCCGGTGGACAAGCGGAACAAGCCCGACCTCTTCATGCACCTGGTGGCCGAGAACAACTGGGAGCACGCGCTGGTGTTCGTCAAGACCCGCAATGGCGTGGATTACCTGGCGGCGATGTTGAATGACGCGGGCTATGCGGTCGACACCATCCACGGCGACAAACCGCAACCCGCGCGCCTGCGTGCGCTGGAGCGCTTCAAGACGGGCGAAGTCAATATGCTGGTCGCCACCGATGTGGCGGCGCGCGGGCTGGATATCGACGACCTGCCGCTGGTGATCAACGTTGATCTGCCGATCGTGGCGCAAGACTATGTGCACCGTATTGGCCGTACTGGCCGCGCAGGCGCCAGCGGGGTGGCGGTGTCGCTGGTGTGTGCCGATGAAGCACCGCAACTGGCCGCGATCGAAGCGCTGATCCGGCAAACGCTGCGCCGTGAAGAAGAGCCGGGTTTTGAAGCTGAACACCGCGTGCCGGAAACCAGCGCGACGGGTCAGATCATCAAGAAGCCCAAAAAGCCGAAGAAGCCCAAAGTGCCGCAAGCCGGGGCGGGCGCCATGCCCGTGTCCGGCAAAAAAACGCGGCCGCAAGGTGGCGACAGCAAACGTAAGCCCGTGGCGCCGCGCGCTGGGGCTGCGGGTAAGGGGGCAGGCGTGTCCAGCGGCAGCCCGTTCAGCGTGCAAAAGCCGCGTAGCAAACCCGCCAGCAAGGCGGCGACGGGTTCAGGCAAGCCGGCCGGCAAACCTGCTGGTGGCCGCGGCAAACGCCAACCCTGATCCGTGGGGACGACTCACGCCAGCCATCGAACCGGCTGGCGGTTCGGGGGCGCCGGCCGGCAACGGCGTGGCTTCGACGTGCATCAGGTCAGCGGGTAACCGGCTGCCGGGGTTGCATACGGAATCGTGGAAGCTAGACTGAAAGTTCCCCTTGCAAACCACGGAGGGAGACATGACGACGACCATCTATGTCGTGAAGACCGGCCAGCAGTTCCTCTGCACCGGCGAGGACGGCGACATCGGCATGGCACCGGAGATTCAGGAGGCCATGTCCTTTCTGTCGTATGAAGAAGCGAAAAAGGCGGCGAACGCGAATGCCGACCCCGGGTTCGAAATCCTGGCCGTCGAAATTACCACCCGCTGACGTGGCGTCCGCTGCCGGGCGCTCGGTGCCGCGTTGTCGCACCACCCGGCAAACGGCCGTTCGACCCGTGTGATGAAAGTCGCAAGATCGGCCGTTTGCAGCACCGTCGACGTCGGGATCGGCCGCGTTGCGTTCGTCCGGAGTTTCCGTGCACGTCCATTCTCTTCATACTCGCGCAATCCGACGGAGCCGTATGTGTTTCTGTTCCTATAATAAGATGGTTTATTAAAAACTATAATCAAAACGACATTTATTCAATTATAAGAATTTCAGTGTCTTTTAATTGCTAAAAGAACTTGGCGTCGCCTTGTAATCCCGCAAGCGCACGTCTATGTTCGATCAATAACAAAAACGCCTGCTCGCCAGGTTGTGGGCTGCGTTGTGTCCCGGGGACAGTCGGTAGTGAATGAAGAGAAGGAAGGCGGCGACTATGGACACTTGCTTCACGCGCACGGTCTAGACACCCTACGTCTCTATCATCAAGCATCCGCTTAACTGTACGGCCACACCGAGCGCCGGGTGACGTCACGTCTGCGCGTTTGCTTGTCCATCGGTAGTCAACGGGTGCTGTCCGGCACGCCGCGGGAAGCCGGTCATACGTTGCCACCAAAATCCCGAAACTGAGCGGCAGGCGTTTCGCAAACAATCGTAGCGAAGCGAAGCCGTGTCGTTTTTCGACTCCTGCTAACGAGTCTGCGCAGTGCGGTCGATAAAGCAGCAATTCTCTCTGCTTGATCAAGTCGAGCGCCCGATTCATGACATGGAGATGAACATGAAAAGCAAGCATCTAAGTGTTTGGTCCGCAACAGCTGTTGCCCTCCTATCTCTCAGTGGTGCCGCGCAGGCCGACGGCCTTTGCTCGAACGCGACCCTAAAGGGACAGTTTGGGTTTATCGGTCACGGAGAGATTCTTGGACTGATCGGCGCTGACGGCAAGGTGCATCCGTATGCGGCGCCGTCGATCCTCGATGACGTCGCCCTGGTGACGTTCGACGGCACGAGCCATTTTTCACGCACCGACTTCGGGGCGATCGGCGGGCTGCCGAAGGGTGGGCAGACGACATTCAATCCGAACCAGACCGGAACGTACACGGTGAACTCCGATTGCACCGGCACCATGCAAACCGTCTATACCACCGGCGGTGCCGTGCCGGCCGGCGTCGAGACCGATCTGAACATCGTCGTCGCTGCCGACGGAACGCTGATCGAATCCGTTGTCTACCGGGCGGTTACCGTGGCAGGCCAGAGCGCCGACGGCTTGGTAAAGTGCCCGCCGAATTGCGAGCAGGGTGTGCAAGAAACCTTTGAAGGGAAGAAGGTGTTTGCGCACGGTGATCGCCACGACTGATTGTCGGATCTTGGTCGCTGCCGTTCGGATGGGGGCGGGCCGAACGGCAGCGGTGGGGTGATGACGGTTGATTTCTTGAGAGAGCGTGGGAGGATGGTGTGGCGCACTATTTTTCCCGAACGACGATAAGGCCGATGTTCGCGAGGCAATGGCGGAATGTTTCCGGAACTACTCGGCATTTGCGGGCGACCGGCTGAAATGGCTCGCGCGTGATGGTCGGCAACCGGTGAAACTGAAGGGCGGCAAGATCGACGAGACCGCGCTGATCAACGCACCGGACGAGCAAGCTGCCACTGCAATCTGTATCGTCCGGCGACAGGGCAAAGGACGCCGGCCGGTGGGAGTTCCGTGTCTTCGGGTTGCCGAAGCGGATGGAGAGGCCGGATGGAGGCGCGAGCACGCGTACGTTTTCGGTTCCGGCCCCTTTCTTGTTTGCGCGTCCAGCAGCATTCCAGAAACTCTTCGTCGACTTTTCCCGTCGTCTGAACGTCTTCAGCGGCTACGCTTGCCATGCGGTCAATCTGAGCCGGACCGAGTGCGACGAGAACGAGCCAACCGAGTATTGGCTATCGAAGCGCAACATCGCGCTCGATGTTGGTGATCCGGTGATCAGCGCGATGCGCCTGCGCGACAAAATCAAAACCGTCGGTTGGTTGACGGCGATCGATAACCAGATGCTCGAGACGGTCGGTGGGTTGGTTGCCCTTCGAAGCGAGCTGCCCCCTAACTGGTTTGCGTTCTACGACATCGATGGTGGCGTAGTTATTCAGGCTGGAGCGGAACCGTTGCCGGGCGACGCGCCGGACGCAGACGGAAAGACGCAGCCAGTCGCACCTGCGAACTATGTGGTTCTCAACGCAATCGTCGAAAGGAGCATCGTGCAGTGTTTTCCGGTTGGAACGAGCTGGATCCTGCCTGCGGCTCAATCTGTTTGGCCCGACGTCGCCGGGCCTTTTGCGGCGGCGCGCGTCTAACGGGACCGTGGCTCGTACCGGTCGAATTTGGTCATGCGGAGGGGCATTGCGAGCACTTCCGGAAGCGACAGCTCGTCTGTTTCGAGATCGAACGGAAGCGCCCAGACTCTCAACCCGCCGCGGAACTCGAATGGCGGAAGCGGCATTCGGAAGCCATTCCACGCGGGATAAATCAGTAGCATATCGCCGGAGCCATTCTGATAGTAATGACCGTAAGCGAACAATTGATAGAAATCGGCCTGACTCAAACCATACTTGCCCGCTGCATCGGACGACTCAAGGCGCTTCCATTTTGCGTCCAGAACCCAGCGGCGATTCTGTAGACTGAGCAGCATATCGGGGCGCAATTGAAACAGCGATCTCTCTTGATGGATGCACAGCGAATGAAGGCGTGACTGGGTCGTTAATTGCGCATCGGGGGCAAGCCGGCGCTTCAACGCCTGGTACACATGGTGCTCGAATAACCGTTCCATCGGAAAGAGAAAGCTAATCCCTCGCCACTCGCCGCGGACCGCGAGTGGTACATGTCGATGAAGAATCAACTCGCACCACGGCTTGACGGTTTCGTAATGCGCCATCAGGCGATCACTGCGCCATTTCTTCAGATCTTGCTCGGGATCACGGCATGCCGGGATATCCCGAAACAGATCCGCCAGTTCGCGAGTTAACCGCCAATTATCAGGATCCCGTGTACGACGTAGCGTGAAATCCAGGCACGTCCGGATCAAGCGATTCTCGGGCCGGTTCGGATCGAAGACGCTGTGGCGAATCTCGAACAAGTGACGTTGGTGGACTGGCGCGCGCAGTTGGCGGGCGACGTGCAACTGTCCACGCAGATACCGCTGCTGTTCTTCGACCTGAATGTAGTCGGATCGTACGCCGCGTTTGGTGAGCCGTCCTACCGCGTCGAGGAACTGGCGAATGACCCATTCCGAAAGCGGTGCGTCGTAGCGCTCCAGCGCAGCCTCCGAGGTTTCGCGCGCCGGCAGGTCAAGCGCAGTGGAGATCAGTTTGCGCAATAGCCGCCGCGCAGCACGACATTGACTGTCTGCGTCGCCGGCGTTGCCATCGACATGCTTGGGCAGGATCTCGATGACTTGCCCGCATGGCGATTCCAACACGCCGACGAAATTGTCGAGTTGCAGGCTGACGCGTCCGTCGACCTGAAGTAACCGAGCCCCTTCGCTGCGGAACTTTCCGGCCATTCGGCACAGCCACTCGAAGGCGGTCTGAGAAATTTGAGCGTAGTCGATCGTCGGCTTCGATACCTGCGAGGTTGTCAGCCGCGCATATTCGCGAACGACGACATGATCGATCATTGGCCGTCCCTGTGCATCATATCGAGCGTATCGCTACCATCGATCGTTTTGCTAACGCCCGTGGCCGGGACCGCGTCACTGGTGATCGTCAACGCATAGCTCGATGCCCGGCCGAACGCAGCATGATTGATCTCGAAGCGTGACAGGCGCGGCTCGAGACCTTCTACGTGTCCGAAGAGTTCCACCGTATCAACCAGCACTTCCCTGATGAATCGGTCTGCGCCCGCATCCTTGCGATGGTCGTTCAACACCCATTGAATATGCTTCCAGTCCTCGAAGAAGTACTCCTGCAGCAATGGGAGCACCATACGCTGAAAGATATTCGCCAGACGATCAAGATCAGGTGCATCGACGAGAGGCATGAAGTAGGCGTGACCGATGCAATGTTCGCGATCGAGCAGCACTTCGATGCGCCGATTGATGGCTCGTAGCAGCTTGCCGATATCGATGCCGCTTACTTCTACGCCGTCCAGTAATTCAGGTTGCGGCGCCATTTCGACGAAGGAGAAGCGTCGCCGCAATGCAATGTCCAGCCCGGAAAGCGAGCGATCGGCGGTATTCATCGTGCCGATGATATGGAGATTTTCCGGTACGCCGAATGGCTCCTTCGAGTAAGGCAAAACGACTTCGAGCGCGTCGTGACTGCCCAAGCGCTTTGATGGTTCAATCAGTGTGATGAGTTCACCGAATATACGGGATACGTTCCCGCGATTGATTTCGTCGATGACGAGCACGTACGGCCGTTGGGTGGCGATGGCGTTGAGATGTGTGTCACCAGCCGGTTGTGCATCGCTTTTGATGATGGCATCAAGCAGCAACGGCCACTTGAAGCGTGTCAACCGATACACCGTCTTCTGAACGAATATCGCGCCGTCGTTAAGGGGCTTTGCGGCGATGTTTAGACCCGTGTATAGCCAATCGACTTTCAGCGTATGCGGGTAGTGCGGATCGCAGTCCGATTCCGAGTCGTAAGCATACTCGCGCGTGACGACGCCGACTGCCCCGATCTTGTCCTGGCCGTCGATGCTGACGAGGATGTCGCCCACCGCAATTTCTCTCGCGAACAGTCCGACGGTGCTCCGGTCATTCGTACCGAGCGATTCGAAATAGCGACGCCCCTCATCGGTCTGATGGCGCATGTCGCCAAGATCCGGCCAGCCGATTCGGGCTTCACCATGTTGCAGGCAGTAGGTTTTGACTGGCGAAGGCCCTGTGCCGCCGATCGAAATTTTCCAGATTGCCACGTCGTTCGGTATGTCGATCGTCGATACGCTACTTACCGAGATATGCTTCGCATCACGAACAATCTGCTTGAAGACTCCGTCTTCGATTTTGTATTTAATCTGGCCGTTATCATCGGAGTGGGCGCGTAACCCCTCCACGAAATCTTCGTAGCTGAAGCTCTGATGGAACGTCACGAAACGGACGCGTTGCTCTTCGGCCAGTTCGTCAAAACGGGTTTTGAGTTCGTTGCGTAGTCCAAGGTTTGCGTCGAAGAACTCTGGGTCGAGAATCCGAACGGCGGCCTCAATCGTACGATATGTCTTTCCTGTCCCCGGCGGGCCATAAAGTATCTGATTGAGATTGGTTTCCGATACGCGATTGATAGTGGTCGACATCTCTGTTTCAGAAGGCGGGGCGGCCATGCGAGCCGATATGTGGTAAATCTCGTCGCTCGTCGCGTCCTGTGTGATGACCAGAACCGTGCCGGCTCGGTACGATGCCTGGAAGCGACTGTTGAAGCGTGCCTGGATACGGCCGTGCTTTGCCAGCACACACGTCTGTACGGTCTGACCGTCGGGCCATACCAATGTGAATCGACGACGGCTGGTTCCGGTGTCGTCAGCGACAAAATCCGGCGGAAAGAAGTCTCGCGATCCATTGACGGTGATGTAGCCGTTCTTGATTGCGCCCTCCGTCAACTTGACAGACATTGCCCTGCGTTGATCAGTGGAACGTGTGCGGCAGAAATTCACCCATTCACGGATGCCGCTTCGAACGTTTGCAGAATTGCGGTTGCCGATGTCCTGAAACGTACCGCCGCTCCCGTAGTCGTCCAGCAACTTCAGGAGGCGCTCGGAATCAACGATGCCGAAAACGCTCGTGCCGTGGTGCGCCGAGATAACGTTGACGCCAGAGACGTAGGCGTCTGCCGTGCTCTTCATCTTGCCAGTCTCATGCAGCCACGTGCGAAAGTCCCGTTTGGCCGCGTCAATCTTGGCGCTCTCGTCCGAATCGCTCAAGAAGTCGCTCATACGGCCGGTCTCGTGGCGAGGCGGATAGCAGATATTGCCCGCATGGTCGTTGCAGCCGGAATCCTGGAACCGGTGTGACAAACAAGTTGAAATCGTTGGTCTGTAGTAGTTTTCATTAGCACTCGATCTGTCGCATCACAACAGATGAACTGAATGTCGATATCTGAATTTATTCGTTTCGCAATTGTGCTACTTGCTGTGCGATCAGGTGCATAGCTCGCGAACCCCGACGAGAGTCTACCTGCTTCGCCGGTCAGCGACGTCCAGTTGATGATGCAAGGCACCCGGCCTTCAGCGTTTCGGTAGATCGATAGGGGAAAGATCTGCCTGATCGCAAGTGACGTCGACCGAGATCGGAGAAGGACTTTCTGACAAGCAATGAGTCGGGAGCGGGTTCCCGGACTGTTTGATGGCGGTCCCTATGTCGCTCGACTGCCCCTCAATTAATGACCAAACCGCAAGACCTAGTGCATAGATATCGTTTGCCGCAGCGTTAATGACTATCGACAATCGTGGCTCGAATTCCCCGCCGTCGCGCCAGAAGCACCGCGGCGGGGCGGCACCTGTCGGCTATCCCGGCCGTCCGTGCCATCCAGCTCACGACGACATGTACGCGTTCACGCCCTCATTCCAAAACCCTGCCGGATCGCCGATCCGCGAGCTGTTCAAATACCTCTCCGAACCGGGGATGATTTCCTTCGCGGGCGGCTACCCGGCCAGCGAGCTGTTCGACGTCGACGGCCTGAACACCGCCGCCGAACGCGCGTACGCGCAGCCGGTCCGCTGCCTGCAATATGGCCCGACCGACGGCCTAGCCGAACTGAAGCAGCAACTGATCGCATTGATGGCGCGCCGCAGCGTGACGTGCACGCCGGCCGAACTGCTCGTCACGACCGGCTCGCAGCAGGGCCTCGACCTGCTGCTGCGCGTGATGGTTGCCCCGGGCGACGTCGTGCTGACCGAACAACCGGCTTACCCGGCAACGCTGTCGGCGATGCGACTGCAACAGGCGCGTATCGTCACGATCCCCGTCGACGGCGCAGGCCTCGACGTCGACCGCCTGGCATCGCAGCTCGCATCCGGCGCGATCGCGCAGCCGAAGCTGCTGTACACGGTCCCGACCTTCGCGAACCCGACCGGCGCGACGCTCACGCGTGAACGCCGCTTGAAACTGTTGCGTCTCGCGGTGCAATACCGTTTCCTGATCGTCGAGGACGATCCCTACGGCGACCTGCGTTTCGCGGGCGAACCGGTGCCGTCGATGCTCGCACTCACCCGTGAAGTCGAAGGCTCACGCGACTGGATCGTGCACTTTGCGAGCCTGTCGAAAATCGTCGCGCCGGGGCTGCGCGTGGGCTGGACGATCGCGCCGGCCGAGATCGCGCGGCGCTGCGTAATCGCGAAGCAGACGGTCGACCTGTGCAGCACGCCGTGGACGCAAGCCGCCGCCGCCGAATATCTCGCCGACGGCGCGCTCGAACGCCATCTGCCGCGCATCACGGCCGCTTACAAGGGCAAATGCGACGCGATGTGCGACGCGCTGCGCGACGGCTTCGGCGATGCGATCACGTTCCATCGTCCCGAAGGCGGGATGTTCGTGTGGGCGCGGATCGGCGCGGTGTCGTCGGACGCGCTGCTGCAGCAGGCGATCGCGAACAAGGTCGTGTTCGTGCCGGGCAAGGCATTCTTCGCGGACAACGTCGACGCCGCATCGCTGCGCCTGTCGTTCGCCGCGCCCGACGTCGATGCGATCCGGGAAGGCGTGGCGCGCCTCGTGCGCGCGTATGGTGCGGCTCTGGCCGCGTGAGGAGACACCTATGAACATCATCATCAACGACACCGCATGGATGGACGAAGCGCCGGGCATGGCCGATATCCGTCCGGTCGAGCACAAGTCGTCGCAGATCAGCGCGGGGCCGCAGTACGTCGCCGACGTGCTCGGCCGCTTCGGCGGGGATTCGACCGACACGAGCGACGCCGCGCCGGTCGTGCTCGGCTACAACTGAACCACGCGGCGGCGGACTCGCAACGAAAGCCGCAAGCGCTTCGCGAGCACCGCCGCTGAAACGGTTAAGCTAGCGCGATCGAATCCCGCAGGCTTGCTGCGCCATCATGTCCGATCCTGCTTCTGAATCGCTCACGCAAACATACGATCGTGTGTGGTCCTGCCTCGAGTCCGGCGTCAGCACCCAGCGCTCGCCGTTCACGATGCTGCAGGCCGCGACGCTCGGCGTCGACGGCGCGCCGAAGGTGCGCACGATCGTGTTGCGGCAAGTGAGCCGCGCCGATCGTCAGCTGTCGTTCCATACCGACGTGCGTTCGGAGAAAGTCGCGGAGCTGCGCCGCGATCCGCGCATCGCGATCGTCGCGAACGATCTCGATGCGCTCGTGCAGATTCGTGCGGAAGGCGTCGCATCGATCTGCGACGACGAAGCGCAGCGTCGCGCGATCTGGCAATCGAGCCGTCCGCATACGCTGCTGCTGTATCGCGCACCGTTGCGTCCGGGCACGCCGATCGAGTCGCCTGAAGACGTGCACGTCGCGGCGAGCCAAAGCGCCGCCGCCACCGACGACGGTTATCAAAATTTCTGCCTGCTCCACGTCACGGTGACGCGCATCGACTGGCTCGAACTCGCGCGCAGCGGCCATCGCCGCGCGGTGTTCGACCTGAACGACGACGGCTACGAAGGCCGCTGGATCGCGCCCTGACGGCGACGGCCGCAGCACGGCGACAAACGCAAACAAACCAGACACATCCGGGATACATCAGACCTTTCAGATAGGCAACGCCGCATGACCCGCGCGCGCCCGAATGAAAGAACGCGCGACAGGGCGCGCGGCATGTTCACTTTCCACCTCACGAAAGGAGATGCCGAACGATGTCTTCCACACCGTTTTCCCCGATGCGTCGCCACCTGCTGGCCACTTCCGTCGCCGCCGGTGTTACCGCGATGCTGCCCACCGCGCTTCACGCGGCAACCGGCGACAACGGCATACGGCCGTTCACCGCACACATTCCCGATGAAGCGCTGGTCGACCTGCGCCGCCGCATCGCCGCGATGCGCTGGCCGGGCCGCGAGACCGTCGCCGACGAATCGCAGGGTGTGCGGCCTGCGCGCAGATCCACAACCTGCATACGCTGATGAGCTGGCCCGAGTTTCTCGGCTACGGGCTGCTGTCGATCCTGCTGGCCGGGCTGATCGCGTATCTGCTCGCGATGCACCACGCGCACCGCGCGGCGTCGTTCGTCGCGCGCAAGCTGAGCCACGACGCGATCATCGCGACCTTCGCGGGGCTGATCGTCGTGATCGGCGTGTGGGAAGGGCAGCTGCTGGGGCTCGCGGTGATCGTCACGGTCGGCCTGTTCGGCGGCATGCTGTCGCGGCTGTTCGCGTTCAACACGGGCGTGCAGTTCATGGGGTATTACGTCGCGGCGCTCAGCGTGCCCGCGATCGTCAAGCTGCTCTGACGCATCGGCACACGGGGCCGCGTGTGCCGCACGGCTCCCGAAACGCATCGTTTCGCGTGCGATTTTGAATCGCCGTGTGTCGTGATCGAACCCGGATACGTTGAGATACAAAGCATCCGGATGGTTCGGATATAAAACCGGTGAAGCGATTCACGCAGCGGCGCGGTGCCATGCACCGCCGGCGTGAACGGCGATACCGAAGTGTCCGCACGTGCCGCGGGCCCCTTCCTTAGCGATCGACAATGGAGAACGAGTCATGCCTGATACCGTGAACACCCGACGCCGCCTGATCCTGGGTACGACGCTCGCCAGCCTGACCCTGGCCGACCTCGGGTTCGGCGCGTTGGCGCACGCGCAGTCGGCGCCCGCCGCAGCGACGGCGAAAGGCGCGGCTGGCGTCGTGTCGCTGGGCAAGATCCACCAGATCGACGCCGGCGTGCTCAACGTCGGGTATGCGGACCTCGGGCCGAAGAACGGCCCCGTCGTGTTCCTGCTGCACGGCTGGCCGTACGACATCTACAGCTACGCGGAAGTTGCGCCGCTGCTGACGGCGGCCGGCTACCGCGTGATCGTGCCGTACCTGCGCGGCTACGGGGCGACCACGTTCCGCTCGGCCGACACGGTGCGCAACGGCCAGCAGGCGGTGACGGCCGTCGACATCGTCGCGCTGATGGATGCGCTGAAGATCGACCGCGCGGTGTTCGGCGGCTACGACTGGGGTGCGCGCACGGCCGACATCATCGCGGCGCTGTGGCCGCAGCGCGTGAAGGCGCTGGTGTCGGTGAGCGGCTACCTGATCGGCAGCCAGGAGGCGAACCGCAAGCCGCTGCCGCCGCAGGCCGAATTTCAGTGGTGGTATCAGTTCTACTTCGCGACCGAACGCGGCGCGCTCGGCTACGCGGAGAATCGCGATGCGTTCAACAAGCTGATCTGGCAGCTCGCGTCGCCGAAGTGGCAGTTCTCCGACGAGACCTATGCGCGCAGTGCCGCGTCGTTCCAGAACCCCGATCACGTGGCCGTCGTGATCCACAACTATCGCTGGCGCCTCGGGCTCGCGAAGGGCGAAGCGCAGTACGACGACATCGAGCGGCGTCTCGCGGCCGGTCCGGCGATCACCGTGCCGACGATCACGATGGAAGGCGACGCGAACGGCGCGCCGCATCCGCAGCCGGCCGCATACGCGAAGAAGTTCACGGGCAAGTACCAGCACCGGACGATCACCGGCGGCATCGGCCACAACCTGCCGCAGGAAGCGCCGCAGGCGTTCGCCGATGCGATCCTGCAAGTGGAGCATCTGTGATGCGGGCACCCGCTGGCGTGTTGCATCTCGGCGCGCGCCGTGCGCTCGGCGCGGGCGTCCTGCTGGCCGGCGCGCTGTCGGCGAGCGGCCCGGCCGCGTTTGCCGAGCAGCCGAAGCCGGCCGCGTCGCCGATCCACGGGGTCACGATTCCGCCCGGGTACCGGAAGTGGGAAATGGTCGCGCCGGCCGAGGAAGCGGCGCCGCTCGACGAACTGCGCGTGGTGCTCGGCAACCCCGTCGCGATCCGAGCGCTCGAACAGTCGACGCTGCCGTTTCCGGACGGCACGATCCTCGTGAAGCTCGCGTACAAGCGCAAGCAGTCCGACGAGTTCGCGCCCGCGACGGTGCCCGGCCAGGCGACGACCGTGCAGGTGATGGTGAAGGATTCGCGCCGCTATGCGTCGACGGGCGGCTGGGGTTTCGGGCGCTTCATCAGCGGCGTGCCGGCCGATATCGGTCAGCATCAGACGTGCTTCGCGTGTCACCAGGCGCGCGTGAAGAATCACGACTATGTGTTCACGCGGTTGGCGCCTTGATGTGACTTGACGCGATCGGTTTGACGAAGAGGCGTGCCACGTGAGGCACGCCTTTTTTGTGCGGCGGGAGGCAGGGCGAGCGGTACGTTGTTGTGCGGGTTTGTATTGCACTGTATCTGGAGCCGTTGCGGAAACATCGGATTGCACAACCCCCCTGTTTCGGAAACATGCCGGATACGTGGGCCGGTTCTACTGTCGACATGCAGCAAACGTTCGGTGCCAGACGTTCGCATCGGACACCAAGTGATCGATACCCAACTTCCTCTCAGGAGAACGCTCATGAAAGCCGCTCGAATCCTCGCAGTTGCAGTGCTCGCTTCCCTCCCCGCATTGTCGTTTGCCGATACCGGCCACGGCCTCACGCGTGCCGACGTGCGCGCCGAACTCGTCCGCCTCGAGCAGGCCGGCTACAACCCGGCCGGCAGCGAAGCACATTACCCGGACGATATCGCCGCCGCACAGAACGCCGTCGCCGCCGCGGAGCAGGTCGCGCGTTCGGACCAGAACGGCCCGTCGAAGTCGCAGGACGACAACGTGGCCAAAGCGTCGACGCCGGCCGGCCGCTACGCCGCAGCCGACCCGCGTGCCGCACGGAATTCACGCACGGCTGCCGACGATCTGTACGCGCATTCGTGATCGGTTGGCGCGCCTGCCGGACGCAGGCGCAGTCGCATCAGCAACACTTGATATGAACAACACGACAGAAAGGGGCATGACGATGGTCGGTTTGACGAAACGGGTTCTGGTGTCCGCGGCGGTGATCGGCGGGTTGTTCGGTGCGGTCGCGGCGCAGGCAGCGCCGAAGGACGACCTGAAGGGCACGAACGTCGTGCTCGTGCATGGCGCGTTCGCCGACGGGTCGAGCTGGAATCGCGTGATTCCGCTGCTCGAAGCGCGCGGTCTGCATGTCGTAGCGGTGCAGAACCCGCTGAGCTCGCTCGCCGACGACGCGGCAGCGACGAAGCGCGCGATCGACGCGCAGAAGGGGCCCGTCGTGCTGGTCGGCCACTCGTGGGCCGGTGTCGTGATCAGCGACGCGGGCAACAACGACAAGGTCAAGTCGCTCGTCTACGTCGCCGCGTTCGCGCCCGACAACGGCCAGTCGATCGCCGACGTCACGCAGGGGCTGCCGGCACCGGCGTGGGCCGGCGAACTACGCAAGGACGCCGCTGGCTTCGCGACGCTGTCGGACAAGGCGATCGCGCAGGATTTCGCGCCGGACCTGCCGCCCGTGCAGCAGCGCGTCGTCGCGGCGACGCAAGGGCCGTGGTACGGTGGCTGCATTTCGGAGAAGGTCACGCAGGCCGCCTGGCATGCGAAGCCGTCGTCGTTCGTCGTCGCGACGCAGGACCGGATGATCGATCCGAATCTGCAGGAGGCGATGGCGAAGCGGATCGGCGCGACGGTCACGCGCGTGAACGGCAGCCATGTCGCGATGCTGAGCCAGCCGAAGGCCGTGGCCGACGCGATCATCGCGGCTGCAGAACGGGCGAAGCAGGATGCGCAGTGAGTGAACGCGGTGCCGCGATGTGGATAATGCGCGGCGCCGTCGGCGATTGTGATGCCCTTTCACGAGGACGAATCACGACGCAACAGTTCTGGCAGCTGTCCGCTACCGAAATCGCGAAGCGGGTGCGGCACCGCGAAGTCTCCGCGCGGGAAGTGGCCGATGCCACGCTCGCCCGTCTCGACGCGGTGAATCCGGCGATCAACGCGGTGGTCGAGCATCGTCCCGACGACGTGCGGCGGCAAGCCGACGAAGTCGATCGCGCGATCGCGCGCGGCGACGATCCGGGCCCGCTCGCCGGCGTGCCACGCTGACGCGGCAGTGGCGGCTGTTTCTCGACGAATACGCGGTGTTGCTGCTGCCGGTGTCGTCGGAACTGCCGTTCCCCGACGATCTCGATCGGAAGGGGCCGGACGGGTTCGAGCGCGTATGGGAAGCGCAGCTCACGCTGCGTGCGCTGCCGGCGATGGGGCTGCCAGGGCTCGCGGTGACGACGGGGCTCGTGAACCACGTGCCGGTCGGTGTGCAGGTGGTCGCCGCGCATCATCGCGAGGATCTGTGCCTGCTTGCCTGGCGCGATATCGAGGCGCGCGGCGTGCCGGTTGTGCCGGGCGATCCGGTGCCCTGATGCGGTGACGGGTGTGGCGCGTCGGCGCTGCACCGCGTCCATCGGTCGTGCTTCATCGATGCGTCGATGCGTGCGCCACTCAAACCGGTGCACGATGCCATTTCGGATTCCATGACAACGTGCGGCGCGCGTCGCGTGCCGCATCGTTCGCTATCTCGCGCTCCTTTCACCTTTCAATCACCTTCCGTGCACGACATCGAACGGCCATCGCTTCCTATCCCCCGCACGAACCCGCCGCGATAGCGCGCGTCTGCTATTGCATTTCGCACGCCGCTGATTAGGAAATGAATTTTTATTGGTTCAGCTTCCTGGACCGCGCTCGCATAGTGGCGCTGACGGCTATAGACAGCAAGCAAGCTGCACCGGCCGCATTCCCGGCGTGGTGGGTCATACGAATCTGCGAGAACAAGGAAGCTTGATGATGGTTGCACTGGAACAACGAACCGCCGCCCAGCAGGCGCTCGAAGACGCCCGCGCGGCGGCCGCATCGGCGGGCACGCCCTACGCGGGCGGCGTGGCGCCGGAAGCCGCGTGGGCCCTGTTTTCCGCCGGCGACGCGCTGCTGGTCGACGTGCGCACCGCGGAGGAACGGAAATTCGTCGGCCACGTGCCGGAATCGCTGCATGTGTCGTGGGCGACCGGCACGAGCCTGACGCGCAACCCGCGCTTCGTGCGTGAACTGGAAGCGAAGACCGGCAAGGACGCGGTGGTGCTGCTGCTCTGCCGCAGCGGCAACCGCTCCGCGCAGGCGGCCGAAGCCGCGACCAAAGGCGGGTTCACGCAAGTATTCAACGTGCTCGAAGGGTTCGAGGGCGACCTCGACGAACGGCTGCATCGCGGCGACCGCAATGGCTGGCGCCATCGCGGCCTGCCGTGGGCGCAGGACTGAGTCACGGCCGTTACGGGGAGAAGTCAGCATGGCCGCATTCGATATCGACGACATCGTTCAGTCGCTCCAGACCGTGCGCCGCGCGTGGCGCGAGAAGCAGCGGCGCTCGCTCGAACCGGGCGGGCGCGACCTGCCGGCGCGCGAGGCGCTCGCCCAGATCGTCGGCGCGCTGAAGGGCGTGCTGTTCCCGATGCGGCTCGGGCCGCCCGACCTGCGGCAGGAGAGCGAGAACTTCCATGTGGCCCACGCGCTCGACGCGGCACTGAACGCGCTGCTCGCGCAGGTGACGCTCGAACTGCGCTACGCGGCGCGGCAACGTAACGCCGACGCGCGGATCGACGAAGTGGCCGCCACCGCCGTGCAAGCGTTCGCCGCACGTTTGCCCGACATCCGCCGGCTGCTCGACAGCGACGTGCTGGCTGCGTTCCATGGCGATCCGGCCGCTGGCAGCGTCGACGAAGTGCTGCTCTGCTATCCGGGCATCCTCGCGATGATCCACCACCGGCTCGCGCACGAGCTGTACCGGCTCGGGCTGCCGCTGCTCGCGCGGATCATCGCCGAGCAGGCACACGCGGAAACCGGCATCGACATTCATCCGGGCGCGCGCATCGGCGGCGGCTTTTTCATCGACCACGGCACGGGCGTCGTGATCGGCGAGACCGCGATCATCGGCGAGCGCGTGCGCGTGTACCAGGCCGTCACGCTGGGTGCCAAGCGTTTCCCGCGCGATGCGGCCGGCCATCTGGAGAAAGGGCTCGCACGTCATCCGATCGTCGAGGACGACGTCGTGATCTATGCGGGCGCAACGATCCTCGGCCGCGTGACGATAGGCCGCGGCGCGGTGATCGGCGGCAACGTGTGGCTCACGCAGGACGTGCCTGCCGGCGCCAACGTCACGCAGGCCGTGCTGCGCAGCGAAGCGAACGCCGCGCCGCGTGCGCGGGTCGAGCCGGCCGAGCCGGTGCCCGACGCGCAGGTGGCGACGTGACCGACCTGATCCAGCACTTCGGCGCCAACGTGCGCAAGCTGCGCGAGGCGCGCACGTGGTCGCAGGAGCAGCTCGCCGAACACGCGGGGCTGAACCGCTCGTATGTCGGCGAGATCGAGCGCGGCGAGGCGATCGCGTCGATCGTCACGGCCGACAAGATCGCGCGCGCGTTCGACGTGTCGATCTCCACGCTGCTGCCCGGCGTGTACGTCACCTGACGCATCCCGCTTCTTTTCCCCTTCGGTTGTGCCGTGTGACGGCTATAGCATGTTGAGCCGGCAGGTGCGTGCTTCCGATAATCACCGAGCGTCATAAGCAATCCCGTTTTTCATCTTAAGAACCCGGAGCCACACATGTCGACCGTTGCAAGCGGCACGGCCGCGCTGAGCGATCACGCCGCCCGCCAACTAGCCAACGCTACCAAGACCGTCCCGCAGCTTTCCACGATTACGCCGCGCTGGCTGACCCATCTGCTGCAATGGGTGCCGGTCGAGGCCGGCATCTATCGCCTGAACCAGGTGAAGAACCCGGAAGCCGTACGCGCCGCGTGCACGCAGCTCGAGGACGAAATCGTGCTGCCGCGGACCTTCGTGCCGTACGAGGAACAGCCGCGCGAGTATTTCCTGAATGCGGTGAGCACAGTGCTCGACGTGCATACGCGGATCTCCGATCTCTACAGCAGTCCTCATGACCAGATCAAGGAACAGCTGCGCCTGACGATCGAGACGATCAAGGAGCTGCAGGAAAGCCAGCTGATCAACAACCCGGACTACGGGCTGCTCGCGAACGTGACCGACGAACAGCGGATCTTTCCGCTGACCGGCGCGCCGACGCCGGACGACCTCGACGAGCTGCTGACCAAGGTGTGGAAGGAACCCGCGTTCTTCCTCACCCATCCGCTCGCGATCGCCGCATTCGGCCGCGAATGCACGCGGCGCGGCGTGCCGCCGCCGACGGTCAGCCTGTTCGGCTCGCAGTTCCTCACGTGGCGCGGTATTCCGCTGATCCCGTCGGACAAGGTGCCCGTCGCCGACGGCAAGACCAAGATCCTGCTGCTGCGCGTCGGCGACAAGCGCCAGGGCGTCGTCGGCCTGTATCAGCCGGGCGTCGCGGGCGAGCAGGGGCCGGGCCTGTCGGTGCGCTTCATGGGGATCAACAACCAGGCGATCGCGTCGTACCTGATCTCGCTGTATTGCTCGCTCGCGGTCCATTCGCCGGATGCGCTGGCTGTCCTCGATGACGTCGAAATCGCCAAGTTCCATGACTATCCCGACACCTACCGTTAATCCCGGCCCGGCCGGCGGCGACGCGCTCGCATTGCCGCACGCGCCGCTGCCGGCCGGCCTGCCCGACCCGGCGGCGCTCGCGCGGCTCGCGTCCGAGTTCTTCGCGACGCCGCCCGGGCAGGCCACCGCGCCCGGGCTGGCGGCGGGCAGCGGGGCCGTCGGCGGCGTGCCGTCGGCGTTGCCGGCCGCCGCGCCGATCCTCGCGTCAGTGAGTAATCCGGCGCCGGCCGGCTCGCCGCTCGCGGGGCCGGGCGGCACGGGCACCGGCGTGCCGGGCCTCGCGTTGCCGCAAGGCAAGGCGCCCGGCGCGAACCTCGCGCCGTCCGCGCCGACGCACGTGCTGTCGCTCGGCAATCGCGTGCCCGCGCTCGCACCGCATGCAGCCGCGCAGAACGGGCTGCCCGACAACGCGGTGTCGATCGCGCCCGCGTTCGAACCGCGCGTCGGCGGCGCGGCGCTTGGCGTGCCGCAGGCGAATGCGGCGGTGTCGGAGGGCACGGTGAAGGCTGCGCCGGCTGCGTCGCCGTACTACTTCACCGACGGTTCGCTGCAGGGCTGGCAGGCGACGCCGCAGGACATCGTCGTGCCGTCGAACGGGCTCGCGTCGCCGGAAGCGTTCGGGCTGCCGGGCGACGACGCGTTGCGCGACCTGCTCGCGGTGCATCGCGGCGTGCCGGTGTCGCGCGCAGCGGGCGCGGACGTGCCGCGTTATTTCATCGACGATGCGCATGCCGCCGAGCCGCAGGGCAACCTGTATCGCGGCGCGCACCCGCCGTTCGACGTGAATGCGATCCGCCGCGATTTCCCGATCCTGCAGGAGCGCGTGAACGGCAAGCAGCTCGTCTGGTTCGACAACGCGGCGACGACGCACAAGCCGCAGGCCGTGATCGATCGTCTCGCGTATTTCTATGCGCACGAGAACTCGAACATCCACCGCGCCGCGCATGCACTGGCGGGCCGCGCGACGGATGCGTACGAACATGCGCGCGACACCGTGCGGCGCTTCATCGGCGCGGCGTCGTCCGACGAAATCGTATTCGTGCGCGGCACGACCGAGGCGATCAACCTGATCGCGAAGACGTGGGGCGTGCAGAACGTCAGCGAAGGCGACGAGATCGTCGTGTCCCATCTCGAGCATCACGCGAACATCGTGCCGTGGCAGCAGCTCGCGGCGCTCAAGGGTGCGAAGCTGCGTGTGATTCCGGTCGACGATTCGGGGCAGGTGCTGCTCGACGAATACCGGAAGCTGCTCAACGATCGCACGAAGATCGTGTCGGTCACGCAGGTGTCGAATGCGCTCGGCACGGTCGTGCCGGTGCAGGAGATCGTCGAGCTCGCGCATCGTGCGGGCGCGAAGGCGCTGGTCGACGGCGCGCAGTCGATCTCGCACATGCGCGTCGACGTGCAGGCACTCGATGCGGATTTCTTCGTGTTCTCCGGGCACAAGATCTACGGGCCGACCGGGATCGGCGTCGTGTACGGCAAGCGCGCGATCCTCGACGACATGCCGCCATGGCAGGGCGGCGGCAACATGATCGCGGACGTGACGTTCGAGCGCACGGTGTTCCAGCCGCCGCCGAACCGCTTCGAGGCCGGCACCGGCAATATCGCGGATGCGGTGGGGCTGGGTGCGGCGCTCGACTACGTGGGCCGCGTCGGCATCGAGAACATCGCGCGCTACGAGCACGACCTGCTTGCCTATGCGACGAGCGTGCTCGCGCCGGTGCCGGGCGTGCGGCTCGTCGGTACCGCGCGCGACAAGGCGAGCGTGTTGTCGTTCGTGCTCAAGGGCTATGAGACCGAGGAAGTCGGGCAGGCGTTGAACGAAGAGGGCATCGCGGTGCGCTCCGGGCATCACTGCGCGCAGCCGATCCTGCGGCGCTTCGGGCTGGAGGCGACGGTGCGGCCGTCGCTGGCGTTCTACAACACGTGCGATGAAGTCGATGCGCTGGTGAGTGTCGTGAGGAAGCTGGCGACGCGGCGCTGAGACGCGCGGCACGCGAGAGGGCCGCTTGTGGCTCCCGGCAACGGGACGTCACAAGCGGCCTTTGTTCGGGTTCTTCGCACATTTCCGGGGAGATACCCCGGCAGCCCGGCAATCGGCGTTCATCGTTCTTGAGTGTGCACGGCGCGTAGGCAACCCTCAATGCGACAGCGCCGCGGCGTGATCGTGCTCGCGCAGTTGGTCGGGAATCGCGCACTGCGCGAGCCCGCCCGCATCGATCCACGCACGCGTGCGTTCCGCGGCCTTGTCGATCAGTTGCGCGCACTGCGAGTAATCGTATGACGACACCTCGAGCGGACAGAGCGGCGGTACGACATGGATTTGCGCGCGTGCCGCGTACAGCTCCAGATCGCGCACCAGTTGCCGCGCGATCACGAGCGTCAGCGCGTGCGTCGCATGCGCGATCGCGCTGCGCGGCGGCACGCGCAACGCACAGGCGAACCCGGCCGGCAGCACGACGATCCGCTTGACGCCGAGCGCGAGCGCAACCGAGATCGGCGTATTGTTCGCGACGCCACCGTCGACGAGCTCCACGCCGCCGATGCTGACCGACGGAAACACGCCGGGAATCGCCGCGCTGGCCTGCACGGCATCCACGACCGGGCCGGCGGACAGCACGACTTCGCGGCCGCTCAGCACGTCGGTCGCGACGATGTGGAGCGGCAACGCGGCCTGCTCGATCCGCCGGTACGGCAGGTTCTTTTCCAGCAGCAGGCGCAGCGCATCGGCCTCGACCAGGTGCGGCCGGTTGCGCAGCAGCATCGCGACGAGGCTGCGCATCGAGAACGGCATGACGTCCTGGCGGCGGATCCGGCACCACAGCGCGGCGAGCATCGCGACGCCATCCGCATCCGGCCGGCCGGCGAAATAGGCCGCATTGATCGCGCCCGCCGACGCGCCGACGACGCAATCGGGCCGTTCGCCGCTGGCGACCAGCTCGCGGAGCATGCCGACCTCGATCGCGCCAAGACTGCCGCCGCCGGCGAACACGAAGGCGGTCGAGGGAGTGGGATCGGAAGTCACGGTGCGCCCTCCTGCGGTTGGCTGCGACAGTGCTTTCTCCATAATGGATCGTGCGGCGTCCCGGAGGTCCTGATGAAAACCCTGCCGGCACGCGGACCCGGCCGGTCGGCCGACGATGCGCGTTGCGCGCCGCGTTCCCCGGAATCCCGAGATGAACCTCTTTTTGGGGGGTAATGCGGAAACGTGACGCCGATCAACGCCCGGCCAGCATCCGCCCGCCGAGCCCCATCAGCAGCAGGCCAGCCGTCGTATCGAGCACGGCCTTGCGTCGAATCAGGAGCCGGCGCACGGACGGATGCGACGCGAGCAGCGCCATCGTGCAATACCACGCGGCCGAAATCCCGATCGACAGCGCGACGACCGCGAGATCGAGCCATGCCGGCGCGTGGGCCGGCACCATCAGCGCGAAGATGCTGCCGTAGAACGCGACGGATTTCGGGTTGGTCATGCTGACCACATAGCCCTTCTTCGCGGCGTGCCAGTCGGAGGATGAGGCCGGTGCGGCAACGGGCAGCGGCTGGCGCGCGGTCAGCACCATTTTCAGGCCGAGCCAGATCAGATAGGCGGCGCCCGCCAGCCGCAGCGCGGTATGCACCCATGCGACGTGGGTCACGAGCAGGCTCAGGCCGGCAATCGCGATCGCGGCCCAGGTGCCCGACGCGGCGGCGAGGCCGAGCCCCGTCATCACGCCGGCGCGGCGCTGCGCGACCGCGGTCGACGTGACGATCACCAAGTTCGGGCCCGGGCTGGCGACGCTCAGCAGCAGGACGCCGGCGAGCGGCAGCAACGTGTTGATGGTGGTCGACATGGCTTTCGGGTGCGAAGCGGCGGGGGGCTTTCATCTTACCCGAGCCTGGTGCACGGGACGCCCCACGGCGGCAACCGCAATTGTTGACGGCGTTGGAAAGGACCAATCCAGAAGCGGCAATAGGTGGCGCGATTTTGACCGATTATTCTCCCGATCGCAGTACCGGCCTCCGGACGCGAGTGCTATCGGACTGCTTACAAAATCAATTGCTCAGGGAGGCCATACATGAGACGCATCGTCGTTCCCGGTGGTATCGGCGCGGTTTTCGCCATTGCAGCATCGTCCGCGTTTGCACAGAGTTCCGTCACGTTGTACGGCCTCGTCGATACGGCGATTCGTTATCAGACGAATGCCGCCCCCGACGGCCGGGACCTGATCGGGATGACCGTCGGCCCGGAAACGCACAGCCGCTGGGGCTTGCGCGGCAGCGAGGATCTCGGCGGCGGGCTGTCGGCGATCTTCCGGCTCGAGAATGGGTTCGAGCTCGGCGACGGCAAGCTGCACGTCGCGAACACGCTGTTCAGCCGGCAGGCCTACGTCGGCCTGTCGAGCGACCGGTACGGCTCGCTGACGTTCGGCAACCAGTACGCGCCGCTGTATGACACGATGGGCGACGTATTCGATCCGATGACTGTCGGCGACTACTGGCAGGACAGTTGGGCGTACAACGGCATCGGCAACTACCTGACGGTGGCGAACTCGGTGAAGTACCAGTTCTCGTACAACGGGTTGAGCGTCGATGCGATCTACGGGTTCGGCAATCATGCCGGCGCAATGGGCCTCGACAGCACGTACGGCGTGGAGTTGACCTACGCGCGAGGGCCCGCGTCGATCAACGCAGGCTTCCAGCAAACCTCGGTGTCGTCCGTGAACGGCAGTACGGTCAACGGTGCGAAGGTGAACTTCCTGCACGTGAGCGGCGCGTATCAGGTCACGCGGTCCGTCCGCCTGCTGGCAGGCTGGCTGCACGGCCAGGACAAGACGGGCACGACGGACTTCAACATGCAGCAGGCCGGCGCGCCCATGCTGGGCGGCGGCAGCCCGAATCGTATCGACGATACGTTTTACGTCGGCGCGAACTGGCAGGCCACCGCGCCACTGCTGATCACGGTGGCCGGCTATTACGGCCACGCGCGCAACGCGGAACGGCTCGATGGCACGCTCGGCTCCGGGATCAACTATTCTGCGACCGTGTTGGCCGAATATGCGCTGTCGAAGCACACGGAGGTATACGGCACGGTAGATTTCGCACGCGGCAACGGTGCGTTCGCGGCCGACTATCCGGGTGCCACCAACCCGCTGACGGGCAAGGTCGACCAGATCGGCAGGACCAACAACGTCGGGGCCGCGATCGGCCTGCGCCAGATGTTCTGACGACGGTTCGCCCGGCGTCCGCTGATAAAAAACGCGTGGCGACCGGTGCCGCCACGCGTCGTGGGTGGAGGCGTGCGGTCGCCAGGTTCGGGCGATCGCACGTACCGGCGATCAGAAATCGAACCCCGGCCCGCCCGCACCCGGGCCGCCCGGCGTCGCGGCCGGCGCCGCGTCCTTCGGCGCTTCGAACACGGTCGCATCGGTCGTCAGCAGCAGCCCGGCGACCGACGCCGCGTTCTGCAGCGCGGTGCGCGTGACCTTGGTCGGATCGAGCACGCCCGATTCGACGAGATCGCCGTATTCACCGGTCTGCGCGTTGTAGCCGAAGTTGCCCGCGCCTTCCGCAACCTTCGCGACAACCACGCTCGCTTCCTCGCCCGCATTCGTGACGATCTGGCGCAGCGGTTCCTCCAGCGCGCGCAGCACGATCTTGATGCCCGCGTTCTGGTCGGCGTTCGCGCCCTTCAGTTCGCGGATCGCCGGCCGCACGCGGATCAGCGCGACCCCGCCGCCCGGGACGATGCCTTCTTCCACAGCCGCGCGCGTTGCGTGCAGCGCGTCGTCGACGCGGTCCTTCTTCTCCTTCACCTCGATCTCGGTCGCGCCGCCGACCTTGATCACGGCCACGCCGCCGGCCAGCTTCGCCACGCGTTCCTGCAGCTTTTCACGGTCGTAGTCCGACGTCGCTTCCTCGATCTGCACGCGGATCTGCTTCACGCGCGCCTCGATGTTTTTCGCATCGCCCGCGCCGTCGATCACGGTCGTGTTTTCCTTGCCGACCTCGATGCGCTTCGCCTGGCCAAGCTCGGCGAGCGTCGCCTTTTCGAGCGTCAGGCCCGTTTCCTCGGCGATCACCTGCCCGCCGGTGAGGATCGCGATGTCCTCGAGCAGCGCCTTGCGGCGATCGCCGAAGCCCGGCGCCTTGACCGCGACCGTCTTCAGGATGCCGCGGATGTTGTTCACGACCAGCGTCGCGAGCGCTTCGCCCTCGACGTCCTCAGCAATGATCAGCAGCGGCCGGCCCGACTTCGCGACCTGTTCGAGCACCGGCAGCAGGTCGCGGATGTTCGAGATCTTCTTGTCGTGCAGCAGGATGTACGGGTTCTCGATCTCGGCGATCTGCTTGTCGGGATGGGTGATGAAGTACGGCGACAGGTAGCCGCGATCGAACTGCAGCCCTTCGACCACGTCGAGCTCGTCGGCGAGCGACTTGCCGTCCTCGACGGTGATCACGCCTTCCTTGCCGACGCGGTCGATCGCCTCGGCGATGCGCTGGCCGATCGATTCCTCGCCGTTCGCGGAGATCGTCGCGACCTGCGCGATTTCCTTGCTCGTGGTGGTCGGCTTGCTGATCTTCTTCAGCTCGTCGACGGCTGCTGCCACGGCCTTGTCGATCCCGCGCTTCAGGTCGAGCGGGTTGAGCCCGGCCGCGACGTATTTCTGGCCTTCACGCACGATCGCCTGCGCGAGCACGGTGGCCGTCGTCGTGCCGTCGCCGGCCGCATCGCTGGTGCGCGACGCGACTTCCTTCACGAGCTGCGCGCCGATGTTCTGCAGCTTGTCCGCGAGTTCGATTTCCTTCGCGACCGACACGCCGTCCTTCGTGACGACGGGCGCGCCGAAGCTGCGTTCGAGCACGACGTTGCGGCCCTTCGGCCCGAGCGTGACCTTCACTGCGTTCGCGAGAAGGTTGACGCCTTCGGTCAATTTCGCACGGGCGACGTCGCTGAAAATGATTTCCTTCGCTGCCATGATTGCACTCCGTTATTGATTGACGACCGCGACGATGTCTTCCTCGCGCAGTACGAGGAATTCGTTGCCGTCCACCTTGACGGCCTGGCCTGCGTACTTGCCGAACAGCACGCGTTCGCCGACCTGCAGGTCGGGCACGATGCGCTGGCCGTCCGCGTCCTTGCGGCCGGGGCCGACGGCGATCACTTCGCCCTGGTCGGGCTTTTCCGCGGCGCTGTCGGGGATCACGATGCCCGA
Source organism: Burkholderia sp. A9 (assembly GCF_000801975.1). Taxonomy (NCBI): domain Bacteria; kingdom Pseudomonadati; phylum Pseudomonadota; class Betaproteobacteria; order Burkholderiales; family Burkholderiaceae; genus Burkholderia; species Burkholderia sp. A9. The sequence continues at coordinate 58,670 of NZ_JSZN01000015.1, read as the reverse complement.
AGCGGTGGTGGTTTCCTGGTCGAGTCGCTTCACGATGACCCGGTCGTGCAAGGGGCGTAGGCTCATCTGTCTGTCCTGTTCTGTTGCGTCGAAATTGGCTGGCACTCTTCATCAGAGCGTGCTGACGAGTATAAAAACGCGCGGCGGCGCGATCCAATAACGGATTCGGAAAAGCATTTGCGCGGATGCGCTATGGATGGAGAGCGAAGGGCGCCGCGCAGCCGAAGCGTATGATCCCGACATCGCACACTCGCCCGGGGAGCGCACGAGCGTGGCAAGGACACCGGAAGCCGGACGACAACCCGCGTGGCTGCGCATCGCGCCCGCGCTGTTCCTGCTGCTGTGGGCGAGCGGCTTCGTGTTCCTGAAGCTCGGGCTGCGCGATGCCGATCCGCTGACGTTCCTCGCACTGCGCTACGCATGCGTCGTCGCGCTGCTCGCCGGGCCGTTCCTGTGGCTGCGCCCCGCGTTGCCGCGCACGCGCGGCGAATGGCGCAATCTCGTCGTCGTCGGCTTGCTGCTGCAGGCCGGCTATTTCTCGTTCACGTATCTGAGCCTGAAGCTCGGGATGTCGGCCGGGGCCGTCGCGCTCGTCACGTCGCAGCAACCGATTCTCGTCGGCCTGCTCGCGCCGCTGATCGCCGGCGAGCGTGTCGGCGCGCTGCGCTGGATCGGGCTCGCGCTCGGCGCCGCCGGCGCGGTGCTCGTCATCCTCGCGCGTTCGTCGGTCGCGGTGTCGTCGGCGTGGGCGCTGGCGTTCGCGCTGCTCGCACTCGCGTGCATCACCGGCGGCACGCTGTGGGAAAAACGCTTCGGCACCAACGTCCATCCCGTCACCGCGAACCTCGTGCAATACACGGTCGGCCTCGCGGTGACCGCGCCGCTCGCGTTCGCGCTCGAACCGATGCACGTGCACTGGACCGCCGGCCTCGCCGGTTCGCTCGCGTACCTGGTGATCTGCAATTCGCTGATCGCGATCTCGCTGCTGCTGGCGATGGTGCGCTACGGCGAGGCGTCGCGCGTATCGGCGCTGTTTTTCCTGATTCCGCCGGCCACCGCGCTGATCGCGCTCGTCGTGCTCGGCGAGACGATCGGCGCGCTCGCGTGGCCGGGGATGGCGCTTGCCGCGGCCGGCTTGTATCTGGTGATGCGGTACTGAGCGAGCGGCACGGGCCACCTCGAGCAGGTAACACAATTTAAAGGTTCTGAGAGGGCGTGTACTTTCGTGCACTCGCCCGGAATGCGCCCGCCTGTCCGTGCCCACACTGCGGGCCGCAGCGCCTCGCCGGCGTGTTCCAGGAAAACGATGCGAGCTTTCAGCCCCGCCGAGCGCGGGGCTTTTTTCTGTTCCATGAAAACCGGGAGCTTGTGGCGTCGTGTTTCGAAAAGTAGATTCGCCCGACGATAACGCCGGAGTGTCGAATGGCTTCGATTGCGATCGAGTTGGGTTCTGGAAAGCGCGCGACGCTGACACGCGCGGGAAGTGCAACGTTGTCGGCCAATCAACGCGCTGCAGTCTCTGAGTTGATGCTGCACTGGCCGAAGTACGCGGGCCTGACAACGAACGCGATGACGTACCTCCGACAATTCGGCCTTGACGCATTTCGTGGTGCCCCGCTCGATATGCTTAGGTCTGCCATCGAGGGCGGGCGGGTCGTGGTCGAGATCGAGCGCCTGGCGGATGGTGGTGGCGTTTCTGGTGGTCAGCCGTCCACGCCGCCTTTCCCTCGGGCGAATCGGCTCGCCAGGGTGGCGCCGATGGCGTCGCTGCCGGTAGACAAGCCGATCCCGAGTTGGGCGCGTCCAAGTGATGTATTGGCCGATGAGTTGATAAGCTATTTGGAAAGCGTCATAGGGGGCGCAGGCGGCGGCGTTACCGGCACGGCATCCGGGCTGGTTGATACGCCGCTCGGCGACGCTGCACCGTTTTCGCCGGGGGACTCGCCTTTGGGTGACGATTCGTTGAATCTGGCTGCGCGCCGCGTGAACGAAGGGTTGGAGGTTGCCTGTATGGAGAAATACGAAGCAGCTATCGAATTGTGCAATCGACTGGCAAAGGTCATGGGCGGGCTTGCCGGGCTGGCACTGTGCAAGCAGAATGCGTTTATGAATTACCAGGAATGCAGGGGATTCTAAATGGCTAAGCATTCGCCTTATGCCGTCGTGGTGATTTACGACGAGGACCAGCAAAGACTCACCGTAAAAGCGGCTGATCCGGACAAAATCGCGCCGCAGTTACAGGGCGTTCTCGAAATGCCGATCCTGTTGGACGAGTTCGACTATCGGATAGATGATGAATTTGCTCGTCGCCTCGGTGCCGCAATGCTGAACCTCATCGCTGCCGGGCAGCCCTGCATCGAGAAATACATGAGTGTGACGCTTGAGCCTATTCCGAGGCCGGGTGGCGGCAGCCGCTGACGCTTGTAGAAGAATGTGACATGAGCAAACCGAGACGGGCAATCATCGTGTTTACGACGAGGACACTGAACAAGTTGCGTTATGCACAGTGTTTCGCAAGGACGTGCAGGCCGTCCTTGACCGCGAAATGAATGCGGGTGTCGCCATCACGATTCCGCGGCATGCAGAACCGAACGACGGGTGTCCGATTACCGATGAGGACGCGCGGCGACCAGGCGGCATGGCACTGCTGATGCAGGCGGGCGTACATCCGGAATTGCGCGAACGGCTCAAATTCGCGGAGGCAGGTTCCGTCGACTGGTCCCCTGTTCGGCGCCCGGACACAGACTGAACCCGCACGCCGCCTCGGCACGCCGCGCGTGCCTTACACTTGGCGCTCTTTCAATCGTCTCCGATGGAGCGCGCATGTACGCATCGACCTTCATTTTCCGCGCCGGACAATACGACGACGAATTCCACCGGCTCGACCAGCAGATCGCCGACATGGCGCGTGCGACGCCCGGCTATCTCGGCGAGGAGACGTGGGAGAACACCGGGGCCGGGCTGATCCAGAACGTCTACTACTGGGAATCGGAGGCGGCACTGCAGCAACTGATGCAGCACCCCGCGCATCTCGAAGCGAAGGCGAAGCAGGCGCGCTGGCTGGACGGTTATCGCGTCGTGATCTCGAAGGTGCTGCACGAGTACGGTGACGGCAAGCTCACGAAGCCGCACGCGGGGCAGCCTGCGTGAGCTGACCGCCGGCGCCCCGCGTCAGGCATGCCGCGCGAACGCACCGGCGCGCGGCGTCAAAGCGCTTCGACCAGCAACCGGTTGCTGTTCCCGCAATACTCGTGACACGCGGCGCGTGCGGCGATCGACGCGCCGTGCACGAATTTCGGCGCATCGGCGCGGCGCGACATCGACACGACGATCGATGGCGGCGACGGCTGCAGCGGCAGCTCGACGACCTCGCCGCTGGCGATCAGCGCATCGACGAACAGCACCGGAATCGCGGCGACGCCGTAGCCGTCGCGCACCAGCTGCACGATCACCGAGATCGACGGCGAGCCGGTGATGCGGGTCTCCGACAGCGGCACGCCATGCGCGTGCGCGAGCGTGCGCACGATGTCCTCGAGCGCGCGGTGCGGCGCGGTCCCGCGCCCGTAGGTCAGGATCGGCTGGCGCAGCACCTGCCGCGCGAGGCCGGTGCGCGTGTTCGGCAGCAGCCCCGCGCGCGCGATCCAGCGCACCGGATAGTTCGCGAGCGCGTCGCACACGACCGACGCTTCGTCGCTGCCCTCCACCCGAATGATCAGATCGAGCTCGCCGGCCATCAGCCGGCGCTGCAGCACGACGCTGACGTCGACGGTCAGGTCGATTTCCAGTTGCGGATAGTCGGCCGCGAGGCGACGCAGGTAGTGCGGCAGCCAGCTGTGCACGACCGTCTCGATCACGCCGAGCCGCAGCTTGCCGCGCAGCGCGCTTTCGCCGGCCGCGGCGGCCTGCAGCTCCTGCGTTGCCTCGACGACGGCCTTCGCATAGCCGAGCAGGTACTCGCCGTTCGGTGTGAGCCGGAATGCGCGGCTGTCGCGATCGACGAGCACCGTCTGCAATTCGTCCTCGAGCGCCTTCAGGCGTTGCGAGATCGCGGCCGGCGTCGCGTGCAGCGCGGCGGCCGTGGTGCGGAAGTTGCGCAGCTTCGCGAGCGTGACGAAGGTTTCGAGAAAACGCGTGTTCATGGCGGTCGGACGGACGGTGGACGCGCAGCTTGCCGGTGAAGAAAAGTGAACGGGACCGGGGAAAACCCCGAGATTCGTTAAGAAATTCTATACGCGGAGCGCAAAAAAACTCGTTGGCGACAAAATTTTTTCTTTTCTATTCTTCGCCGTATCTGCTGACGCAACACCGTCATCCCGACGACATCCCGATCTGTCACCCAACATCATGACGCCTTCCGAATTTCGCCAGTCCGTGCGCAACGGCACCTTCCGCAGCCCGACCGCCGGCCAGTGCGGCCCGTTCGCGCAAGCGAATCTCGCGATCCTGCCGAACGCGTACGCGCACGATTTCCTGCGCTTTTGCCAGGCGAACCCGAAAGCGTGCCCGCTGCTGGGCGTTGGCGACCCGGGCGCGTTCCGGGTCGACGTGCTCGGCGAGGATCTCGACATCCGCACCGACGTGCCGAGCTACAACGTATACCGCGATGGTCGCCTGACCGAGCGCGTCGAATCGCTCGAAGCGCTGTGGCGCGACGATTTCGTGGTGTTCGCGATCGGCTGCTCGTTCTCGTTCGAGGACATGCTGGTGCGCGAAGGGATCGGGCTGCGCCATATCGAGGAGGGTCGCAACGTGCCGATGTACCGCACGTCGATCCCGAACCGTCGCGCGGGCATCTTCGGCGGCCAGCTGGTCGTATCGATGCGGCCGCTGCGCGGCGCCGACGCGATCCGCGCGGTGCAGATCACGAGCCGGTTCCCCGGCGTGCACGGCGCGCCGGTCCATATCGGCCATCCGCAGGAACTGGGCATCGCCGATCTCGGCGCACCCGATTTCGGCGACGCGGTGACGGTGCGCGACGGCGAACTGCCGGTGTTCTGGGCGTGCGGCGTGACGCCGCAAACCGCGCTGATGGATGCGAAGCTGCCGCTCGCGATCGCGCATACGCCGGGCTACATGCTGATGACCGACATCACGAACGCGTCGCTGGCCGTGTTCTGAACCGACTGACGCCGGCAGCCCGCGCGGCCGCCGGTCCGCCCCGTCGCGGCGGCATGCCGCGACCGCAGACGATCCGCCCGGCCGGAGGGCGGCGCGCATCCGCGGCCAGCCGGCCGCGAGTGCGACGCAGGCACCCACGCAAGACCCGACACGACGATTTTGACCGCGCATTTCGACAGGAGCCTCACCATGGAAAGCAAGACCCTCCCGGCGCCCGCCACTGACCCCGCGGGCCCCGCACGCAACGGCCTGTTCGGGTGGTACGCGGACGCGCAGCCGCGCGAACGCCGTGCGTTCTGGAGCTGCAAGGTCGGCTACATGCTCGACGGGATGGACACGCAGATGCTGTCGTTCGTGATCCCGACGCTGGTTGCGACCTGGGGCATCTCGCTCGCGGACGCCGGCTTCATCGGCACGATGACGCTGCTCGCGTCGGCGCTCGGCGGCTGGATCGCGGGCATCCTGTCCGACCGGATCGGCCGCGTGCGCACGCTGCAGTTGACCGTGCTGTGGTTCGCGGTATTCACCGCGCTGTGCGGGCTCGCGCAGAGCTACCACCAGCTGCTCGCGGCGCGCGCACTGATGGGCTTCGGCTTCGGCGGCGAATGGACGGCCGGCGCGGTGCTGATCGGCGAGGTGATCCGCGCGCGCGATCGCGGCAAGGCGGTCGGCCTCGTGCAGTCGGGGTGGGCGATTGGCTGGGGGCTGTCGGCGCTGCTGTATGCGCTGCTGTTCTCGGTGCTGCCGGCCGAACAGGCATGGCGCGCGCTGTTTCTCGTCGGCCTCGCACCGGCGCTGCTGGTGGTCGTGATCCGCCGCTACGTGAAGGAACCGGACGTCTACGAGAAGGAGAAGGCCACGCAGGCGAAGGTGGCCGACGCGCCGCGCCTCACCGAAATCTTCGCGCCGAAGCTGCTGTCGACGACGCTGCGCGCGGCGCTGCTGACTACCGGCGCGCAGGGCGGCTACTACGCGATCACGACCTGGCTGCCGACGTTCCTGAAGACCGAGCGGCACCTGACCGTGATGGGCACCGGCGGCTATCTCGCGACGATCATCGTCGGCTCGTGGGTTGGCTACCTGACGAGCGCGTACCTGACCGACCGTCTCGGCCGCAAGCCGAACTTCATCCTGTTCGCGCTCGGCTCGATGGTGATCGCGTTCGCCTATACGTCGCCGGCGCTGCACCTCACGAACACGTCGATGCTGTGGCTCGGCTTCCCGCTCGGGTTCTTCGCGTCGGGCATCTTCTCCGGGATGGGCGCGTTCCTCACCGAGCTGTTCCCGACCCGCGTGCGCGGCTCCGGCCAAGGCTTCTGCTACAACGTGGGCCGCGCGATCGGCGCACTGTTCCCGTTCCTGATCGGCGCGCTGTCGAAGCACTACGGGCTCGGCGCGAGCATCGGGATCTTCGCGGTCGCCGCCTACGGCGTGATGATCGTCGCCGCGCTGACGCTGCCCGAGACGCGCGGCCGCGAACTCGACGCCGCGTAAGCGGGCGCCCGCCCGCCGCTTCACTTTCCCTTTTTCATCGAAGCCTTCTCGCGGCGCGCGACGCGCGCCGTGCGGCGGCGCTCGTCCATCGATTCAACGACGCATCGAGTTCATCGCCATGACTGACCGACACGCTTTCCCCGTTTCCTCCGACGCCGCACGCTGGCAATTCTGGATCGACCGCGGCGGCACGTTCACCGACATCGTCGCGCGCCGGCCCGACGGCACGCTCGTCACGCACAAGCTGCTGTCGGAGAACCCCGAGCAATACCGCGACGCGGCCGTTGCCGGCATCCGCCACCTGCTCGGCCTTGCCGACGGCGAGCCGATCACGCCCGCACGCGTCGACATGGTGAAGATGGGCACGACCGTCGCGACCAACGCGCTGCTCGAGCGCAAGGGCGAACGCACCGCGCTCGCGACCACGCGCGGCTTTCGCGACGTGCTGCGCATCGCGTACCAGAACCGGCCGCGCCTGTTCGATCTCGACATCGTGCTGCCCGATGCGCTGTACGAGACCGTCGTCGAGGTGGACGAGCGGATCGGCGCGCACGGCGATGTCGTGATGCCGCTGGATCTGCAGCGCGCGGAAGCGGCGCTGCGCCGCGTGTTCGACTCGGGCGTGCAGGCGTTGGCCATCGTGCTGATCCACGGCTATCGCTACACCGCGCACGAACGCGCGCTGGCGGACCTCGCGCGCCGCATCGGCTTCACGCAGGTGTCGGTGTCGCACGAGGTGTCGCCGCTCATGAAGATGGTGTCGCGCGGCGACACGACGGTGGTCGACGCGTACCTGTTGCCGATCCTGCGCCGCTACGTCGAGCAGGTCGCGCACGAGATGCCGGGCGTGAACCTGCAGTTCATGCAGAGCAGCGGCGGGCTGACGCGCGCCGACGCGTTCCAGGGCAAGGACGCGATCCTGTCCGGCCCGGCCGGTGGCATCGTCGGGATGGTGCGCGCCGCGCGCGCGGCCGGCTTCGACCAGGTGATCGGCTTCGACATGGGCGGCACGTCGACCGACGTATCGCACTACAACGGCGAATTCGAGCGCGTGTTCGAGACGCAGGTGGCCGGCGTGCGCATGCGCGCGCCGATGATGAGCATCCATACGGTCGCCGCCGGCGGCGGCTCGGTGCTCGGCTTCGACGGCGCGCGGCTGCGCGTCGGGCCCGAATCGGCCGGCGCGAATCCGGGTCCGGCCGCGTACCGGCGCGGCGGCCCGCTGACGGTGACCGACTGCAACGTGATGCTCGGCAAGATCCAGCCGGACCATTTCCCGCGCGTGTTCGGCCCGCATGCGGACGAACCGCTCGACCGCGCCGGCGTGGTCGCGAAGTTCGCGGCGCTCGCCGACGCGATCCACGCGGCGACCGGGCGGCGCGACACCCCCGAGGCACTGGCCGAAGGTTTCCTGGACATCGCGATCGGCAGCATGGCGAACGCGATCAAGAAGATCTCGGTGCAGCGCGGCCACGACGTGTCGCGCTACGTGCTGACAACCTTCGGCGGCGCGGGCGGCCAGCACGCCTGCGGCGTGGCCGACGCGCTCGGGATGACGCAGGTGTTCGCGCATCCGCTCGCCGGCGTGCTGTCCGCATATGGGATGGGCCTCGCCGATCAGACCGCGATGCGCGAGCGGGCGGTGGAGGCCGTGCTGTCCGATGCGTCGCTGCCGGCGCTGAACGCGACGCTCGACCGGCTGACCGACGACGCGGTCGGCGCGCTGCTCGAACAGGGCGTGCCGCCGGAGCGCATCGCGACCGAGCGCCGCGTGCACCTGCGCTACCAGGGCACCGATTCCGCGCTCGACGTGCCGGCCGGCAGCGTCGACGCGATGCAGCAGGGGTTCGAGGCCGCCTACCGGCAGCGCTACGCGTTCCTGATGCCCGGCGTGCCGCTAGTGGCCGAACTGGCATCGGTCGAGGCGATCGGCCGGTCGGATGCGCCAGTCGAGGTCGCGCCGCTCGCGCCGCGCGACGATGACGCGACGCCGCATGCGCACAGCGCCGTGCGCTTCTATTCCGGCGGCCAATGGCATGACGCGGCGCTGTACGTGCGCGACACGCTGCTGGCCGGCGATGCGATCGACGGGCCGGCGATCGTCGCGGAGAAGAACGGCACGACCGTCGTCGAGCCCGGCTGGCGCGCGCGGATGACCGCGCAGGGCAACCTCGTGCTGACGCGCACGACGCCGCTGCCGACGCGCCGTTCGCTCGGCACCGACGCCGATCCGGTGCGGCTCGAGATCTTCAACAACCTGTTCATGTCGATCGCCGAGCAGATGGGGCTGCGGCTGCAGAACACCGCCTACTCGGTGAACATCAAGGAACGGCTCGACTTCTCATGCGCGATCTTCGACGGCGACGGCAACCTGATCGCGAACGCGCCGCACATGCCCGTACACCTGGGTTCGATGGGCGAGAGCATCCGCACGGTGATCGAGCGCAATCGCGGCCGCATGCGCGACGGCGACGTGTTCATGCTGAACGATCCGTATCACGGTGGCACGCACCTGCCGGACGTCACCGTCATCACCCCGGTGTTCGCGGACGGTTCGGACGCGCCGCTGTTCTACGTCGGCTCGCGCGGTCACCACGCGGACATCGGCGGCACGACGCCGGGCTCGATGCCGCCCGATTCGACGCACATTGACGAGGAGGGCGTGCTGATCGACAACTGGCAGCTCGTGTCGGCGGGCGTGCTGCGCGATGCCGACACGCGCGCGCTGCTGGCCTCCGGCCGCTACCCGGCACGCAACGTCGAGCAGAACATGGCCGACCTGCGCGCGCAGGTCGCCGCGAACCAGAAGGGCGTGGACGAGTTGCGGCGGATGGTGGCGCAGTTCGGCCGCGACGTCGTGCTCGCGTTCATGGGGCACGTGCAGGACAACGCGGAAGAAGCGGTGCGGCGCGTGATCGGCGCGCTGCAGGACGGCGCGTACCGCTATCCGCTCGACAACGGCGCCGAGATTCGCGTCGCGATTCGCGTCGATCGCGCGGCGCGCCGGGCGGAGATCGATTTCACCGGCACGTCCGCGCAGCTCGACAACAACTTCAACGCGCCGAAGGCCGTCTGCATGGCCGCCGTGCTGTACGTGTTCCGCACGCTGGTCGGCGACGACATCCCGCTGAACGCCGGCTGCCTGAAGCCGCTGACGGTGATCGTGCCCGCCCGCTCGATGCTGAACCCGGAGTATCCGGCGGCCGTCGTGTCGGGCAACGTCGAGACGTCGTCGGCGATCACCAACGCGCTGTACGGCGCGCTCGGCTGCGTCGCGTCGAGCCAGGGAACGATGAACAACTTCACGTTCGGCAACGACCGATACCAGTACTACGAGACCATCGCCGGCGGCAGCGGCGCGGGCGACGGCTTTGCGGGCGTCGGCGCGGTGCAGACGCACATGACGAACTCGCGGCTGACCGACCCGGAAGTGCTCGAATGGCGCTACCCGGTGCGGCTCGACTCGCACCGGTTGCGCGCGGGTTCCGGCGGCGGCGGGCGCTGGCGTGGCGGCGACGGCGCAGTGCGGCGGATCCGGTTCCTCGAGCCGATGACCGCGTCGATCCTGTCGAACAACCGGATCCATGCGCCGTTCGGTGCGGCGGGCGGCGAAGCGGGCGCGCTCGGCCGCAACACGATCGAGCGCGCGGACGGCACGGTCGAGACGCTCGAGCATATCGGCCGCGCGCAGATGGCGGCGGGTGACGTGTTCGTGGTCGAGACGCCGGGCGGCGGCGGATACGGCACGGCAGGCTGAACGACGCAGCGCGGCGCGGGCAGTGGCGCCCGCCCGCCGCACTGCGTTCGCGCGTGCCGGGCGGCCGATCGTACCGGTTCCATGAGCGAGGTCGCGCGCAAGCCGCGCGTTCCGTCAAACACGCCCTTCCCGGAAATCGGCGCGAAATTGCAACGGGTCCGGGAATAATGCCGCGCATTTGACACGCGAACGGCAATGCAAATGGTGCAATGCCGGCGCGGCGCAACGTGATCGTACCCTCTCAATTCGCCCCGCCGCGAGCCGCTTCCGGCGGGCCGCGATGTTCCCGCAAACGCCCGTCCGGCGGGGCGCTCGGCCGGTTCCGCCGGCCCCGTTCAAGGCGCCGCGGCCGGTCGCGCGCACGGCGCCAAACACGAAAAGTCCGCCGTGCCAATCGAATTCCGATTCCTTGACACCCCGTTCCAAATGTGAGTGCCAATCCTGATCGTCATTTGATAAGATGGGTCCCATCATTCGTTGGGAAAACCTGCGCGCATCTGCGCGAACGCCGGGTCGCATTAGTTGGAAACAAGTACGGAACGAGGGTCGCTGTTACGGCTATCACGACTGCCCTTCCGGGTACGCGCGTCGCGCGAGCCGGGATCGGGGGTGGCCCGTTCGTGTCCGTCTACACTGTGCGTTTTTTCTGCATCGGGGCGTGTCCATGGATGACGAAAACGATAGCGCGGTGCTTGAGGCGCATCTCGGTACGCGCAGCCCATGCTGGCGCCTCGGCACCGACAGCAATGCACTCGAACTGGCCGCCGTGCGCGGCCTGACCAATGTCGCGATTGCGCTGACGACCGGGCAGGCCGCGCAGATTCGCGCGCTGACCGGCGTCACGTCGCACCTCGTGCTCGAACTCGCGCTGTTCGGCGATCGGGTCAGCCTGCATCTGGTCGGCAGGAAGGTCGACACGAGCCAGTGGGCCGGCACGGCCTCTGCCTATTCCGATACCGCGTCCGTCGCGGGCGATCTCGCGCACGGGCTCGCGTTCGCCGAGCAGGTCGTGTCCGAAGTGAATTCGCTCGTCGTGATCCTCGACCGCAACGGGAGGGTGCAGCGCTTCAACCGTCTGTGCGAGGAGGTGACGGGCAAGCGTGAGGTCGACGTGATCGGCCGTAGCGCGTTCGACCTGTTCATGAGCCCCGAGCAGGGTGCGCAGTCGCGCAGCAACATCAGCGGTTTTTTCGCGAGCAACAGCTCGTACGCGGTCGAGCGCTACATCAACACGGTCAACGGCCCGCGCCTGTTCCAGTTCCGCAACAAGTTCGTGCAGAGCGGCAGCGGTGCCGACGAGCAGTTCCTGATCTGTTCGGGCATCGACATCACCGAGGAGCGCAACGCGCAGCGGCGGCTCACCGAACTCGCGAATTCCGACGTGCTGACCGGCTTGCCGAACCGTCATGCAATCAGCGAGCGCATCCATGTCGCGCTGACAGCCGACCGCACCGACATGCGCGGCCAGGTCGGCATCCTGTTCCTCGATCTCGACAACTTCAAGCGCGTCAACGATCACTACGGACACATCACCGGCGACCGCCTGCTGCAGGACGTGTCCGCGGTCATCAGCGGCTGCCTGCCGTCAGGCGCGACGCTCGCGCGGCTCGGCGGCGACGAATTCCTCGTGCTGTTCGAGCACGGCACGCGGCCGCTGCTCGAGGCGACCGCGCAGATCATCCTCGAGCGACTGCGTACACCGATCCATCTCGGGCTGGTGGAGGTCTACACGAGTTGCTCGATCGGCATCGCGATGTATCCGCAGCACGGCGATTCGCTCGAAACGCTGATCCGCAGCGCCGACACCGCGATGTACGTCGCGAAGGAAGAGGGCAAGCACACGTACCGCGTGTTCTCGCTGGAGATGAACCAGAAGGTCGCGAAGTACATGTGGCTCGACACGAACCTGCGCAAGGCGCTCGAGGAAGAGCAGTTCGTGTTGCATTACCAGCCGGTCGTCGACATCGCCACCGGCGACGTGCACGGCGTCGAGGCGCTGATTCGCTGGCAGTCGCCCGATCGCGGGCTCGTCGCGCCGATCGAGTTCATCCGCTTCGCGGAGGAGTCGGGGTTGATCGCGCCGCTCGGCCGCTGGGTGATGCGCACCGCGGCCGCGCAGGCCGCCGCGTGGAAGGCGAAGGGGCTCGACGTTCGGATCGCGGTGAACGTATCCGCGCGGCAGTTGCAGGACATGAACATCGTCGATCAGTTCGCGTCGATTCTCGACGGCGCGGGGCAGAAGTCGAGCCTGGTCGACATCGAACTCACCGAAAGCAGCTTCATCGAGGATGAAGAAGCGGCGCACGAGCTGATGAATCAGTTCCGCCAGCTGGGCGCGGAGATTCACCTCGACGACTTCGGCACCGGCTATTCGTCGCTGTCGCAACTGTCGCGCCTGCCGCTCGATTCGATCAAGCTCGATCGCAGCTTTATCACGGGCATCGACCGCAACCCGCGCTCGCAGGCGCTGGTGCGCTCGGTCGTGTCGCTGGCGAAGGCGCTGAGTTTCTCGGTGATCGCCGAAGGCGTCGAAACGCACGCGGAAGCCGAGTTTCTGAAGCAGATCAATGTCGACCACGCGCAGGGTTTCTACTTCGCGCGGCCGATGCCGGCCCAGGCTTTCGAGGCCTGGCTCGCGGAAACGAGAAAGCTCAGGCTGATCGCCTGAGCCTGCCATTGCGGCGCGCCGCCGCGCGGGCGGCGGCGCGGTCCGGTCACGTTACACCGTGCGCAGCTTCGACACGCGCCGGTTCTGCAGCATCACGAGGCGTTCCATGTAAGCGAGGTCCTTCGGCTCGATCGTGAACGCCGCGTGAACCCATTCCTCGGTGATGTCCATCAGCTCCGAACGCGTGAGCTGGAACACGCGATCGCGCGCACGCAGCATCGCGCGGATGCCGTTCAGCTTCGGCTTCATCACGTCGATGAAGGTGCGCGTCGCAAGATACGCGTCGCCCGCATCGAACGTCTGGTCGATCAGCCCGCGATCCTCGTACCACTCGGCCGCATGCGCTTCGCCGGACGAGATCAGCGATTCCGCGAGCCCGCGGTCCGCCTTGCGCGCGACCAGCGAATAGCCGCCCATGCCCGGGAACAGGTTGAACGCGATCTCGGGAAAACCGAGCTTCACGCCCTTCTGCGCGAGCATGTAGTGGTGCGCGAGCGCGGCCTCGAAGCCGCCGCCCAGCGCGCTGCCCTCGACCATCGCGATCGAGATCGCACCGGTGCCGAAGCCCGTGTAGATCTCGTAGACGCCATCGATGCACGAGCGCGCATAGGCCATCAGCTGGTCGCGCCGGCCGCTGCGGATCGCGTCGACGAAGAAGCTCAGGTCGCCGCCGACGTTGAACAGCTCGGGAACGAGCGAGCCCGTCACCCAGAAGTCGAACTGCAGGCCCGAGTCGCGCGCGACGCGCGCGAGATGGATGATGTCGGTGACGAGTTGCTGGTTGAAGCACGGCCGCGGCTCCGATCGCAGCATCATCCACATGACGTTGCGGCCTTCTTCGTAGAACGCGGTCAGTTGCGTAAGTTCGCCTGCTTCATAAAACGGGCGGCACGCCGGATGGGATTGGAGTTGCATGGTATGTCCTCGAGTTGTGGTTTTTGAAAACCGCCGCGACCGGCGCTGCGCGGGGAAACCGGCTTTCCGCATGACGCCGGTCGCGAGGCACCGCCATTGTTGCGCGCACACAAAAGCGGAATTGCGGGGAACAACGCACGAGCGGGGGGCGGGCGTGAATCGCGTCCTTGCGAACCTTGCAAGCCATACGAACATCGGGCGTGGCGTGATCGCGTGATGGGCAAAGGGACGCGGCCGGCCTCGCGTACACGGTGGCCGGGGCGAGGCGCGCCGATGCGGGCGGCCGGTGCGCGGCGCGGGATGGCCGCGTGGAGCGGGGGCGGCGTGCCGTTCGCTTACGCGTCGAAAGCGACGCCGGGCCGCCGGCCGGCTCTCATGGAATGTGCGGACTGGCGCGGCGGCCGGGCGTCGACTAGCTTTTAAGGATGACGCCGCCGGGTCCGGCGTTCCGGGAGGGGACCATGACCGGATTCCAGAAGGTGTGGCAGATGCTCGTCGGCAAGCCGCTGGACCCGCTCGATCCGCGCACGCGGCATGCGATCGCCGTGACGCCGTTGCTGGCCTGGGTCGGGCTCGGTGCCGACGGTCTGTCGTCGTCGTGCTACGGCCCGGAGGAGGCGTACCTCGCGCTCGCGCACCACACGCCGCTCGCGCTGTTCCTGGCGCTCGCCACCGCGGCCACCGTGTTCGTCATCGCGCTCGGCTACAACCAGGTCATCGAACTGTTCCCGACCGGCGGCGGCGGCTATCGCGTCGCGACGTCGCTGCTCGGGGCGAAGCCCGGCCTCGTGTCGGGCGCGGCGCTGCTGGTCGACTACGTGCTGACCGTCGCGACGTCGCTCGCGAGCGGCGTCGACGCGTTCTTCAGCCTGCTGCCGGTGAGCGCACAGGCATTCAAGCTCACGACCGAGATCGTGCTGATCCTGCTGATGACGGGGCTCAACTTCCGCGGGATGCGCGAATCGATCATGGTGATGCTGCCGATCTTCATCGGCTTCGTCGTGCTGCATTTCGGGCTGATCGTGTACGGCGTCGCGGCGCACGGCAGCAACCTCGCGCTGATCGTGCCCGACGCGGTGCACGAGGCGCACGGGATGTCGCAATCGCTCGGCACGTTCGTGATGCTCGCGTTGCTGATGCGCGCGTTCTCGCTGGGCGGCGGCACCTATACGGGCCTCGAGGCCGTGTCGAACAACGTGAACATGCTCGCCGATCCGCGCGTGCCCAACGGCAAGGTGACGATGTGGTACATGTCGACATCGCTCGCGTTCACGGCCGGCGGCATCATCCTGCTGTACATGCTGTGGCATGCGCGACCGGTCGAAGGCGAGACGCTCAACGCGGTCGTGTTCGGCAGCGTGATCGATCATCTCGGGCTCGGGTCCGCGTTCGCGCGGCACGCGCTGCTCGCGGCCGTGCTCGCGTTCGAGGCCGGGCTGCTGATGGTCGGTGCGCAGACGGGCTTTCTCGACGGGCCGGCCGTGCTGTCGAACATGGCATCGGATTCGTGGGTGCCGCGCCATTTCCGCGACCTGTCGACGCGCCTCGTGCGGCAGAACGGCATCATCGTCGTCGGCCTGTCGAGCCTCCTGATCCTGTTGTGGACGCACGGCAGCGTCGACGTGCTGGTCGTCCTGTACAGCATCAACGTGTTCCTCACGTTCAGCATGTCGCTGCTCGGGCTGTGCACGTACTGGTGGCGCCATCGCAGCGAGCAGGGCTGGTTCAAGCACTTCTGCCTGTCGGCGCTCGGGCTGAGCGTGACGGCGACCGTGCTCGTCATCACGCTGATCGAGAAGTTCACGGCCGGCGGCTGGCTCACGGTGCTCGTGACGAGCGCGGTGATTGCGCTGTGCTTCATGATCAACCGCCACTACGCGTACACGCGCATGCAGCTCGCGAAGGAAGACGCGCTGTTCTCGGGGCCGCCGCCGAACGTCGACGAGTCCGCCGCGCCGGGCCGGCCCGATCCGTCGCAGCCGACGGCCGTGCTGCTGGTCGGCAAGCATCGTGGCGCGAGCATGCACGCGCTACTCTGGGTCAATCGCCTGTTTCCGGGGCACTTCCGCAACGTGATCTTCCTCGCGGTGGGCGAAGTCGACGCGAAGGCATACGACGGGCACGAGCATCTCGAACGGCTGCGTCACACGATCACCGAATCGCTCGACTACTATGTCGCGCATTGCCGCCGCAACGGCATTGCGGCCGACTACCGGATCGCGTTCGGCACGAACCCGGTCGTCGAATTCATGAACCTCGCGTCGGCGACGCTCGACGCGTATCCGAATGCCGTGTGCTTCGCCAGCAAGCTGATCTTCCGGCGCGTGAACTTCCTGACGGCGTGGCTGCACAACCAGACGCCCGTTGAGCTGCAGGCGCGGCTGCACGTCGAGGGCCGGCAGATGGTGCTGCTGCCGATGAACGTCGGCTAGCGGTGCGGCGGCCGGGTGCCGAGGACGCGTGAACACGATCTCATCGCACCGGCTTGATGGAAGGCGCTCGGCAGTCGAATGGGCCGGAACGATTTGCCAAGATGCGCGGCGCTTTGCGGAAATCAATCGGACTGCAAATCTTTACGGAGAGACTTTGTCAAGCACGAAGTCACGACGTTCACTCGTTCTGAAGCGTGACAACATCAACTGCACGATCACGAACCGGAACAACGCCGGCGCTACGCTGAAGGTCGCGCTGGCGTGCGCGAACGAACAGGGACGCGGCAAGCGCACCGTGACCGGTGCTGTCACGCCATGCGCTACGACCGGAAGGGAAAGCTGCGCGGACAGCATGCGCAGGCCGGCGCGTACACGCGCGCGTGGACGTGGCGCGGCAAGCGCGTCGGCGATTGCCGCTGACGCATCGACTTGCGGCGCGTCCGGTGCGTCCGGTGCGTCGGGCGCAAGGCATTCCGGAGCCGGGCACTTGAATGAATCACAACGTGACATAAAATGAAAGCAGGCCGTCGCGTCATCCGGCCGCTACGCCGCAAACGAACCCGGCCGCGCCATGCGCGCATCGTGCCGGGCGAACGTCCGGTTCAGAAGAACGGGGCGGCGACCGGGCGCAGCAGGATGACCGGCCGGCCTCGCCGCGGCCGGCGGCGGCGAGCGCCGTACGGTCTCGCGGCGACGACCACGGGAAACGACGATGATGGTTACGTTTCGGTCATCCGCCGCACCGGATATCGTGATGTTGTGCGATCTGGCCCAGTATCTGCTGGGACTCGTCGGCAAGGGGCTCGACGTTCGCGGTGTGATTTCATCGGACGAATTGCCCGACGCGATCGCACGGCTCGAACAGGCGATCAGGGATGATGCGACGCGGGAAAGCGCGCACGAGCGTTCGACGCCCGCGCAGCGCACCGAGTTGTCGCCGCATGCGGGCGGGCTCGCGCAGCGCGCGTGGCCGTTGCTGGACATGATGCGTGCGGCCCAGGAACAGGGGCGGCACGTGATGTGGGGCGTGTAGGGATGTGGGGCGTGCCGGCGCGTAACGCGCGCCGGTCGCCCCGGAGCCGGACCTCCGCTGCAAGGCCGACGGTGTGGCGTCGAACGACGCCGTGCCGTCGGCCGATTTTTATGCGCGGCGCGATTACGGACGATGATGCGTATGCGAGCGCGTCGAGCGCCGCGCGGACCGGTGCAGCAGCTTGTCGCGCGTGCGGTCGCGGCCGCGTCGGGCCGCGAAGAACAGCACCGCGAGCACGAGAATCGCGAGCAGCACGAGGGTCCGGACGATACCGTTTTCCATGTCGCCTCCGGCAGGATGAGGGACGAGGTGCGCCGTGGGCGGGCGTCAGCGCGTCAGCTTGCCGGCCAGCTTCGTATCGATGAAGCGCCTGGCCAGCGCGATCGAGACCCTGACCGCGTCCGTATCGTTGCGGAACACGTGGTGCTTCGGGGCGAGCAGGTGCGCCTCGTGGCGACCGCCGGCATCGCGCCAGTACACGACGGCGAGCGGCGGGTACAGCGCGCCGAGCTCGAGGCCTTCGCCGGCCACCGCGTCGACCAGCGCGCCCGCGCGGATCTCGCATTGGCGATAGGTCAGGCAGAGCGGTGATTCCATGGCGATTCCCTGCGCGGGCGCCGGTCGTTCCGACCCCGCGCCGTATTCACGTCAGCATCGGCATCGCTTCGATCAGCGCGATGCCGAGCAGCGCGCCGATCGCGGCGCCGACCAGCTTCGGGTGCCAACGCTCGAGATGCAGCGCCGTCAGCAGCGCACCGAACAGGATCACGCCCAGCAGCGCGAACGCGATCACGAGGTAGCCGATTTCGAAATCGTTGTTGATCAGCATGATGTCTCCTTCCCCATGTCGGCGTGCCGGTTTCACCGAACCTTCATGCGTTTCGGCGCCGCCGCACGCACGCTTGACCTGCCTCGATTATATGTCACAACATGATATAAAAACCGGTCGCACGGGGAGCCTGACGCGAAACGGAGCTATCCGCACGTGCGCCTCGCGGCGGTCCCGTGCCGGCCGGAATGTCGTGCGGCGCGGCCTGCCGCCGTGCGGCTTGACGCTCGCCGGCACGTCTCCCACACTGGACTCAACAACCGGCGCACATCACGCGGGACGGAGCCTTGTCCGTGCCGATGGGTGTCGGTCGCGCCCCGACCTGAACACGAACGTGCGGAGAGCTTCGACGTGGTGCGTTTTCCGTTCCGCCTGACCGGCCGGCGCTGCGCGGTTGCGCTCGCCGTCGCTGCCGTTGCGCTTGCGCGGCCCGCGCTTGCCGATTCGCGCGACGAAGCGCCCGTCACGCTGGTCAGCGATGTCCACCTGTTCGTGCTTCAGCACGACGGCTCGCTCGACGAGGAAGACGATTCGACGCTGCGTGCGAACGATGCGAACGGGATCGACGCGATCGCGCAGCGCTACGTGTGGTTCGACAAGAACCTGGAGAAGGTCGACCTGGTCGCGGCCGAGACGATCGATCGCGACGGTGTCGCGCATCCGGTCGGCGCCGACGGCATCCGCGACGTACAGGAGCCGCGTTCGGCCGGTGCGCCGACCTTTCAGGACGGGTTGTTGCGCACCGTCGTGTTTCCCGGCGTCGAGGCCGGGTCGAGCACGCGCATCGTGTTCCGCAAGACGCGCACGAAGCCGGTCAACGCCGGCTACTTCGGCTACTACGTCGAACCGTCGCGCGAGCCGGTGGACAACCAGCGGCTGATCTTCGACGTGCCGGCCGACCTGCCGCTACATGCGGACGCGCGCGGCTACGTCGCGTTGCCGCCCGTCACGGCGAACGGCCGCACGCGCTACGCATTCGAGTATCGGCACGGCCCGTACGACCGGATCGAGAACGGCTCGGTCGGCTATCCGACTTACGGCGACCGGCTCGTGGTGTCCACGCTGCCCGATTACGCGGCGTTCGCCGCGCGCTATCGCGATGCGGCCGTCGACCCGAGCGTGGCCGATCCGGCCGTCGTGCAACTTGCGCGCGCGTTGACCGCCGACGCCGCCGATCCGCATGACAAGGCGCGCATCCTGTACGACTGGGTGCAGGCGAACGTGCGCTACGTCGCGCTCTTTCTCGGCGAGACGGCCGCCGCGCCGCATCGCGTGACGGACATCCTGCGCAACCGCTACGGCGACTGCAAGGATCACGTTGCGCTGTTCGGCGCGTTGCTGGCGGCGGTCGGCATCCGCAGCGAAGCGGTGCTGATCAATCTCGGCTCCGTGTACACGCTGCCGTCGGTGCCTGGTTATGGCGGCGGCGCGATCAACCACGCGATCACGTGGCTGCCCGATCTCGGGCTATACGCGGATACCACGACGGCCGGCATCGCGTTCGGCTACCTGCCGCCGATCGTGATGGATCGGCCGGCGCTGCTCGTCGATACCGGTGTGCTGTCGCGCACGCCGGCCGCGCAGCCGCGGCGCCGCACCGCGCGGGTGGAGATCGATGCCGCCCAGCCGGGTGTCGCACGGTTTCATGCGCTCGTCGAGGATGACGGCTGGACGGCGGAACTCGAACGCAACCTGTTTCGCCGCGCGCCGCCCGACCGCATCCGGCAGCTCGCGAACGAACGCGTGCGGCAAAGCGGACTGCGCGGCCGCGCGCAGATCGCGACGAGCGATCGCCGCGTGACGGACGGGCCGTTCGACGTGACCTTCACCGGCACGCTCGACCACGTCGTGTGGCCGGACGGCACGACTGCGGTGCCCGCGCTGTCGAGCCTCACGGGCGGCATCGCGACGCAGGTCGAGGGCTGGCTGGCCGAACCGGTACGCACGCAGCCATGGGCGTGCATTGGCGGCACGTTCGACGAGACCGGCCAGATCGCGCTGCCGGCCGACGTCGCGGTGACCGACCTGCCGGCCGATACGGCCGTGCACGACCGCTTCGTCGAGTTCACGTCGCATTACGTATTCGATGCGGCCGCGCGCGTCGTGCAGGTCACGCGGCGGATGAAGGCCGAGTTCGGCCGGCAGGTCTGCACGCCCGATGAGTTCGCGGCGCTGCGCGCGGTGCTCGAACGCATCGAACGCGATACGCAGGCGCAGATCGTCGTGCGGGCGCAGGGGCGTTGAATGGGTGAAGGCAGTGAGCGCGTCGCCGTCATCGGCCGACGCGCAGGAGGGACATCATGACGGAACGAGACCAGGAGATCGCCGATCTCTCGAGGGAATTGCTGGGCCGGATCGTGCAGGGCATGGTCACGAACGGCGCGACCGTGGATGCGGAGCAGTGCGCGGCGCTGGCGGTGCAGTGTGCGACGGCGCTGGTCGACAAGCTTGACGCGCGCAGCGGCTGAGCGGAATCGTGACGGCGGGCGCCGCGTTTCGTGATGCCGGGGCGCGCTGCGTTGTGCGTCACGCGTCGGCGTGCGCCTCGCCTTCCGCCCGCATCGCGCCCGGCGGCTTGCCGATCACGCGCTTGAACGCGCGGCTGAACGCCGCGAGCGACCCATAGCCGAGCCGGTATGCGACCGCCTCGATCGTCTCGCGGTCGCGTGCGATCCACTGCGCGGCGAGCCGCATCCGCAGTTCGGTCAGGTAACGCACCGGCGTCATCCCGGTGGCCGCGAGAAAGCGCTCGGCGAACACCGAGCGCGACACGCCCGCTTCGGCGGCCAGTTCCGCGACGCTCCAGTTGCGCCCCGGGTCGCGATGCAGTGCGACGATCGCGCGGCCGAGCTTCGGTTCGCGCAGCGCCTGCACCCAGCCCGTCGCGTCGCCGCACCCGCACTCGACCCAGCCGCGCACGATGAACGCCGCGACCACGTCCGCGAGCCGCGCGAGGATGCCCGCGAAGCCCGCGCGCTCGGCGCACGATTCGCGCTCCATCGCATCGAGCATCGGGCGGATTTCCGGGTAGCGCGCGAGCAGCGTGCCGACGTGCATGAACTCCGGCATCGTCCCGACGAGCGGCTGCATGCCGCCGAGATCGAGTTCCATGCACGCGCTGAAGATCAGCGCATCGCCGGCGGCCGGCTCCAGCGCGGCGCACGAGGTCGCGCCCACCGACGCGACCGTGTCGCAGATCTTCGCGACCTCGAAGCCGCCGATCTCGCGGCAGGTGGCGTCCGGATCGGACACCAGCGCATGCGTGCGGCCGTGCGGCAGCAGGATCGCGTCGCCGGCCTCGAGCCGCACCGTCGTGCCGGCCGCGTCGCGCAGCAGCACGGGCCCGCGCCCGACGAAATGGAACTGCGCACGGCCCGGCGCGTGGCCGAAGCTCAGCCCGAACGGCCGCGGCACCTGGATGCGGCGGTACTGCACGCCGCTCAGGCGCATCCCCAGCAGCAGCTCGCTGACGAGGTCGTGTACGTCGGGCACGGGGGGAAGCAGGGGCTCGGACATCGCAAGATTCGGACGATCGATCAACAAGAACGGATTGTATGTCATAGACCGTCCTGCCGTCGTTCCTTACGATACGCCGTCATCAGTACTTTCCCTATCCCACTCGGAACGACCCATGAATCCCGGAATCTCCTCTGCCGCCACCACGGCGGCCCCCCGCGAGCCGGCCTGGGGCGCCGTCTTCGCGATGACGCTCGGCGTGTTCGGTCTCGTCACGGCCGAATTCCTGCCCGCGAGCCTGCTCACCCCGATGGCCGACAGCCTCGGCGTGAGCGAAGGCGTGGCCGGCCAGGCCGTCACGGCCACCGCGACAGTCGCGCTCGTCACGAGCCTGCTGATCTCGGCGCTGACCCGCACGATCGACCGGCGGCGCGTGCTGCTCGCGTTCTCGGTGCTGCTGGTCGCGTCAAATCTCGCGGTCGCGTTCGCGCCCGACCTGACGACGCTGCTGATCGGCCGCGTCGTGCTCGGCGTCGCGCTCGGCGGGTTCTGGACGATGGCGACGGCCACCGCGATGCGGCTCGTGCCGACCGCGATGGTGCCGCGCGCGCTGTCGATCATCTTCAGCGGCGTGGCGGTCGCGACGATCGCCTCTGCGCCGATGGGCAGCTACTTCGGGCACCTGATCGGCTGGCGCAACGTGTTCCTGATCGCGGCCGGGCTCGGCGGCATCGCGTTCGTGTCGCAGGTCATGACGCTGCCGTCGATGCCGCCGAGCGGCACGACGCGGCTGCGCACGCTCGTCGACGTGCTGCGCCGGCCGACCGTCGGCCTCGGGATGTTCGCAACGATCCTCGTGTTCACCGGGCATTTCGCGTTCTTCACGTATCTGCGGCCATTCCTCGAACAGGTTGCCGGCGTCGGCGTGAACGGGTTGTCGGCGATCCTCCTCGGCTACGGCATTGCGAACTTCGTCGGCACGTCGCTCGCGGGCCGCGTGCTCGAGCACCGGCTGCGGCCGATGCTGATCGGGATGCCGGCGCTGATGGTCGTGCTCGGCATCGCGCTCGTCGCGCTCGGCCGTGCGCCGGTCATCGACGCGGTGCTCGTCGCGTTGTGGGGGATGGCGTTCGGCGGCGTACCGGTCGCGTGGTCGACGTGGGTCACGCGCACCGTGCCCGACGAGGCCGAGAGCGCAGGCGGGCTGATCGTCGCGGCGATCCAGCTCGCGATCGCGACGGGCGCAGCGGCCGGTGGCGTCGTGTTCGACGCGAACGGCGCGGGCGGCGTGTTCCTGGGGGCGGCTGCGGTGCTGGCCGTGGCGGTCGCGACGATCGTGACCGGCGTGCCGAAGCGGGTCGGCGTGGCGCCTGCGCTGGCTGAATGACGCAGGTGCTGGCCGCTCGATTCGAGTATGGGTCGGCCTGCTGTCCGGTACGTCGAGAAACCGGCGAGCGTGCGCTTCAGCGGCGCGTAGCGGGATCCTCCGACAGCGCGCGCAACTGGCCGCGCAACACATCGACTTCTCCTGCCGCGAACGGCCGTTCGATGTCGGCGTGCGCCTGCTGCCACAGCGGGAACGCTTCGGCGAGCAGCTGATGGCCGGCCGGCGTGAGTTCGAGCAGGCGGCTGCGCTTGTCGTCCGGGTCCTGCGTGATGGTCACCAGGCCGCGCCGCTCGAGCGGCTTGAGCGCGGCCGTCAGCGTGGTGCGGTCCATCGCGAGCAGCGACGCGACCGATTTCATTGCGGCCGGTTGCGGCCGGTTCAACGACATCAATAACGAAAACTGGCCGTTGGTGAGATCCAGCGGACGCAGCACGTCGTCGAAGATGCGCGCGAGATTGCGCGCCGCGCGCTGCATGTGCAGGCACAGACAGCAATCGCGCACCATTAGCGTCGTTTCGAAAGGGAGCTTTTCTTTGCGTGCCATGTTGCAATTGTGTTGATATCAACCTATCGTGTCAAGGGCGAGGAGCGGCGCCCCGTCGCTCCCGCCATCGGACGGAGGAAGCATGAGTGCTCAACAGCAGTTGTATCTCGCGGTATTCCTCGGCAGCAAGGAGAGCGCGGCCATGAAGGCGTGGCTGGCGCTACCGGAGGACGAGCGTCGCACCCGGGAGCGGGAGGGGATCGCCGCGTGGCATGCGTGGGTCGACCGGCATCGCGACGCGATCGTCGAGCTCGGCGGGCCGCTCGGCAAGACCAAGACGATCGGCAACGGCGGCGTCACGGACACCGCCAATGCGATGAGCGGGTTTACCGTCGTGCGTGCCGAGTCGCACGAGGCCGCGGCCGCGCTGTTCGAAGGCCATCCGCATTTCACGCTGTTCCCGGGCGAGGCGATCGACGTGATGCCGGTGCTCGCGGTGCCCGGCATGTGAACGGCGCAGGCGCCGTGCGCGCGGTCGTCGCGGTCGTCGCGGTCGATGGGCCGTGACCTGCGGGCGCGGATGTTCCCCGACATTTTCGATGGAGACATTGCGATGAAGCTTTACGGATTCGCCGGCACGCGCTCGCAACGCGCGCTCTGGGGGCTCAAGGAACTGGATGCGGATTTCGAGTTCGTGTCGGTCAACCTGCTGGCGGGCGAGCACAAGCGGCCCGAATTCCTGCGCATCAACCCGGCCGGCAAAGTGCCCGTGCTGGTGGACGGCGATCTCGTGATTCCCGAGTCGGCCGCGATCGTGCTGTACCTCGCAGACAAGTATCCGGAGAAGGCGCTGCTGCCGGTCGATCCAGCACTGCGTGCGCAGGCGTATCGGTGGGTCATGTTCGCGGTGACGGAGCTCGAGCAGCCGCTGTGGCGCATCACGCGGCATTCGTTCATCTATCCGCCGGAGAAGCGCTCGCCGGCCGATATCGAGTTGGCACGCGAGGATTTCGCGACGATGGCCGCGATCCTCGACAAGCATCTCGAAGGGCGCGAATTCATCGTCGGCGACGCGTTGACGGTGGCCGATTGCGTGACGGTTTATCTGATCGACTGGGCGAGCGAATGCCACCTGATCGAACCGTTCCCGCAATTGCGCGCATATCTCGAACGGCTTTACGCGCGGCCGAAGGCGCCGCAACGGATCGCGGAGGCCCGCAAGGCGGCGTGAAGCGGTGGTCGGTCAGGTCGACGGGCGTGATCGACTGCGTTATCCCGCCGGCTCGCGGTCACGACACCTCGACCGGCCCACCGAGCACGCGACACAGCGTCGACAGGTCGCGAATGGTCAGATGAGGAGACGGGGCACGATGCGCAGCGTGCTCCGCTTCCTGGCCAGCGTGGCGCACCACCCAAGCCGCCTGAAGCCCCGCGTTCAACGCGCCGACGACATCGAGGTGAAAGTCGTCGCCGACGTGAAGCAGTTCCGCCGCATGCACGCCGAGCGCCGCGGCGGCCGCATGGAAGATCTCCGGCTCGGGTTTCGCGAACCCGAACGCACGCGCGCTGAGCGTCTCGCGAAAGAACTCGCCGCCGCCGGTCAGCCGAAGGTCCGCGTTGCCGTTGGTCACCGCGATCAATGGAAACCGCGCGCTCAACCACGCGAGCGTCGGCAACGCATCGTCGAAGAACTCGACCTGGTTTCGCGCGGTATAGAACACGTCGTATGCGCGGTCGGTCAGCGTGACGTCTTCGTTCGCCCGCTCCAGCGCAAGGCGGATCGATCCGATTCTCAACGCACGATAGTCGCTGACGAGGTCGGGCCGCGCGCGCTCGTACTCGTCGCGCAATTGGCTCAATGCCTGCGACGTGGGCAGTACGCTCGCGGTATTGGGCGCATGTTCGATCAGCCAGGCGTGAAGCGACGCTTCGGCCCGTTCGACGGAGGGCCCGAACGGCCACAGCGTGTCGTCGAGGTCGAACGAGATGGCGGAGACTTTGGAGGGATGCATGGCGATGGAAGATACCACGCGCTCGCCGTTCACCACGGCCACGGGACGGAGCGTCCCGCGCCATTCTCGACGGCCTGCCGATACAGGAAGCGCGCGACGGTCAGGTCCTGAAGCGCGAGCCCTGTCATGTCGAACACGGTGATCTCGCCCGGCGCGCGATCGACCGACACGGTCCCGGCGAGCACCTCGCCGATTTCAGTGCGTGGCAGATCGGGCGCCCATTGGCACTCGCCGATGCTGCGCGCCTGCTCGTGATCGTCCACGAAAATGCGCGCGCGCTCCAGCACGCCTTCGGGCAGTTCGCGCTTGCCGGCGGTGTCCGCGCCGACGCAGGTCAGGTGAGTGCCCGGCTGAACTGCGTCCGCGTCGAACAGCGGGCCGCCGCCCGGCGTTGCCGTGATGACCACATCGCTGTCGGCCACCGCATCGTTGCGGTCCCGTGCGACGCGGATGTCGCAGCGTTCGCGGAATGCCGATTCGAACACCGGGTCCGATGCGCCGCTGACGTTCACGTACAGCACCGAGCACCGTTGCGGCAGCAACCTGATCGCATAGTCGAGCTGGACGCGCGCCTGCACGCCGGTGCCGAACACGCAGATTCGCGCGCTGTCGCGGCGGGCCAGCGCCTGCAGGCCCAAGCCCCCGGCCGCACCGGTCCGGGCGGTGGTGATCGCGTTGCCGTCCATGATGCAGAGCGGGCGGCCCGTGGCCGGATCGAACAGCGCGATCGTCGCCTGGTGCGGCTCACCGCCCCGGCTTCGATTACCGGGCCAGAACCCGGCCGCCTTGAAGCCGAGCAGATCCTGGCTCGCGACGTCACCCGACTTGATGCCAAACACGCCGCCGGTATGCAACTTCTCGCGCACGACCGGGAACACGCGTCCGGCGCGTTGGCTGTGCAACACGAAGGCTTCGCGGACCGCCGCCATCACTTGTTCGGCTTGAAGGGCCGGTTCGACGACATCGCGGTCGAGAAGAAGGAGTTGGGCGTCTGACGGCATGGTGGGCGAGCCTGTTGAGGTGCAAAGCGAATCGCGAATTATATAGTTTGTACAGATTTAGACGAATGGTCAATGTCGCTCTGACTAGCGTGCGGTGGCTGGTTTCGTCGTCGGAAATCGGCGCATCACGTCACTGCACCGACCGCGCCCGAGTGATCCCTACCACCCGTAGAAGCGCGGCCAGGTTTGAATGGTGTCGTCGCCGCTTAGCGCGTGGTATTCCGGATGCTGCGCACCGGTCGCGCACGCGTGGTTCGGCAGGATCCGCAAACGGGTGCCGATCGGAAACCGCTTCGCGATGCCCGTGTCGGGCGTACCGCTGCGGGACACGATACCGTGCTCCTGATTGGCCGCGCTCATGACGTACTCGCCGAGCACTTCGCCGTCTTCGGTACACACCTGCCCGTAGCCGAAATCCCGCGCCTGCCGCTGCGTGCCGCGATCGCGGCTCATCGCCATCCAGCCCGCGTCGACGATCGCCCAGCCTTTTTCTTCCTGGTGTCCGATGACGGTGGTCAGCACCGACAGCGCGATGTCGGACAGCGCGCACACGCCGATGTTGTGCATCACGAGGTCGAACAGCACGTACACGCCCGCGCGGACTTCCGTCACGCCGTCGAGGCGCTCCGCGGAGAGCGCGGTCGGCGTCGATCCGATGCTCACGACCGGGCAGGGCAACCCGGCTGCCCTGAGCCGCTCCGCGGCGCGCACGGTCCGGCTGCGCTCCTGTTCGGCGATCGCGACCAGCGCTTCGCGGGTGTCGTATTCGTAGCTGGAGCCGGCATGCGCGAGCACGCCGCCAAGCGTCATGCCGCCGTCGTTCAGCGCACGGCCGACGTCGATCAGCCGGTCGTCGTCGGGCGGAATCCCCGAGCGATGGCCGTCGACGTCGATCTCGATCCAGACTTCGAAGCGTTCGCCGTGCTCGCGACCGAATTCTGCGATCGCGTTCGCGGTCTGCAGGCTGTCCGCGACGATCTTCAGGTCGCAGCCCTGCCGGCGCAGCGCGAGCGCCTGGCCGAGCCTGGCGGGAATCATCCCGACTGCGTAGACGATGTCGCGCACACCGGCCGCGAAAAACTGTTCGGCCTCCTTCAGCGTCGACACCGTGATGCCTTGTGCGCCCGCCGCGAGCTGCGCGTCGACGACGTGCCGGCACTTGGTCGTCTTTACGTGCGGCCGGAACCTGACGCCGAGCGCGTCCAGATGCGCCTGCATGCGTGCGATGTTGTCGCGCATGCGATCGACGTCGATCAATGCGGCGGGGGTGTTGAGGGGAGGGATGCCCATGATGCGTTGCCTCGAGGATTTCCGATGCAGACATCGTAGGGCGTTTGGCATTCCGTATGTTTAACGCATGCCAAATCGATCATTAAGCAATATTTAATCGCGGGACGGCGCTCATGCCTTGCCGCGCCACGGTGGCGGATCGAGAAACTGCGTCGCGGCTTCGAGGAAAACCCGTTGCCGCGCGGAGCGGCCGGTGCGCGACGGCAGCAGCGCGGTCACGGGCGCGGGCGGCAGATGCCAGTCGGGCAGCAGCCTGACCAGCTTGCCGTTCGCCAGCAGCGGCGCGACGTCCCACTCGGAGCGTTCCACGATGCCGAGCCCGGCCAGTGCCCAGTCGGTGATGACGGTGCCGTCGTTCGACGACAGCGCGCCCGTGACGCGGATCACCGCCGATCGTCGGGATTCGCCCTTGCCGTCGCCGGCTTGCGAAAAGCGCCAGCGCGGAACGTCCTCGTCGTTTTCACGCAGGCACAGACAGTCGTAGCGGGCCAGGTCGGACGGATGACTCAGTGCGTTGATGCGACGCGCGTAGCCGGGGCTCGCGCACAGGAAGCGCTCGTTGGGTGCGAGCGGATAGCCGATCCACGACGACGATTTCAGGCTGCCGACATGGATCACCACGTCGGCTCCCGACGCACTGGTCAACGGGCTTTCCGACAGGTGCAGCGAGATCTCGAGCTTCGGATGCGCGCGCTGCACGTCGCGCACGATCCGCGCGACATACTTGCGCCCGAAGCCGAACGGCGCGACGACGCGCAGCGTGCCTTGCACGTCGCCGCGGTCGCCGGAGAGGTTGACCGGCAGTGCCTCGACACGCTCGAGAATGTCGACGGCTTCCTGGTACAGCCGCTGACCTTCTTCGGTCAACGCGATGCCTTTCGACTGCCGCACGGCGAGCCTGACGTTCAAGCGCGCCTCCATCCGCTGCAGGCGCATGGTGACCGCGGGCGGAGTGAGGTCGAGCAAGCGCGCGGCGGATGCCAAGGAGCGCGACGCGCCGATCGCGCGCACGAGTCGAAGGTCGTCGAGGTCGAGCATTTCGTTTCTCTTAATGCTGGCGTTGCCGAGCATTAAACATCACATCACGTCTGTTGCGCGAGATCGCTGGCCATCTCCGTCCGCGCGCCGACGAACAACGCATCGATCGGCACGACCTGCCCGTCGGCGAGCCGCCGGTGTTTTCCGATCTGGTGGCCGATGATGCGCCCGAATGCCTGGTCGAACAGGCGGTCAACGCGCATCTGTCGGCCACGCTGAACGAGGCCGAAGCGGCGCTGCTCGCGCGCTTCGGCGAAGTCACGCTGGGCACGCTGTCGCGCGAATTCGAAGCGACGGCGGCACGTCGCCGCAAGCCGCGCTGACGCGCCGCAACATCGCGGCCGACGGCAACTAGCCGGCAGTCCGACGCAATCCGGCGCGGCGCAAAATCTGCACGCCGTTGTGTTCTGTCCCCCAACTTCTGCCCGGTTCGCCCGTCACAGGGCAAAATACGGGTTTTCCGCACCCGAGAGGGTGCGTCCGAATCACGCGCCGGGCGGCGGCAGTGCGCAATCGCACGCCGCCGCCCGGCGCCCAGGCAAGCTGCTCGCCGTGTCGCGAGCCCACAGGAGTCCAGACCCCATGCCCGAATCCAACCTGTCCTTCTTCGGCCGGCTATCGCTGGCCGTCGGCACGTTCTTTTCCGTGATCGGCAATCGCGAGTTCGCGGCCGGCGTGCTGCGCGTGCGCGACGGCGCCCCGGTACCGGCGCCGGCCGCACCCGCTCCGGCCCCGGTTGCGCCGGCCCCCGCCGCGGCCCCGGCGCCCGCGCCCGTGAAGGCGCCGGCCCCCGAGCTGCGCGAAGCGAGCCCGCAAGCCGCGCTGCAACTGCTCGGCCTGTTGCAGCGCGATGCGCGCTTCATCGATTTCGTCGAGGAAGACATCGCCGGCTACGCGGACGCCGACATCGGCGCCGCCGCACGCCTTGTGCACGACGGTTGCCGCACTGCGCTGCGCGAGCACTTCACGATCGTGCCGGTGCGCGACGAAGCCGAAGGCAGCCGCGTGACGCTGCCGGCCGGCTTCGACGCGACGGCCGTGCGCGTGACGGGCAACGTGGTCGGCGCCGCGCCGTTCACGGGCACGGTCAGCCATCGCGGCTGGCGCGTGGCCGACGTGCGCCTGCCGAAGCTGACGGGCAGCCACGACGCATCGGTGGTCGCACCGGCGGAGGTGGAACTGTGAGCGATCCGCGCTATTCGATCGGTATCGACCTCGGTACGACCCACTGCGCGCTGTCGTACGTCGACAGCGCCGCGAGCGACGGTGAAACCATCACGCAGCAGGTGCTGCCGATCGCGCAGCTGACCGCGCCCGGCGCGCTGGAGTCGCGCGACCTGCTGCCGTCGTTCCTCTACCTGCCGCATGAAAGCGAGCTGACGCAGGGCGACCTGACGCTGCCGTGGACCGCCTCGCGCGGCTTCGCGGTCGGTGAAATGGCCCGCACCCGCGGCGCCGGCACGCCGATCCGCCTCGTGTCGAGCGCGAAGAGCTGGCTGTGCCACCCGGGCGTCGATCGCCGTGCGGCGATCCTGCCGAGCGACGCGCCGCCCGAGGTGTCGCGCGTGTCGCCGCTGGAAAGCTCGATCCGCTACCTGACCCACCTGCGCGAAGCGTGGGACCACACGCACCCCGACGCGCCGTTCGCCGACCAGGACGTGACGGTCACGATCCCCGCATCGTTCGACCCGGCCGCGCGCGAACTGACGGCAGAAGCCGCCCGTGCCGCCGGCTACTCGCGGATGACGCTGCTCGAGGAGCCGCAGGCCGCGCTTTACAGCTGGATCCAGAAGAGCGAAGGCGGCTGGCGCAAGCAGGTGCAGGTCGGCGACCTGATCCTGTGCGTGGACGTCGGCGGCGGCACGACCGACCTGTCGCTGATCGCGGTGGTCGAGCGCGACGGCAATCTCGAACTGCATCGCGTGGCGGTCGGCGAGCACATCCTGCTCGGCGGCGACAACATGGACCTCGCGCTCGCGCACGTGGTCGCGCGCAAGCTCGCGCAGCAGGGTACACAGGCCGATCCGTGGCAACTGCGTGCGCTGACCTACGCGTGCCGCGCGGCGAAGGAAACGCTGCTGTCCGACCCGACGACCGACGCGGTGCCGCTCGTCGTGCCGAGCCGCGGCTCGAAGCTGATCGGCGGCTCGATCCGCACGGAGCTGACGCGCGCCGAACTCACGCAGATCATCCTCGAAGGCTTCTTCCCGCAAGTCGACGCGGCCGCGCGGCCGGTGAGCCGCGCGCGCGTCGGCCTGACGCAGCTCGGCCTGCCGTATGCGCAGGACGCGGGCATCACGCGCCATCTCGCGGCGTTCCTCGGCCGCCAGGTCGCGGCGCTCGACGCGCTCGAAGGCGTGCAGCGCACGCTGCCGCAGGGTGCGACGTTCCTGCATCCGACCGCGGTGCTGTTCAACGGCGGCGTGTTCAAGTCGACGCTGCTCACGCAGCGCGTGCTCGATACGCTCAACGGCTGGCTCGCAGCGGAAGGCGCGCCGGCCGCGCGCCTGCTCGAAGGCGCGGATCTCGATCTCGCGGTCGCGCGCGGCGCGGCGTACTACGGCTACGTGAAGCGCGGCCGTGGCGTGCGCATTCGCGGCGGCACGGCGCGTGCGTACTACGTCGCGATCGAATCGGCGATGCCCGCGGTGCCGGGGCTGGAGCCGCCGGTGCAGGCGCTGTGCGTCGCGCCGTTCGGGATGGAGGAAGGCTCGGATGCGGCGCTGCCGCCGCAGGAGTTCGGCCTCGTCGTCGGCGAACCGGTGCAGTTCCGCTTCTTCGGGTCGTCGGTGCGTCGTCAGGATCAGGTTGGCACGCTGCTCGACTACTGGTCGCCGGAAGAGCTGCAGGAACTCGAGGAAATCCAGGCCACGCTGCCCGCCGAAGGGCGCACGGTCGGCGAGGTCGTGCCGGTGAAGCTGCATGCGCGCGTGACCGAGGCCGGCACGCTCGAACTCGAGGCGATCCCGAGCGGCACCGACGAGCGCTGGAAGGTCGAGTTCGACGTGCGCGGCGCCGCCTGAACGCGATGAAGCGCTATACGGTCGGCATCGACCTCGGCACCAGCAACACGGTCGTCGCATACGTCGAGGCCGGCTCCGACGCGATCCGCGTGTTCGACGTCGAGCAGCTGGTCGGCCCCGGCGCGGTGGCCG
The DNA here is from genome assembly GCF_000801975.1 of Burkholderia sp. A9. NCBI lineage: Bacteria > Pseudomonadati > Pseudomonadota > Betaproteobacteria > Burkholderiales > Burkholderiaceae > Burkholderia > Burkholderia sp. A9. The sequence goes on along the minus strand of NZ_JSZN01000015.1, from coordinate 26,601 downwards.
CGCAGCCGCTGCTGCCGTCGGTGCGCTATCACCCGGCGGCGGGCGAACTGCCGCCGGACGCGCTGCGCCTGCCGTGGGCGGCCGCTCCGAAGGCAAACGCGAACGCGGCCGCCGCCGCTGCGCCGCCGGCCGTGATCGGCCGCTATGCGCGCACGCTCGGTGCGCAGGTGCCGGGCCGGCTCGTCACCAGCGCCAAGAGCTGGCTGTCCCACGCATCGGTCGACCGCCTCGCGGCAATCCTGCCGTGGGGCGCGGCCGACGGCGTCGACAAGGTGTCGCCGGTCGACGCGAGCGCGAGCTATCTCGCGCACGTGCGTGCCGCGTGGGATGCACGCTTTCCCGATGCGCCGCTCGCGAAGCAGGACGTGATCCTCACGGTGCCCGCGTCGTTCGACGACGGCGCGCGCGCGTTGACGGTCGAGGCAGCCAGGCGCGCGAAGCTGCCGGCGCTGCGGCTGCTGGAAGAGCCGCAGGCCGCGTTCTACGACTGGTTGTACGGCCAGCGCGCGACGCTGCGCGACACCTTCGCCGGGGCGCGTCGCGTGCTGATCTGCGACGTCGGCGGCGGCACGACCGATCTCACGCTCGTCGACGTCGCGCCGGGCGACGACGGCGAACCGACCTTCACGCGCGTCGGCGTCGGCAATCACCTGATGCTCGGCGGCGACAACATGGACCTCGCGCTTGCGCGCCTGGTCGAGACGCGGCTGACCGAGCCCGGCACGCGGCTGTCGGCCGCGTGCCTGTCGCAGCTCGTCGAACGCTGCCGCGCGGCGAAGGAGCGGCTGCTCGGCGACGACGCGCCGGCCTCCGTCACCGTGACGCTGCTCGGCGCGGGCAGCAAGCTCGTCGGCGGCGCGCGCTCGGCCGAGCTGACGCGGCAGGAAGTCGAGCAGATCGTCGTCGACGGGTTCTTTCCGCAGGTCGCGGCCGGCGAGCTCCCGCGCCGTGCGCGGGCCGCGATCGTCGAATTCGGCTTGCCGTATGCGAGTGACCCGGCCGTCACGCGGCACGTCGCCGCGTTCCTGAACCGTCACGCGGAAGGCCCGCTGCCCGACACGCTGCTGCTCAACGGCGGCGTGTTCCGTGCGGACGTGCTCGCCGGCCGTCTCGCGCAGACGCTCGGCGCGTGGCGCGGCGCGCCGCTCGACGTGCTGCACAACGCGCATCCGGACGTCGCGGTCGCGCGCGGCGCGGTGGCCTACGGCCTTGCGCGGGCAGGGCATGCGCCGCGCATCGGCGGCGGCTCCGCGCGCAGTTATTTCCTCGTGCTCGACGATGGCGGCGATGCAGCGGCACGCGGTGTCTGCCTGCTGCCGCGCGGTTCGGAAGAAGGCCGCGAGATCCGGCTCGAGGAACGCACGTTCGCGCTGCAGCTCGGCCAGCCGGTGCGTTTCCACCTCGTGTCGACGGTGGCCGAAACCGCATACCAGCCCGGCGATCTGGTCGAACTGGACGGTGGCGACTTCGTGCGGCTGCCGCCGATCGCGACGGTCGTCGATCGGCAGGCCGGCGGCGACGCGCGCGAAACGCCGGTGAAACTCACCGCGTCGCTGACCGAGGTCGGCACGCTCGAAATGCACTGCATCGCAACCGATGATGCAGCGCGGCGCTGGCGGCTCGAATTCCAGTTGCGCGGCGATGCGCCCGCGCAGGGCGACGATGCCGCGCTCGCGCGCCATCCGCGTCTCGATCACGCGATCGAGCTGATCGACCGCTCGTTCGGCAGCAAGGCCGCGGACGTTACGCCGAAGGACACGCGACGGTTACGCGCGCAACTTGAGCAGGTGCTCGGTCCGCGCGACGAGTGGGACGTTGCACTCGCACGCGAACTGTTCGACGCGTTGCTCGCGCGGGCGCGTCGCCGGCGGCGTTCGGCCGATCACGAACGCGCATGGCTGAACCTCGCCGGCTACTGCCTGCGCCCGGGCTTCGGCCATCCGCTCGATGCCTGGCGCATCGAGCAGCTGTGGCCGCTGTTCGACGACGGGATCCAGTACGTGAACGACGCGCAGGTATGGTCCGAGTGGTGGACGCTTTGGCGGCGCGTGGCCGGCGGCCTCGACGACGACGCGCAGACGCAGGTGCGCGACGCGATCGCGTTCCTCGAGCCGTCCGACGACAAGCGTCGCAAGCTGCCGTTCGACCCTGCCAAGGTCGGCCCTGCCGACATGACACGCTTGTCCGCGTCGCTTGAACGACTGCCTGTCGGGCGCAAGGTGGAACTGGCCGAGCGATTGATCGTGCAATTGCAGAAGCCGGCAGAGCGCACGCTGTGCGCGTGGGCGCTCGGGCGGATCGGTGCGCGCCGGCCGTTCTACGGCAGCGCGCACAGTGTCGTGCCGGCCGACGTCGCGAATCGCTGGCTCGATGCGCTGTTCGCGCTCGACTGGAAGCACGTCGAGCCCGCGGCCTTCGCCGTCGCGCAAATCGCGCGAATGACCGGCGACCGCGAGCGCGATCTGCCGGACGAGACGCGTGAGGCGGTGATCAGGCGCCTGTCGGTCGCGAATGCGTCGGCAGCGTGGATCGACATGGTGCGCGAAGCGATTGCGTTCGACGAAGCCGACACGGCGCGCGTGTTCGGCGAGACGCTGCCGGCCGGGTTGAAGCTGCTGGCAGGTTGATTGAAAGGCGGGATGCTTCGATCTGGTGTGCAGATCGAAGCATTGTCCGGTTGCGTCGGAGCTTCCGCCGCGGCAGGTCTCTCAGGTGTGCGACACCGGTTCGCGGCGCCGTTCCGGCGATTCGATTTCCTTCGCGTCAGGTGCCGCCGCGCGCCGCGCGAGGTGAATGCCCGCGAGCATGCAGCGCACCGATCCGCCGGCCAGTTCGATCGTCGGCACGTCGAGCGGCAGCAGCCGCGCGGAGCGCTCGATCGTCCCGCGCTGCTCGTCGGTGAGACAGTCGAAGGCGCGCCGCGACAGTGCGAGCACGCGCCCGTCCTTGCCCGACAGTTCCAGCGTATTGCCCGCGAAGTTCGCGATCTGCGCGTGGTCGAGCGCGATCACGGTGCGCCCGGTCTCGGCCAGGCGTTGCGCGATCTCGTCGCGGCGCCGGCGGTCGGCGATCAGGTCGAGGCCGACCATCGCGAACTCGGTGGCGACGCTCATCATCACGTTCGTGTGATAGATCGGGTTCCCGTTGGCGTCGGCCGTGTCGAAGCAGATCGGCTCGAAGTTGAAGTTCGTGCAGAAGCGCTCGAGCGCGACCGGATCGGCGCGGCGCGAACGCGCGGTGTACGCGATCCGCGCGACATGGTCGAGCACCATCGCGCCGGTGCCTTCCAGGAACACGTCGTCGTATTCGAGCCCCGAGTAGTCGATCACGTCCTGCACGCGGTATTCGGCCTTCAGCATCTCGACGATGTCCGCGCGCCGCTCGCGGCGTCGGTTCGGGCTATACATCGGATACAGCGCGATGTGTCCGCCCGGATGCGTCGAGAACCAGTTGTTCGGGAACACCGAGTCGGGCGTGTCGCGCTCGCCGTGATCGTCGAACACATGCACGCGCACGCCTGCGTCCGCGAGCGTCTGCGCGGCGGCGGTGACTTCGTCGCGCGCGGCGGCCGACACCGACGGCGTGTCGTTCGCGCCGCCGGCGGCCGTGCGCTGGAAGGCGTTGTCGGCCGCGGTCTGCGGGTTCGGCAGGAAGTGGTGCGGCCGGATCATCACGACGGCGGCCGGCGCCTGGATCGATACGAGATTCATGGATGGTAAAGGCGAGAGGCGGGGAACCGGGCGGCGCGCACGCCGCCCGCGATGACGATCAGCGCGCGAATGCGGCGACGGCTTCGGTCACGAACGCCGCGTGACCCTGCGCGATCGCAGCCGGATCGTCGATCAGCGCGAACAGGTTCTTCGGATCGACGGCCGGCGGAATCAGCGCGATTTCGACGCCCGCGTTGTGCTGCTGCGCGAGCGCGTACAGGTAGCGCAGCGCCGAGTAGTCCTCGAGCGCGAAGCCGACCGAATCGAACACCGTGACTTCGTCCGCGCGTTCGCGGCCGGTCGTCTCGCCCTGCAGCACGCGCCACAGCTCGGTCACCGGGAAATCGGCCGGCATTTGCTGGATCTCGCCCTCGATGCGCGACTGCGGCTCGAATTCGACAAACACGCGGCCCGCGTGCAGCACGCCCGCTTCGAGCTCGGTCTTGCCCGGGCAATCGCCGCCGACCGCGTTCAGGTGCATGCCGGGCTCGATCATGTCGGCCGTGACGATCGTTGCGTACGCCTTGTCGGCGGTGACGGTCGTCACGATGTCGGCGCCGCGCACGGCGTCGGCGGTCGATGCGGCGCGCACGACGCGCAGTGCCGGATAGGCGGCGAGGTTCTGCACGAGCTTGTCGGTCGCGTGCGGATCGACGTCGAACACGCGGATCTCCTCGATGCCGAGCAGCGTGTGGAACGCGATCGCCTGGAATTCGCTCTGCGCGCCGTTGCCGATCAGCGCCATCGTGCGCGAGTCGGGGCGCGCGAGCGCCTGTGCGGCCAGCACCGACGTCGCGGCCGTGCGCAGCGCGGTGGTCAGCGTGAGTTCGGCGAGCAGCAGCGGGTAGCCGGTGTCGACTTCGGCGAGTGCGCCGAAGGCCATCACCGTGTGCATCCCGCGTGCGGCGTTGACTGGGTGGCCGTTCACGTACTTGAACGCGAACAGCGATGCGTTCGCGACGGGCATCAGCTCGATCACGCCGTCGCGCGAGTGGCAGGCGATGCGCGGCGACTTGTCGAAGTCGGCCCAGTGCAGGTAATCGGCGCGCAGCGTGTCGACGAGCTCACGCAGGAACGGCGTGACGCCGGTCTTGGCGATCAGTCGGGCAGTTGCGGGTACGTCGAGGAAGCGAGTCATCGGTCTGTCTCCATTTTTTTGCCGGGACGGGTGTCCTGGCGTTCTGGTCGACCGGGGCGGGCGCTTCGGCCCGGGCCCCGGCTCCATGAAAAGCGGTGTCGCGGCGGATGCTGCCGGTCGATGGAGTCATTATTTCCGGGAGTCGAGCCAACAAAAAGACGGCAAAAGTGGCAGATTTATCGATAGACTTGGCAAATTGCTGGCCAATTCCGGCAGTTTGTACGATACGTACTAGTCGGAATGCATGCGGTCCGGCACGCTGGCGGCCGGCTCACGTTCAACAGGAAGGTCCGTTCATGATTACGCTCGACGACGTCGACCGGCAGCTCATCGCGCTGCTGCGCGACAACGCACGGCTGCCCGTCGTCGCCCTCGCGAAGGAGTTGCGCGTCGCGCGCGCGACGGTGCAGAACCGGCTGACGCGGCTGGAGAAGAACGGCGTGATCGTCGGCTATACGGTGCGGCTCAAGCCGGCGGCCGAGCGGCACCGGATCCGCGCACTGATGTCGATCGCGGTGCAGGGCAATCGCGGTGCGGAAGTGGTGAAGGTGCTGCGCGGGCATCCGAACGTCGCGTCGATCCACAGCACGAACGGGCGCTGGGATCTGGTCGCCGAGCTGCATGCCGATTCGCTCGAGCACTTCGATCGCGTGCTCGGCGCGATCCGGTTGATCGACGGCATCGCGAATACGGAGACGAGCATTTTGTTGTCGACGCACAAGGCGTGACGAAAAGCACTTGGCGTGCCGAAACCCAGGGCAGGTTGACGTTCTCCGGACATCGAACGCCACGAGGGCGCCGCGCCATGTTGACCGATTCCATTCAGAAAGCCGGCTACGACTTCGAACAGCGGGACCCACCAGGCGCGACGGACTACCCGTCGTTTACGCAGGCATTCGATGCATTCCCGCGGATCGCGCAGCATGCCGAGGGGAACGAATTGCAGGACGGCCCGTTGCCTGCGCGTGTGCTGCAGCATGACGACGATCGTGACAGCGACAGCGACGACTGAGCATCTGTCGCCGGTTGGCGTTCGAACGGCCGTATGTCAAATACTCCGGTAGCCTAAGCTTTGTCCGCGTGCGTCGTCGCCGCCCGCGGAAACGTCAACACCACCGCAAACCCGCCCGCATCGGGAAACGCGAACCCGACGCGCCCGCCGTGCGCCTTCATCACTTCCTGCACGATCGCGAGCCCGAGCCCCGACCCCGTGCGGCGCTCGCTGCCATCCGGCGCGATCCGCACGAACGGCTGCAACGCCGCATCCCAATGCTCGCGTGGAATCCCGCGCCCGTTGTCGGTGACGGTCAGCGTCACCGCATCGTCCGCATGACCCGCCGTGGCGACCGATACGACGATATCGTCCGCATGACCATGCAGCAGCGCGTTGTGCAGCACGTTCGACAGCGCCTCCTGCAGGCTGATCGCATCGCCGTCGATCCACGCATGCGGCGCGTCGCTCGCGAACGCGACGGCCACGTCGCGCTCGTCCGCGAGCGGAATCGCGCGGCCGAGCACGTTCTTCGCGAGCGCGACGAGCTCGACCGGTTGCAGCGGCACGGCCTCGGTGCGATGGATCACCATCGCATGATTGAGCAACTGCCCCGTGAGCCGCCCGACATCCGAGCAGGTCGCGCGCAATGCATCGAGGCGCGCCGCATGACGCGCGGGATCGGCTTCGCCGTCGAGCAGTTCGATCTGCGCGTCGAGCCGCGCGAGCGGCGTGCGCATCTGGTGCGCGGCGTCGGCGATGAAGCGCTGCATCGCGTTGATGCGCTCGGCCAGGCGATGCATCAGCCCGTTGATCGAACCGATGATCGCATCGATCTCGCTCGGCGTATCGACGGCCACCGGCCGCAGGTCGGCCGGGTCGCGCGCGGCGATGATCGCGCCGATCTGCGCGAGCGGGCGCAGCCCGCGCCGGATCGCGAGGCCGCTCGCACCGATCGCGAGCACGCTCATCAGCAGGATCAGCGTCCACACCTTGATGCTCATGTCGTTGGTCAGCTGCTGCCGCGCATTGGTTGTCTGCGCAACCGTGACGAGCGCCCAGCCCGGCGTGCTTTCCTCGGGCATGTAGCGCGCGATGGTCGCGGTGCGGATCCGGTGCCCCTGGTAGACGGCGTTCGCGAACGCGGGGCCCTGTTTCGCGGCGGCGAGCGTCGCGGGGCTCGCGAGATCGTTGTAGCCGGCCACCACCACGCCGCGCGAATCGACGACCTTGTAGTAGACGAGGTCGTAGCGCGACAGCGTCGACAGCGCGGCCACCGGCGGGTTCAGCGCGAGCACGCCGCCCTGCACGTACAGGTTCTCCGCGACCTGGATCGACGCGCCGGCGAGCAGCTGGTCATAGGCGCGTTCGGCCGCGACGCCCGCGTAGTAGCGCGCGATGATCGCCAGCGCGAGCGCGCCGGTCGCGACGACGAGCGCGATGAACAGCAGCGTGCGCCCGAACAGCGTCTTCGGGAACCAGTCAATGCGCGGCAATCTGATACCCCATCCCGCGCGCGGTGCGGATCTCGACCGAGCTGCCCTGCAGCTTCTTGCGCACGCGTGTCACGTATTGCTCGACGGCGTTCGCGGTCGGCTCGTTGCCGAAGCTGAACAGCTGGTTCAGCAGCTCGTCCTTCGAGAAGATCCGCTGCGGGCGGCTGGCGAGAATCTCGAGCAGCGCGAACTCCTGGCGCGACAGCGACAGCGGCTGGCCGTCGAGTTCCGCGAGACGGCTGCTGCGGTCGATCACGAGGCCGCCGAGCGTCAGCACGTCGTTCGCATGGCCGCTGTTGCGGCGCAGCAGCGCCTGCACGCGCGCGTCAAGCTCGCGATAGTCGAACGGCTTCACCAGATAGTCGTCGGCGCCGAGGCCGAGGCCGCTCACGCGGTCGTCGATCGCCGAGCGCGCAGTGACGAGCAGTACCGGCGTCGTGCTGCCCGACGCGCGCAGGTGGCGCAATACCGTGAAGCCGTCGAGCCCGGGCAGGTTCGCATCGAGCACGACCAGATCGAAGCGCTCGACGCGCAGCAGGCTGTTCGCGGTCGAGCCGTCGGTTTCGAGATCGACGGCGTGGCCGAGCCGCGCGAGGCGGCTACGGATCGCCGCGCCGATTTCGGCATCGTCCTCCACCACGAGAATGCGCATGGTGCCGTTTGCAGGTAGATGGGTTTAGGGGTTTTCCCGAGGCCGGGATGTCAGCATTTTCTCAGACTCGCTCGATAACCTGTGTCCAGCCGGAACAAGCGACGACGGCATTAATACCAGAGGAGACGACAACATGCAGCATGTCACGGGCACGACGCAGGCGCGGCCGACGGTGCGCAGACGCGCGCCGCTGGCTGCCGCGTTGCCGCCCGCCGCCTGCTGCGCGGAGGCGCGCGCATGACGACGTCGTCGCGCCGCCGCGCGTTGCTCGCCGCCGGCCTCGGTGCACTGGGCGTGCTCGGGGCGCGGTCGCTGGTGCGCGCGAAGCCGCGCACCGTGCGGATCTCGAAAGGCTATGGCGTGCTGTACCTGCCGCTGCTCGTGATGGAGAAGCAGCGCCTGTTCGAGCGGCACGCGGCGCGGCACGGCCTGCGCGACGTCGCGGTCGACTGGGTGCTGCTCGACGGCGGCAATTCCGTCAACGACGCGATGATGGCCGGCACGCTCGACTTCGCGGGCGCCGGCGCGCCGGGTTTCATCGAGCTGTGGGCGCGGGCGCGCGGGATTCCGAACGTCGAGGTGATCGGCATCAGCGGGCTGTCGACCACGTCGCTGTCGCTCAATGCGAACCGTCCGGGCCTCGCGTCGCTGCGCGACTTCACGCCGTCCGACCGGATCGCGGTGCCGGGTATCCGCACGTCGCTGTCGGCGGTCGTGTTGCAGATGGTCGCGAGCCGGCAGCTCGGCGCGACGCATTTCGCGCAGCTCGACTCGATCACCGTGAACCTGCCGCATCCGCAGGCGATGCAGGCGCTGATCCGCCGCGAGAACGGCGTCACCGCACACTTCACGTCGCCGCCGTTCTCGACGCTCGAATTGCGGCAGCCGGGCATTCATCGCGTCGTGAACTCGGTGGACGTGCTCGGCCCGATGACGCTCGACGTGGTGTTCGCGCCGAAGCGGCTCGTCGACGCGGAGCCTGCGCTGGCCACGGCGTTTCTCGGCGCGCTCGACGAAGCGAACCGCCTGATCGCGCAGGACCCGCGCGCGGCGGCCGCGCTGTATGCGTCGTCGTCGGGGGTCGGCGTGTCGCACGACGACGTGATGCAGATGCTCGCCGCGCCGGACACGCGGTTCTCGGTGCGGCCGAACCAGCTGATGGACTACGTCGAATTCCTGTACCTCGCCGGCACGATCAAGGCGAAGCCGCGCGCGTGGCACGAGATGTTCGCGCCGATGCTCGACGACTACCGGACGGGCTGAGCGCCGCCGTCCGTCGCCGGACCCCGATTTCATCGAACCCCACCGCGCCCGCGCATTCGTTGCGCGTGGCGCCGATTCAACCGACCAGCAACCGATTCACGGAGGAGCCCGTAGTGAACGCTACCGAAACCCTGGACCCCGCGTCCGCCGAAGAGCAGCGCATCATGTCGAAGATGGCGCGGCGCCTGCTGCCCATCCTCGTCGTGATGTTCCTGATCGCATTCATCGACCGGCAGAACGTCGGTTTCGCGAAACTGCAGATGGTGCACAGCCTCGGGATGACCGAGGCCGCGTTCGGTCTCGCGTCGTCGCTGTTCTTCATCGGCTACCTGCTGTTCGAGGTGCCGAGCACGCTCGCGCTGCATCGCTACGGCGCACGCGTGTGGCTCGCGCGGATCATGCTGACGTGGGGTCTCATCACCGTGCTGATGGGCTTCACGACGTCGATGCCCGCGTTCTGCTCGCTGCGCTTCCTGCTCGGGATCGCCGAGGCCGGCTTCTATCCGGGCGTGATCTATTACCTGACGCTGTGGTTCCCGCAGAGCTACCGCGCGAAGGTGCTCGGCATCTTCACGCTCGGCAGCGCGCTCGCGAACATGCTCGGCTCGCTGGTCGGCGGCGTGCTGCTGAGCCTGAACGGCGTGTGGGGGCTCGCGGGCTGGCAGTGGGTGTTCGTGGCGACGGGCATTCCGGCCGTGATCGTCGCGATCGTCGTGTTCCGCGTGCTGCCGGCATCGTTCCGCGATGCACCGTTCCTCGACGAACGCGAGAAGCAGATCGTCGCGGCCGCGCTCGAACGCGAGAAGCCCGCGCAGGCCGAGCACGGGCAGCCGTGGAAGGCGCTGCTCGATCCGCGCGTGATGCTGTTCGCGGCGACCTACATGCTGATGTCGACGTCGCTGTACGGCGTCACGTACTGGCTGCCGACGCTCGTGAAATCGTTCGGTGTGTCGAGCAGCATGAACGGACTCCTGAGCATGCTGCCGTGGGCGCTCGCGGTGCTGCTGCTGGTGTGGCTGCCGTCGAAGCTGCGCCGCGCGAAGAGCATCCTGCGCACGATCGCGATCGTCGCGGCGCTCGGCGCGCTCGGCTTCCTGCTGAGCCTCGTGCTGCCGTCGACGCCGCTGCGCTTCATCGCGCTCGTGCTCGGCGGCGCGTGCATCCCGCTGCTGTATCCGTGCTTCTGGTCGATGCCGCCGCGCTACTTCACCGGCGCGCGGGCGGCAGCGAGCGTCGCGGCGATCAATTCGATCGGCAACCTCGGCGGCTTCATCAGCCAGAACCTGATGCCGTTCGCGGGCAAGGTGACGGGCACCGCGTTCGGGCCGATGATCGTGCCGATCGTGTGCCTCGCGTTGCTCGGGATCGGCGCGCTGGTCGCGTGGACGCGCTCGGAGCGGGGGATGGTCGCGGCGCGGGCGTGAGCGGTCTTGACGGCCCGGCTACAACGAACGGCCGACTGCCGTCGATTTGGGCGATGCGCTACCATGCATTACATATGTAATGCATGGAGAGTGCAATGAAAACGGCCACGATGCCCGCGCTGCGCGTCGATCCGCAGTTGCGTGAGGAAGCGGAATCGGTCCTGGCGGAAAACGAGACGCTGTCTGCGTTCATGGAGGCGGCGTTGCGCGATGGCATTGCTCGGCGACGCCTGCAGCGCGAATTCGTCGCGCGAGGTTTGGCGTCGCGTGACGACGCGCGGCGAACGGGCGAATACGTCGATGCCGCGGATGTTCAGCGCGAGCTCGAGCGCATGCTGAAAGCGGCTCGTTCGAAGAAGGCGGCCGATTGAGCTATCAGGTCCGATATACGCGCGCGGCGCGCGAAGACTGGGTGCGACTGTATCGATATCTGCTCGACCGTGATGAGGAAGCGGCAGCGAGGGCGTTGGAAGCAATCGAACGAGGCGTGGCCATGTTGCGATGGTTTCCGTTTACCTGCCGCAAGATCGATGAGCGCAATCCGTTCCTGCGCGAACTGATCGTTTCCTTCGGTACGTCAGGCTACGTCTCGTTGTTCGAGATCGAAAGTGCAGAACAGGTCACGATCCTCGCCGTTCGGGATCAGCGGGAAGACGACTTCCACTGATCCCCGCAGCGGCATTCCGCCGCTGCTGCTTGAACCGCTTTACCTGTCAGTGCCCGACGCCCCCCGTCCGTCATGCGCAATCGCGACATGCGCGGACGACAACGGAATCTCCACCTCCACCGTGGTCCCTTCGCCGAGCGTCGTATCGATCCGTAGCGTGCCGCCGACCAGGTACGCGCGCTCGCGCAGGCCCACCAGCCCGAACGATCCCGACTTGCGCGGCGCACCGGGATCGAAGCCCGCGCCGTCGTCATGGATCCTCAGCGCGATCGTGTCGTCCCGGTACAACAGATCCACGGTCGCGCTCGACGCGGCCGCATGCCGCGCGACGTTCGCGAGCGCTTCCTGCGCGATGCGGAACACGGCCGTCGCATACGGTTCGTCGAGCTGCAGCTCGGCCGGCTCGACGCGCAGCGCGCACGCCATGCCGTGACGGTGCCGGAAATCGTCCACGAGCCATTGCATCGCGGCCGCGAACCCGAGATCGTCGAGCATCAGCGGGCGCAGGTCGGACGCGATGCGTCGCGTGGCCGTCACCGCGCCGCGCGCGAGCGCGTGCATCGCCGCGATCTTGCGCGCAAGCGGCGCGTCGTCCTGCGGCACGTGGTCGAGCAGCCATTCGAGATCGTTCTTCAGCGCCGCGAGCATCTGCGCGAGCTCGTCGTGCAGTTCGCGCGCGATGCGGCGCTGTTCGGCCTCGCGCGCGCTCGCGCTGATCGCCGCGATCTCGCGCAGCTCCTCGCGCGACTTCTGCAGCGCCCGCTCCGCGCGCACGCGCTCCTCGACTTCGCGCCGCAGGTCGCGGTTCGACGCGCTCAACTGGGCGGTGCGGGCCGCGACACGCTGCTCGAGCCGTTCGTTCGCCTCGTTGAGCTGCGCGCTCTTCTGCACGACGAGCAGATGCTGATAACGCGCACCGGCCAGCGCGCGCACCGTCTGCGCATGCAGCCGGCCGTTCTCGAACAGCAGCGCGAACAGCACGACGCCCGACGCGACGAGGCCGTACGTGCGTCCCGCGTAGAAGCCCAGGTCGAAGCGGCCGTGATTCAGCATCGCCGACAGCGCGATGTCGAACAGCCAGGCGACGAGCACGATCATCACCCACAGGTCGAGCACGGAATGGCGCCGCCGCAGCCGCCACATCAGCACGAGCGCGGCGAGGTTCAGCGTCCAGACGGTCGTGATCGCGTTCGTCATCGTCGACGCCATCCGGTTGCCGTTCATGATGCGTGGCAGCAGGTCGTGGCCGGTGGTCGCGAGCAGCGCGAGCGCGACGGTCGCGCCGGCGGCCACGACGATGCACAGCAGGATCGGAATCGCCGCGCGGCGCTGCGCAAGCGCCGGCGGCCGGGCGCGCGGCGTCACGCGCAGCAGCACGTACGCGGCGACCGCCAGCGGAAAGCCGCCGTGCCAGAACAGATAGAGCCATGCGGTGGTCTGTTCGCCCGCGCCGAGCAGGCCGGTCGGCGTGAACAGCCCGGGAAAGGTCAGCATATGGGTGCCGGCCATGAAGCCCGTGAACAGGTAGCCGCCCGCGAGCGCGAGCAGCGATTTCTCGCGCAGGATCGCGTACTGGCCGAGCAGCAGGCCGGCCGTCACCATGTCGTTGACGACGATCGCCGACTGGTACACGGGGATGAATGCCTGCGCCTGGGCCAGCTGCACGCCCGCGAACGGCGCGAGCGCGGCGAAGATCACTGCCGACACGATCACCGTCGCGATCGCGAGCCGCCGCTCGGGCCGGCCCGGCGGCAGCGACGACATGAACAGGCGTGACGGGTCCTGCGGGTCCTGCGCGTCGTCGGCAGCGGGGCGGAAGCGGGATGCGGTCGTCATGCGTCGTCGCCACCGAGGTCGAGATCGTGCCGCACCGCATAGCGGACCAGCGCGGCTTCGTGCGGCAACGCCATCTTCTCGAGGATCCGCGTCTTGTAGGTGCTGACCGTCTTCGCGCTGAGCGTGAGTTCCGACGCGATCCGCGTGACCGTCTGGCCGGCGACGATGCGGCGCATCACGTCGAGCTCACGCGCGGACAGCCGTTCGTGCGGCAGCAGGTCGGCGGGGGCGCGCAGCGTGCGCGCCAGGCTCTCGGCCGCCGACGGGCTCACGTAGACGCCACCCGCCGCGACCTTGCCGACCGCCTCGACGAGTTCGGCGGTCGCGCTGTCCTTGGTCAGATAGCCGGTCGCGCCGGCCTTGAACGCGCGCGCGGCGTACTGCGTTTCCGCATGCATCGTCAGCACGAGCGTGCGCAGCGACGGCGCATGCGCCTTGACGAGCCGGATCAGCTCGATGCCGGTCGGCGCGGGCATCGACAGGTCGAGCAGCAGCACGTCGGCGGTGCCGCGCTCCGCCAGCGCGAGCGTGGCCGCGCCGTCGCTCGCCTCGCCGACGATTTCGAAGCCGCCGGCCGTTTCCAGGATGTGACGCAGTCCGTCCCGCATGACTGCGTGATCGTCAGCCAGAATTACCCTGATCATCTAGCGTCCTCTTCGGGATGACGCCGCGGACTGCGCTGCCGGTTGTCGCCGCGGCCGTTCTTCTGAGCAATATATTCCGCCGAAGCCGGAAATGGTGCACCTGCGGGAAATTTTTGAGACATCCGGGAATGGAATGTGTCTTGTATCGAAATGATCAGCATGAAATGGTACAGGCGACAGGGCCAGATGGGGTGGGTATTCCCGGGGACGTTGCCGCCGGCGGGAGGGGGCGACGCCTCACGAACGGGCCTGATTCAGAGATAAACTGGTGCCCGATTGACCCGTGCCATCCGAGGAGTCTCCACGATGATCGATCTCGCCGAGATACTGCCGTCCGCGCTGCCCGACGCCGTCGCCTGGGCCGACACGCAGGCGGCGAACGGGCTGGCGAACGGCGTGCCGCTGACGCCCGCGCAGGCCGCCGATGCACGTGCCGTGGGCGTCTCGCAGCCGGAGCGGATCCGTCTCGTGATTGCCGACCGGCTGCCGTTCCCCGACACGCCTGCGCTGGGCGCGATCGCGCGCGACACGGGGCTGCTGTCGCCCGGGACGATCGGCCTTACGCTCGGCCATGCGGTGTTCGTGCTGCGCGGCCACGACACGCGGCGCCTGCTCACGCACGAGTTCCGCCATGTGCACCAGTATGAAGCGGCCGGATCGATCGGCGAGTTTCTCGCGCGCTACCTCCTCGAGATCGCGACGGTGGGCTACCACGATGCGCCGCTCGAGGCCGATGCGCGGCAGTTCGAGTTCGACTGACGTCGCCGGCCGGCGCGAACGCGCGCGCACTCCGATGAACCTTCCACACGCCTTCGCGGGCCCGGCGCATGCAGGCCGCACCGCGACACCGCGCGGCCCGCGATGAGCGACACGATCCACGCGTGGCTCGGCGCGATCGGCGCGCATCCGGTGCTGGTGCTGGCGATCGTGTTCGTCACCGCCTGCGCCGAGGCCATCGCGCTGGTCGGCACGATCGTGCCGGCCGGCGCCGTGATGTTCGCGGCCGGCACCCTGATCGGCGCGGGCGCGCTCGATGCGTGGACGACGATCGGCGTCGCGGCCGCCGGCGCGATCGTCGGTGACGGGGTCAGCTACGAGCTCGGACGGTACTACCGCGGTGCGATCCGGAACGGCTGGGTCCGGCTGGGCTACGCGGATGCGTATGCGCGCGGCGAGCAGTTCGTGCTGCGGCACGGCATGAAGAGCATCGTGCTCGCGCGCTTCCTGGCGCCGGTGCGCGCGGTCGTGCCGGTCGTGGTCGGCTGCGCGACGCTGCCGCGCCGTTCGTTCTATCCGGTCAACGTCGTGTCGGCGCTGATCTGGGCGCCCGCGCACGTCGCGCCGGGCATCCTGTTCGGCGCGTCGGCGGCGCTGGCCGCGGCGATCAGCGTGCGGGTCGCCGCGATCCTGCTGGTGGTTGCCGCGCTGGTCGCGCTCGTATGGATCGGCGTGCGCGTCGCGCTGCGGCGTGGCTGGCCGTTGCTGGGCCGCGCGGCCGGCGCGGCCTTGCATGCGTGCGTGCGGCGCTGGCCGCGCTTCGGCGCACGGCTGCACGGCGCGATCGACCGGATGCGCCGCCTGCCGGGCGCCGTGCCCGGGTTCGCGCTGCTGTTCGTCGGCTGCGTGTGGCTGTTCGCCGGGATCGTGCAGGACGTCGTCGCGAACGATCCGCTGATGCACGCCGACATCGCGCTGTACGCGTTCCTGCAGAACCTGCGCACGCCGCCCGCGGACGCCACGATGCGCGCGCTCGCCGTGCTGCATGGACGCGATACGGGGCTGATCGTCGCGGCCGCGTTTCTCGTCTGGCTGTTGATTCATCGCTGCTGGATCACGTCCGCCTGGTGGCTCGCGACGGTCGGCATCGCGGTCGTGCTCGTGCCGGCGTTCGGCGCCGGCACGCCCGGTGCGACGCCCGCGAGCCTGCCGCCCGGCGCGCTGCACGTGCCGTTGCCCGATGCCGACGCGGCGTTCGCGATGCTCGCGAGCAGCGGCATCGGCTGGGTGCTGGCGCGCGACCGGCCCGCGCTGTGGCGCATTCCGGTCGTGACGGCGGTCGTGCTGTGGATCGTGCTCGGCGGCTTCGCGCGGCTGTATGTCGGCGATACCTGGCTGTCCGGCTTGCTTGGCGGCTGGAGCCTCGGGCTCGCGTGGTTCGCGGTGCTGGCCGGCGCTCATGCGTACTGGCAGGTGGGCGAGCACGTGCAGCCGAGGGGGGCGCTCGTCGCGGTGCTCGTCGTGCTCGCGACGGCCGGCGTCTGGACGGTGCCCGCGCAATGGCAGCTCGATCGTGCGGCGCGTCCGCATGTGGGCGACGTCGTCGCGATGACCGTCGACCAGTGGCTGCGCGGCGGATGGCAGCGCGTGCCGACGCGCCGCACCGAGATCGGCGGCGATCGCGAGGAATATCTGCTGCTGCAATGGTGCGCGACTTCGGATACGCTCGATCGCCATCTTTCGCTGGCCGGCTGGCAACGGGCGACGCCGTGGTCGCCCGCGACCGCGCTGCGCTGGCTGTCGCCGCAGGTGCCGGCCGAGGCGCTGCCGGTGCTGCCGCGCTACACGCATGGCGAGAGCACGCGCCGCGTGTTCGTCCGCGTCGATCCGGCCCGGCCGGACAGCCGCCTCGTGCTGCGGCTGTGGCGTTATCCGTATGTGCTGCAGGATGCGCTCGGCCTGCGGCCGCTGTGGTACGGCGCGCTGTATCGCGAGACGCTGCACCGGCCGGCGCGGCTGATGACGACCGTGCGCACGACGACGATCGACGATACGGCGACGATCGCGCAGGCGCTGCAGGTCGAGCCGACGATCGAGAGGCCGCCGGCGGGGATGAGCGCGGCGCCGGCCGCGATGCTGCTCGTGTGGATGGTGCAGCCTTGACGGCCGTGTGCGGTATTACGCGTGCGCCGGCTGCGCGGGGACGACGGACAGGCGCAGGCCGATGGTCAACCCGCCGGTCGCTGCCGCACGACGCGACGGGCGACCCGGCGGGCCCACGCGCGTTACGGTTTCGCGGGCGCGGCCGTCGCGACCTTGTCGAGTGCGGCCGGGAGGAACGCGTCGAGCTGCGCGGTCACCGATTCGTAGAAGGC
Organism: Burkholderia sp. A9; assembly: GCF_000801975.1. Taxonomy (NCBI): domain Bacteria; kingdom Pseudomonadati; phylum Pseudomonadota; class Betaproteobacteria; order Burkholderiales; family Burkholderiaceae; genus Burkholderia; species Burkholderia sp. A9. The sequence goes on along the minus strand of NZ_JSZN01000015.1, from coordinate 9,688 downwards.
GATCGGCTTGCCCCACGCGTCGGGCACGTCCTTGTGCTCGCCGGTCGCATATTCGGCGAGCGTGAACACCTTGCCCGCGGCCGACGGATAGAGCGCGAGCACCTTGTCCTTGTGCTTGTCGGTCATCGTCAGGATCACGTCGGAGTGCTTCACGTCGTTCGCGTTCAGTTGCACCGCACGATGCGCGGACGTGTCGAGCCCGCGCCGCTTCATCAGGATCACGCCGTTTTCCTCGGGCCTTTCGTCGTACGGATCCTCGTCGACCGCGCGCGAGATCACCGCGATGTGCGCGTGCCGTTGCGCGATCAGTTGTCCGGCGATCGCTTCGGCCATCACGCTACGTCCGGTATTGCCCGTGTCGACGAATGCGACCTTCTTCGGTTCGTCCGCGAATGCCGACGTCGCGCACTGGACGCCCAGGCAACAAAGCAGGGCAAGCGTCTTGAGGGTGTGGCTTTTTTTCACTGGTGTCTCCGCAAGTTTTGGGGGAGCCGCCGCGCCATGGCGGCGCGGCGGCTTGCGGAGATCATGCCGGCCGCGCGTGTCGGAAAAAAATAAACGGCAGGTTTTGGCAAGCGGGCGTCGCATTGTTGCAAGCGGGCACGGTGACGGCGCACGCGCCGTCCGTCCGTCCGGCCGACCGAGGCAGCCGGGCAACGCCGACTCGCTCGCCGTGCATCACCGGTTCATCGCTACGCCGCTGCCGTTGCGTTCCCCGTCACCCGCTGCGCAGCAAACCCCGCTAGCGTCCGCAACGCATCCCGTGCCGAGCGCAGATAGAACGCCTGCAGATGAAACACATGCCAGCGCGCGGCATGAATCTCCAGCCGGCACGGCACGCCGCAGGCGAGCGCATGATCTGCGAGCCGCTGCGCATCCGACAGCAGCACCTCCTGGTCCCCGGCCTGCACCAGCATCGGCGGCAAGCCGCGCAAGTCGGTGTCGAGCGGGCCGCGCGCCGCAACCGAGCCGGCGCCGTGGTACCAGCGCAAGCCCTGCTCGAGCCAGCCGCGCCGGATCATCGGATCGTCGTGGCGGCGCGATGCCAGCGTTGCGCCGCCCAGCGCCGGGTCGGTCACGGGCGAGATCAGCAGCAGCGCGGCCGCGGCGGGCTCGCCACGCTCGCGCAGCGCAATGGCGAGCGCCAGCGCGAGCGCGCCGCCGGCCGAATCGCCGGCAATGACGATCCGCTGCGGCGCGTAGCCTTGCGCGCGCAACGCGGCGTAGGCGGCCAGCGCGTCGTCGAGTGCCGCGGGGCTCGGATGCTCGGGTGCGAGCCGGTAGTCGGGCACCCACACCGGCAGGCCGGCTTCGGCCGCGAGCCGCGTGGTCACGCCGCGATGCGTGTGCGGGCCGCCGAGACAGAACGCGCCGCCGTGCAGATAGAGGATCGCGCCGCCCGCGTCGCCGCACTTCGGCGCGATCACTTCGACCGGCACGCCAGCCGCGGCAGTCCGGTAGCGCAGCGTGCCGCCCGCGCCCGGCATCAGCGGCGACAGCAGCGCGACGACGCGACGTTGCATGCGCGCGCCGAACGGCGGCCCGATCAGCGGCCGGAACGCGACGCGCAGGAAGCCGCGCAGCGACGCGGCGGCGAGCGCCTCCACGCGGCCGGCAGGCGGCGCGACGACGACACCGTGCGTCGGCGTGGCGGGGCCGGGCAGCGGCTGCGTGAAGCGGTACGCGGACAGCCCGGTGAAGCGCGTGATCCATCGATAGGTCAGCGTGAAGCCAGGCCAGTTGGTGCTGTTGTGGCCCGACGCATCGACGTACCAGCTCTTGCAGCCGCTCCACACCGAGCCTTCGAGCCGCTGCTGCACGTGTGCGTTGAAGCGCCGGTAGCGGCGCGGGTCGACGTCGACCGCGCTCGCGCCGTCGCGCCGCATCGCGCGCACGCAGCGCATCACGTGTGCGATCTGGCTTTCGAGCATGTAGACGATCGAGTTGTGGCCGAGGTTGGTGTTCGGGCCGTACAGCATGAAGAAGTTCGGAAAGCCCGGTACGGTGAGCCCGAGATACGCCTGCGCGCCGCGTCGCCAAGCGTCGTTCAGGTCGAGCCCGTTGCGGCCCGTGATGCGCATCGGCGACAGGAACGACGTGGCCGCAAAACCGGTGCCGTAGACGATCGCGTCGACCGGGTGGTGCACGCCGTCGTCGGTCTCGATGCCGTCCTCGGTCACGCGCCGGATGCGCTGTGTGACGAGCTCGACGTTGTCGCGGGCGATCGCGGCGAGGTAGTCGCTCGACAGCAGGATCCGCTTGCAGCCGATCGGATAGTCGGGCGTGAGCCGTTCGCGCAGCGCGGGGTCGCGCACGTCGCGCGCAAGCAGCTTGCGGAACGGCCGGCCGACCGCGACATCCATCAGCCCGCGCAGCCGCGTGAATGCGATCGCACGCGATTCGTAGCGCACGTAGATCGACGCGCGATGCAGCTTCATCGCCCACGGCAGCCGGCGGAACAGCGCCCGCTCCCACGGGCGATACGCGCGGTCCGGGCGCGGCATCACGTAGGCCGGCGAACGCTGGAACACGACGAGGCGCTCGACGTCGCCGGCGATCGCGGGCACGAACTGGATCGCCGATGCGCCGGTGCCGACCACGGCCACGCGCTTGCCCGCGAGCGGATAGTCGTGATCCCAGTGCGCGGAGTGGAATGCGCGGCCGCGGAACGTGTCGATGCCGCGCAGGTCGGGCAGCGCGGGCCGGCTCAACTGGCCGGTGCCGCTCACGAGCACGGCGGCGCTGAGCACGGTGCCGTCGGCGAGCGTGACCTCCCACAGCGCGCGGGCCTCGTCATAGCGCGCGCGCTCGACCTCGGCGCCGAAACGCAGGTAGCGCGCGAGGCCGTACTTGCGCGCGCAATGCTGCAGGTACGCATGGATTTCGGGCTGCGGCGCGAACACGCGCGACCAGTTCGGGTTGGGCTCGAACGAGAACGAGTACAGGTGCGAGGGCACGTCGCACGCGGCGCCCGGGTAGCGGTTGTCGCGCCACACGCCGCCGACGTCGTGCGAGCGTTCGACGATCATGAAGTCGTGAATGCCGGCGCGTTGCAGCGCGACTGCCATGCCGATGCCGGCGAAGCCGGCGCCGATGATGAGCACCGCCAGCGGCGCGGCCGGTGCGGCGGGACGGGGGGCTTCAGGCGATGACATGGCGGGTTTCCTCGAGCTGGGTCGCATCGTGCGACGCGCACGACGCGGGAACGGTGTCGCGGTGTGCCGGCGCGGCGGCCGGTTCGCATTCGGTGTCGGCAGGTGCGCGTGCCGGCGTACGCTGCACGCCGCGCATCAGGTCGACGGCCTTCTCGGCGATCATGATCGTCGGTGCGTTGGTGTTGCCGCCGATCAGCGTCGGCATGATCGACGCATCGACGATGCGCAGCCCCTGCAGGCCGTGTACGCGCAATTGCGGATCGACGACCGCGAGCGCGTCGCGTCCCATCCGGCACGTGCCGACCGGGTGATACACGGTGTCGGTGCGCCGGCGCAGCACGTCGCGAATCTCGTCGTCGGTCGTCACGTTCGCGGTGAACATGTCGCGCGTGATCCATTCGGCGAGTGCCGGCGCTTCCATCAGCCGGCGCGTGAGCCGGAAGCCGGCGACCATGTCGTCGACGTCGCGCGGATCGTCGAAGAACGCGGGGTCGATGCGCGGCGCGGCGAGCGGATCGGCGCTGTGCAGCGTGACCGAGCCGCGGCTGCGCGGCCGCAGCAGGCACACATGGCACGACAGCCCGTGGCCGGCGTGCAGCCGGCGCGCATGATCGTCGACGAGCGCGACCACGAAGTGCAGTTGGATGTCGGGTGCATCGAGGTCGGCTCGCGTCTTGAGGAAGCCGCCGCCTTCCGCGAAATTCGACGTCAGCATCCCGCGCCGTTCGCGGCGAAAGCGCGCGAACTCGCGCAGCATGCGCAGCCCGCCGCGCGCGGACACGCCCAACGTGTCGACGCTGCGCGCGCGGTAGCCGAGGATGAAGTCCGGATGATCCTGCAGGTTGCGGCCGACGCCGGGCAGGTCGGCCCGCACCGGGATGCCGAGCCCCTGCAGTTCGCGGGCCGGACCGACGCCCGACAGCATCAGCAACTGCGGCGTCTGCAGCGCGCCGGCCGCGAGCACGACTTCGCGCCGTGCGCGCAGCGTGCGGACTTCGCCGTGCTGCCGCACCTCGACGCCCGTCGCACGCGTGCCGTCGAACAGGATGCGCAGCACCTGCGCGTGGGTTTCCACCGTCAGGTTGTCGCGGCGGCCGACGTGCGGCAGCAGGTACGCGCGCGCCGCGCTCCACCGTTCGCCGTGTTTCTGCGTGACCTGGTAGAGGCCGACGCCTTCCTGCTGGGCGCCGTTGAAGTCGTCGGTGAGCGGCAGGCCGGCCTGCCGTGCCGCTTCCAGGTAGCGCGCATGGAACGGGTTGCCGGTGCGCAGGTCGCTGACCCACAGCGGGCCGTCGCGGCCGTGCCAGGCGTCGTCGAAGCGCTCGTTGTGCTCGCTCAGGCGGAAGTACGGCAGGACGTCGTCGTAGGCCCAGCCCTCGTTGCCGAGCGCGGCCCAGCCGTCGTAATCGACACGATGGCCGCGAATGTAGACCATCGCGTTGATCGCGGATGATCCGCCCAGCGCCTTGCCGCGCGGCTGATAGCCGATGCGTCCGCCGAGCCCCGGCTGCGGCACCGTGTCGAACGCCCAGTTGTTCACGCGGGTCGGCAGCATCGCGACCGCGCCCGTCGGCACGTTGACGATCGCGTTGTCGCCGCGGCCGCCGGCCTCGAGCACGCAGACGGTCACGGCCGGGTCTTCGGTGAGGCGCCCCGCGACGACGCAGCCGCCCGAACCGCCGCCGACGACGATGTAGTCGAAAGTCTTGCTCATGAAATCGTCTCCCGATGGTCGATGGGTCACGCGATGCGCGTGAGCGCGCGCAGCAGCAGGTCGAAGGTCCTGCCGTACGGCGGGTGGAACAGCGCGGTGCCGCTGCGGCGCGCCTGGTGGAACACCGGCTTGTGATGGCTGAACGTGTCGAAGCCCCATTTGCCGTGATACGCGCCGCTGCCGCTCGGGCCGACGCCGCCGAACGGCTGGTGTTCCTGTGCGAGATGCCACAGGCAGTCGTTTACCGTGACGCCGCCCGACACCGTTTCGCGCAACACGCGATCGCGGCGCGCGGCGTCGCGGCCGAACCAGTACAGCGCGAGCGGGCGCGGCCCGCGGTTTACGCGCTCGATCGCGTCGTCGAGATCCGCGTATTCGACGATCGGCAGCACGGGGCCGAAGATTTCCTCGCGCATCACGCGCATTGTGTCGCGCGCGCCGAGCACGAGCGTCGGCGCGAACTTGCGCGAGCCGGCGGGGAAGCGTTCACTGGCCGGATTGACTTCGAGCACGCGTGCGCCGCCGTCGCGCGCATCGTCGACCAGGGCCGCGAGGCGGTCGCGGTGGCGCGCGCCGATGATCGCCGTGTAGTCGGGGTTGGCGACGAGTGTCGGGTAGCGGCGTGCGATCGCGTCCGACACGCGCGCGGCAACGGTCGGCGCGGTGCCGGCGGGCACCAGCAGATAGTCGGGCGCGATGCAGGTCTGGCCGGCATTGAGCAGCTTGCCGAACGCGATACGCCCGGCCGCGTGCGCGACGTCGCACGACGGATCGAGGATCGCCGGCGACTTGCCGCCGAGCTCGAGCGTGACGGGCGTGAGGTTCGCGGCCGCGGCTTGCGCGACGTCGCGGCCGACAGCGGTCGAGCCCGTGAAGAACAGATGATCGAACGGCAGCCGCGCGAATGCCTTCGCGGTGTCGACGTCGCCGGTGACGACGCTCAGTTCGTCGGCGTCGAACGCGCCGGCGACGAGCGTGTCGAGCAGCGCCGACAGTCGCGGCGTCAGTTCCGACGGCTTGACCAGCACACGGTTGCCGGCAGCGAGCGCCGCGACCGCCGGGCCGATCGCAAGCTGCAGCGGATAGTTCCACGGGGCCATCACGCCGACGACGCCGCGCGGTTGCGGCGCGAGCCGGTTGTAGCCGGGCCGGAAGTGCGCGGCGGTCGGCACGCGGCGTTCGCGCATCCAGTGCCGCAGATGCGCGCGTGCATGACGCAGGCCGCTTCGAACCACGAACAGTTCGGCGAGCTGCGTTTCGTGCGCGGAGCGTCCGCCGAAATCGGCGTCGATCGCGCGCACGAGCGCGGCTTCATGCGTATCGAGCAGCGCGCCCAGGCGTTCGAGCCGCGACAGGCGGATCGCGAGCGGCGGGGCGGGATCGCGGGCGAATGCCTCGCGCTGGCGTTCGAAGCGGGCGGCGAGGTCGGGTGGGCGACTCGGTCGCATGGTGTCTCCTCCGGGGGGGCGTTGGCGTCGTTCGGGCGACGACTGATGACGCCGATGGTGCGGGCCGCACGGGAAAACACCAATGCTGCTTGGGGACAATTGTTTTAGTATTTGGGCCAAATCGGCGCTTCGAGGGTTTCTCCGCATGAGCTTCTGGGATTTCACCCGGAGTCCGGCCAGCGCCCGGCTGCTGGTCGATTTCGGCGACGAGCGCGGCGTGCCGCGCACGAAGTTGCTGGCCGGCACGGGCCTCGCGGACGCGCAGCTCGACGACCCCAACGTCGAGGTGACGGCCGCGCAGGAGCTGCGGCTGACCGGCAACCTGCTGCGCGCGCTCGGGCGCGCGCCGGGCCTCGGGTTCGAGGTCGGGCAGCGCTATCACTTCTCCGCATACGGCGTGTGGGGCTACGGGCTGATCGCGAGCGCCACCGCGCGCGACGCGCTGGCGCTGGCGATGCGCTTCCTGCCGCTCACGTATGCGTTCACCGTGATCACGTACCGCGAGGAAGCCGGGACGGGCATGCTCAATTTCGGCGCGCCGGAGCTCGACGCCGACCTGAGCCGGTTTCTCGTCGAGCGCGACATGACCGCCGCGGCCGTGCTGCTGCGCGAAATCGGCGGCGGCGATTTCGCGTTGTCGCGCTTCACGGTGCAGGCTGCGAGTGCGCCGAGCGCCGCCGCGGTTGCGTCGCGCCTCGCCGGCATCGAACCCGCGTTCGGCGCGCGCGCGAACCGCCTCGCGTTCGATCGCGCGTTTCTCGACCGGCCGCTGCCGCATGCGAACCCGCTGACGGTCTCGATGTGCGAGCAGATGTGCGGCCAGCTGGTCGAAGCGCGGCGCGCGCGGGTCGGCACGGCGGAGATGGTGCGGCAATATCTGACGGCGACGCCCGGCAACGTGCCGTTCTCGCTCGAGGACATGGCGCGGCTGATGAACACGAGCCCGCGCACGTTGAAGCGCCGGCTGCAGGAGGAAGGTACGACGTTCCGCGAGCTGCTCGCGCAGGCGCGCGGCGCGATGGCCGAGACGCTGCTCGGCGATGCGCACCTGTCGCTGACGGAGGTGGCCGAGCGGCTCGGCTTCAGCGACCTGTCGAGTTTCTCGCAGGCCTTCAAGCGCTGGTATGGGGTGCCGCCGGGCACCTATCGCAGCGGCCTGCTGCGCGATGACACCCGCGCCGGCGCGGCATAGTGCCATGCGCGTCGGCTGGCACGCGCGCATCCCCCCAACCCTTCACGAGAGAACCCGCATGATCACGCTTCGCCCGATGACCGAAGACGATTTCCCCCGCTTCTGGCCCACCTACCACGCGATCGTCGCCGCGCAGGAGACCTATGCATTCGATCCCGCGTCGACGCGGGAAGCCGCTCGCGCGCTGTGGCTCGACGCGCCGCTCTGCACGTGGGTCGCCGAGGAGGACGGCGTGCTGCTCGGCTCGTACTACCTGAAGGCGAATGCGGCCGGGCCCGGCAATCACGTGTGCAATTGCGGCTACATGGTCAGCGAGGCGGCGCGCGGCAAGGGCGTCGCGCGCCTGATGTGCGAGCACTCGCAGCAGGTGGCGCGCGAGCGCGGTTTTCTCGCGATGCAGTTCAACTCGGTGGTCGCGACGAACGAAGTGGCGGTCGCGTTGTGGCAGAAGCTCGGCTTCGACATCGTCGGCCGGTTGCCGCGCGCATATCGTCACGCGCGGCTCGGCTTCGTCGACTGCCTCGTGATGTTCAAGTGGCTCGGCGACGCAGCGGACGCCGAAGCCTGATTCCGGCGTCAGACGGCGAATTCGGTTCATCCGCCACCGGTGAGCAAGCGCGTTCGATGAGCGGCAACGCGCAACGCCGGGCCGGCGCTGGCTTCAACCCAGCAGCGCTTTCCCGAGCGGCTTGACCGGCTCGGACCGGAGCACCAGCGAAGTCGTGACCGCGCCGAAGCGCGCAATCGCGTCGATGATCGTTTCCAGCTGGCCGGGTGTCGGCACGAGCACCTTTAGCAGGAAGCAGTCTTCGCCGGTCATCCGGTGGATCTCGATGACGTGCGGCATCTCGGCGAACGCGCTCAGCGCCGGCTTGATGTGTTCGTGCGTTGTTTTCAGCCGGATGATGGCCATCATCCCCAACCCGAGTGCCGCCGGATCGATCCGCGCGCCATAACCGGCGATGATGCCGCGCTCTTCCAGGCGCCTGACGCGCTCCGAGGTCGCGGGCTGTGACAAGCCGATGCGCCGGCCGACTTCGGACAACGGCGTGCGCGCATTGTCCTGCAGCGCTTCGATGATCGCGATATCCAGGCGATCGAGCTCTCCGTCCGGCATGTCTGCCTTCCTGTTCCGTTAATTCATCGGGATTCTGTCTCAATATCCGATGACTTGCCATTCCCCGCAGAGGTCCGGCGGGCCAGACTGCGAACTCTCATGTTCATGGAGGCAGGAATGGATCGAAGCATCGTCATCGTGCCGGGGATCGGCAACTCGGGACCGGATCACTGGCAGAGTCACTGGGAGGCGGCGTTTCCGCGCGCCACACGCATTGCGCCGGCGTCGTGGGACAGCCCCGACCTGAGCGACTGGATCGCGGCGCTGGATGCAGCCGTCGCGGAGGCCCGAACCCCGCCGGTCGTGGTCTGCCATTCCCTCGGGTGCCTGCTGTTTGCGCACTGGCACGCGGCTGCAACACGCCCGTTGCACGGGGCGTTTCTCGTGGCGGTGCCCGATCCGGACGGGCCGGATTTTCCGGTCGCCGCACAGGCGTTCGCGCGTTTGCCGGCCGGCGATTTCGGCAGCCGGCCGGTGGTGGCGATCGCCAGTTCGGATGATCCGTACGACCCGTCGGGGCGAGCGATCGCATGGGCCGCGGAGCGCGGCGCGAAACCGCTCGTGCTCGGCGCGCGCGGCCATCTGAACGAGGCTTCCGGGTTGGCGGGATGGGATGAGGGGCGCGCGCTGTTCGCGGCCTTTACGGCAGGACTGGGCGCGTAGCGCATAGCGGGGGCCGGCACTCGGCTGCGCGTTTCCGGGCGACTTGCACGGCATCCCCGCAGCCGGAGCACGCCGGTCTCGCGGCGGGTCAAGGATCATCGGCCGATCGGCGCGCACGCTTCGGCAGTCGAGATCGACGCACGCCGACAGACGGATTCCGCATCGACGACGCCCGGGCCGTCACGCCGCGTCGGCGGTGCGGGCGCCAGGCCCGTACCGGCCTCGAACCACGACGGAGACACCCCCTTGCGCGCAGCGCCGCAACCGGAGCATGCCGGCCAGACGCAGACGCAGACGTAGACGTAGACGTAGACGTAGACGCAGACGCAGACGCAGACGCAGACGCAGACGTAGACGTAGACGCAGACGCAGACGTAGACGCAGACGTAGACGTAGACG
>NZ_JSZN01000014.1:0-30407 GCF_000801975.1 Burkholderia sp. A9 | reverse complement strand
CGGTCCTTTTTCACTGTGGCAACAGCGTTCGAGCGAAGCGCGGCCCTCAAGGCAGCGAAATCGTCAGGTTCGCCGACTCCGGCCCGACCTTGATCACCTGCGAATACGGCGCGAGCGCCTGCAGCGTCTTGTCCTTCAGGTACGTGTTGAGCCCGAGATATCCGAGCAGCGCGACGAGCGCGAACACGGCACCGATCGCCCATACCGGCACTTCGCGCTTCAACCGGTGCGCGATCTGGTCCGGCAGCGGCCAGTGCGGCGCGAACGGCGCGCGCTTGCCCTTCATGTGCGCGATTTCATCGCCGAGCCGCGCGGTCAGATACGCGAGCTTCTCCGGTCCTTCGAGCAGATACTTGCCCTGGAAGCCGAGCAGCAGGCACATGTGGAACACTTCGAGCGACTGCAGCCGCGCCGCGCCCTGCGCGCGGCAATCCTCGAGATACTGGAAGAACTTCTCGCCCGCGAGCTGCTCGCCGAACAGCACGAGCTGCAGCGGCCGGCGTTCCCAGTCGGCGCGAATCTTGAACTGCGACGACAGCACCATTTCGTCGACGGCCGCGCAATACGCGAACTTCGCGCTGTAGACATCCTCGGCCGCGATGTTCAGCTTCTTCGCGCCGCGCTCGAAATCCGACAGGAATTCCTGGATCTTCGTGCTGAACTCGCTCGCGCTGTCGGGCGCGCGGCCGTTCTTGAGCAGGAACAGCATGAAGAACCCGTCGTACAGCAGGTCGAGCAGCGAACGGGCCTGGAACGCGGCGTCGGTCGACGCCGGGGTATGCAGCGGGGCCGGCGCGTTGTCGCCGAACAGGGAAGGCGCGTAGCTCATGATGTGACCGCGATCAGTTCGAATTTCAGGTCGTTGATGCCAGTCGGCGCATAGATCATCGCGGACTGGGCCTGCAGCATGCGTTCGTACAGCGCGCCGCGCGAATCGAGCGAGAAGTAGCACGCGCCCGGCCGCACGGGGATCGCGGGCGGCACCTGCGGCGTGTACGAGAGCCGCACGCCGGGCATTGCCGACAGCACGAGCTTGTCGACGTCGTCGGGCGCGCCGACCTTGAAGCGGGCCGGCACCGCATCGACGAGCTCGACGCTCGGCATGTCCGCGGACACCGCCAGATAGAACTCGGTCTTGTCGTCGATCTTGCCCGAGTCGAGGCGGCCGAGATGGAACGACGGACGCACCTCGTCGAGCGTGATCGCGAAGTAACGCGTCGAGATCACCGTGTCGAGCAGCTCGCGCAGCATCACGTCGAGACGCGCGAAGCTCGGGCCCGGATCGTCATGGCGATACACGGGCAGGTCGGCGAGCGTGTAGCCCTTCGAGAACGTCATCAGCTGGCCCGCGAGGCGCAGCAGTTCCTGGAACAGCCGCTCCGGATGCAGCGCCGCGTGCTGGTGCAGGTGCGCGAGCGTCGCGAATGCGGCGTTCGCGGTGTGCAGCAGCCAGAACGATGCGATGTCGCCTGAGCGGAATTCGATGATGTTCTTCGACGGCTCGCGGTGGAAACCGTACAGCGCGTTCACCTTCGCCTGCAGCGCGTCGACGAGCTGGCGCAGCCGCTGGTGCAGGATCGGCGACGCCTCGATCGCGAGGCACGGCGGCACGAAGCTGTCGTCGATCTCGAAGCCGGACGTCGCGGTGCGGCGCACGCGCACGAGCGGCACCGAAAGCAGCTGGTCGCGCGGTTCGCTGTGCGCGATCAGCTTGACATGCGTCTTCAGGAACGTGATGTCGGCTTCGGCGGCGTCGGTGAAGTTGTCCGCGACGCTCGTCTGCTCGCTGACGAAACGCGTCATGAAGCCGGCGGCCGGATCGTCGCTGTAATTGGTGCCGTTCTCGCGCAGCGGGTGCAGCGCGAGATAGAACACGAATTCGTTGATGCCGTCGGGCAGCGTGTCCAGCGCGATCGGCGGCGGCAGGTCGTCCGCCTGCGGCGCAGCGTACAGCGCGCCGTCCGGGAACACGAGTGCGAGTTCCGCCACGCGCAGCACGTTGCTGCCGAGCGCGTCGCGGTCGATGCGCACCGAGCGCACGCCCCAGTTGTAAGGCTGGATCGCCTGGATGGACTCGAACAGGCGCGCCTCGTGGTACGCGTCCTGCCGCTGAAAGTGTTGAGGCCGGAGGAACAGCCCTTCTCCCCAAAGCACCTTGGCCGAATAACTCATGTCAAATCCGGTTAATGTGGCGTTGCGATGTAATCGATTTGGTCGTGCCCGAATTAATCGCCAATTTGTTAACTCTTGTTAATTGACATTCGTGCGTCATGCTTAACCGCAGGTGACCGACGAAAGCATATTCAGCGGTTGCGAAGGTGCACCCTGTTGCGGTGCAATGACAGAACCATCGGTGACCGTCATCGCGCAATTATGCAGGCCGATGATTATGCCGGATTTCTCCGACTTCGCCGGGTCGAACGTCAGTTTCCATCGCTGGAGTGCGGGATCGCGGAACAGCGCGACAATGCCGAATGCCTGCGCTTCGCGCGATACCTTTTCGGTCGCCGTATAACGCTGGCCGGGAATCAGCGTGATCTCACGCACGTTCAACAGATCGGCGCCCAGTGCGGCTTTTTCCTTGGTCGGATCGGTGAACGCGTCGAACGGTGCCTGCTGGAACGACGTCGGATCCTTCAGCGCGTAGAGCCTTACTACTAATGCGAGCGGTTTGCGATCGGTCGCGGCATTCAGGTTGGGCGCGGCGGCGAGCGTGAGTCCGATATTGCGCGGCGGCTTCTGGGCATCCGGCAGATCAGGCTTGCCGACGCCGGCGGCCTGCATCACGGCGCTCGCGGCGGAGCCGAGCAACGGGGCGGCCGCGCATCCGGCCAGGAGCGCGCAGGCAATCAGTGGCAGCGCATAGCGAATCATGGACGATCTCATCGTGTTTCCGGCGTGCCGCCTTTTACTCCCCTGTCAATACTGCCGGGTATTTCCGCGTTCGCCGCGGTTGCCTGGCGGATCAGTCGTTCAAATATTAAGCACACGTGCGCTGCGGCACGCGTCCGGAAATTTTTTCCGCCGCCCGGGTGAGGCGCTGTCAAACCAGTAAAACTTGCCAATTTCGATCGAAACAAAAGCCGCTGCGAGGCCGCTGCCAGCGGCGTTTCGAGGGGGTAGCGCACGGATTTAAAAGGAATTACTCTGCACTCAACGATTGAATTATGAAAAATTGATCGGTACTATACCCGCGCGCTTCTTGCAAAGCAAAACAACCAGATTCTCAACGATTTTAATACTCACGCGCCGGTGGATATAACGATGAAAGACCGTCTCTTCGCAAAACTTTCTGGGGTAGTGCTGGCTTGCGGCGTGATCGCCGGTTGTGCGAGCCAGCCGCCGGCGCCGCCGACTGCCGACGTGTTCAACAAGTCGCTGGCCGATGCGGACGCCGTTGCGAAGTCGGGTGACCAGGACAAGGCCCTCGGCCTGTACCAGCAACTCGCGAAGTCGGATCCGACGCGCGAGGAACCGTGGTCGCGCATCGCGCAGATCCAGTTTGCGCAGAATCACTATGGCCAGGCGATCGTCGCCGCGCAGGAAGCACTGCAGCGCGACGCGACCGACCGCCAGGCGAAGAGCGTGCTCGCCGTTGCCGGCCTGCGGATCGCGACGCAGTCGCTCGGCGAACTGCGCCAGGATTCGTCGCTCGCGGGCGATGCGAAGTCCGATGCGCAGGCGCTGGCAAAGCAGTTGCGCGACACGCTCGGCGAATCGGCACTGTTCCCGCCGGAGCAGAAGACGCAAACGCGCAAGGTCGTCCGCCGCCAGATTCATCGTCCGAAGGTCACGGCCACCGCTACAGCGGAAAGCGGCGTGACGCCGCCGCCGCCGACGACGACGTCGGGTGGCGGCGCTGCACAGAAGGGCGGGGCGGATCCGTTCAGCGCGCTGCGCAACTGACCGCAACTGACGCGATAACCACAACTAACCTGGGAGCCGTCGAGATGGCCAAGAAAGAAAGCATTCAGAAAAGCTTGCAGAAAATACGGCCGCCGCGCGTCCAGCTGACCTACGAGGTCGAGAAGGGCGACGCGATCGAGGTGAAGGAACTGCCGTTCGTCGTCGGGGTGGTCGGCGATCTGGCGGGCCAGTCGGAAGTCGAGCAGCCGAAGCTGCGCGATCGCAAGTTCGTCAACATCGACCGTGACAACTTCGACGACGTGATGAAGGCGATCGAGCCGCGCGCCGCGTTCCAGGTGGAAAACCGCCTGAGCCCGGACGGCGGCAAGTTTGCCGTCGACCTGAAGTTCCGTTCGCTGTCGGATTTCAGCCCGGACGAAGTCGTCGAGCAGGTCGAGCCGCTGCGCCGCCTGCTCGAGGCGCGCTCGAAGCTGGCCGACCTGCGCAACAAGCTCGCCGGCAACGACAAGCTCGAGGATCTGCTGTCCGACGTGCTGAAGAACACGCAGCAGCTGCAAGAGCTCGCGAAGGGCACGGGCGGCGACAAAGACGGCGAATGACGACGGAGTGTTGAGATGAACCAGCAAACGGCTGCGGCCCAAGCGAGCGGCGCGGAATACGCCGCCGGGACTTCGCTGCTCGACGATATCGTCGAGAAGAGCAAGGTCGCGAAATCCGATTCCGAGCATGCGCGCGCGAAGGACCTGATCGGCGAACTCGTGCACCAGGTGCTCGACGGCACGGTGATCGTGTCGGACAACCTGTCGGCGACGATCGATGCGCGTGTCGCGGAACTCGACCGCCTGATCTCCACGCAGCTGTCCGCGGTGATGCACGCGCCGGAATTCCAGCGCCTCGAAAGCACGTGGCGCGGGATGGACTACCTGGTCAAGGAAAGCAACACCGGCCAGACGATCAAGATCAAGGCGCTGCACGCACCGAAGCGCGACCTCGTGCGCGACTTCAAGGGCGCGAGCGAGTTCGACCAGAGCGCGCTGTTCAAGAAGGTCTACGAAGAAGAGTTCGGCACGTTCGGCGGCTCGCCGTTCGGTGCGCTGATCGGCGACTACGAGATCTCGCGCCAGCCGGAAGACATGTACTTCATCGAGCAGATGTCGCACGTCGCGGCGGCTGCGCATGCGCCGTTCATCGCGTCGGCATCGCCGGAGCTGCTCGGCCTCGAGTCGTTCTCCGACCTCGGCAAGCCGCGCGACCTCGGCAAGGTGTTCGACACGGTCGAGTACGCGAAGTGGAAGTCGTTCCGCGATGCCGAGGATTCGCGCTACGTGGGCCTCACGCTGCCGCGCTTCCTCGGGCGCCTGCCGTTCAATCCGAAGGACGGCCAGACCGCGGAGAATTTCAACTTCGTCGAGGACGTCGACGGCACCGAACACGACAAGTACCTGTGGTGCAACGCGGCGTGGGCATTCGCGGCACGCCTGACGGCCGCGTTCGACGACTTCGGCTGGTGCGCGGCGATCCGCGGCGTCGAAGGCGGCGGCCTCGTCGAGGATCTGCCGACCCACACGTTCAAGACCGACGACGGTGAAGTCGCGCTGAAGTGCCCGACCGAAATCGCGATCACCGATCGCCGCGAGAAGGAGCTGAGCGATCTCGGCTTCATCCCGCTCGTCCATTGCAAGAACTCGGATTACGCTGCGTTTTTCGCCGCGCAATCGGTGCAGAAACCGAAAAAATACAGCACCGACAGCGCGAATGCGAACGCCGTCCTGTCCGCCCAGCTTCAGTACATCTTCTCGGTATCGCGCGTCGCGCACTACCTGAAGGCGATGATGCGGGACAAGATCGGCAGCTTCGCATCGGCGCAGAACGTGGAGACTTTCCTCAACCGGTGGATTTCGCAGTACGTCCTGCTCGACGACAACGCATCGCAGGAACAGAAGGCGCAATTCCCGCTGCGCGAGGCATCCATACAAGTGTCGGAGATTCCGGGCAAGCCGGGCTCGTATCGTTCGGTCGCGTTCCTGCGCCCGCACTTTCAGCTCGACGAACTCTCGATTTCTCTGCGACTTGTCGCTGATCTGCCCAAACCGGCAAATTCATAAGCGAGTAAATCGCCCGGGCGGGCCGCCTGGGTAGGACGTTAAAACCACCTCTTTGGGGAGTCGAAGGGCCATGTTACATATGCACTTGCAGTTTGGTAGTCCGGCGGTGAAGGGCGAATCCGCGGACAAAGACCATCAGGGCTGGATCGAACTGAAATCGTGGGATCACTCGATCGTTCAGCCGCGTTCGGCAACGGCATCGACCGCAGGCGGTCACACGATGACGCGCTGCGAACACGGCGACATGATTTTCACGAAGGAAATCGATTCGTCGAGCCCGCTGCTGTACCAGCACGCATCGGGCGGCACCACGTTCGATGAAGTGACGGTCCATTTCTCGCGCGCGGACGGCGAAGGCAAGCGCGTGCAGTATCTGGAAGTGAAGCTCAAGTACGTGATCATCTCGAGCATCGCACCGAGCGTTCGCGAAGAAGGTCTGCCGCTCGAGACGTTCTCGCTGAAGTACGCAGCCGTGCAGTGGAAGCAGACCCAACAGAAGATCGGCGGCAACCAGGGCGGCAACACGCAGGGCGCCTGGAGCCTGACGAAGAACGACAAGACCTACGCGGTCTAAGGTCGGTTGCGGCAACGGGGCGCTCGGCGGCCCGTTGCCGTTTTCGCTGTGCACGCCGGCCAATGAAACGATTCGAACCCAGTTTTCTCGACAAGCTGTTCGACGACGAACCGCACCTGCCGGCCTCGGCAGCGATGCGGCAATTGTCGCTGGACGAGCTCAAGAACACGGTCGCCCGCGACGTCGAGGCGATCCTCAACACGCGCATCGCGCACACCGAGAGCGAGCTGGCGGCGCTGCCCGAATGCCAGAAGTCGGTGCTGACCTACGGGCTGAACGATTTCGCGGGGCTGAGCCTCGCGAGCCACTACGACCGCGCGTTCATCTGCAAGTCGATCCAGCAGGCCATCGCGCGCCACGAGCCGCGGCTGCAGCAGGTGCAGGTGACGTTCGAACTGAACGAACAGTCGACCAACGCGCTGTACTTCGCCATCCAGGCGCTGCTCGTCGTGCACCCGGCCGAAGAGCCGGTGAATTTCGACGCGATGCTGCAGCCGTCGACGCTGCAGTATTCGGTCACGCGCGCACGCGCCGCAAGAATGCTGTAAATCAAGCTGCCGAGCGGGCCGGACCGCCCGGTGGTGGACCAGGGTCCGGCAGGAAATATTGAGGTTCGGGGTCGTCGATGGAAGAATTGCTGCCGTATTACGAGCGCGAATTATCGTTTTTGCGGCGCTATTCGCGGGATTTCGCCGAACGTTATCCGAAGATCGCGGCGCGGCTCGCGCTGTCCGGCGAGCACTGCGAGGATCCGCACGTCGAGCGGATGATCGAGTCGTTCGCGCTGCTCGGCGCGCGCATCAACAAGAAGCTCGACGACGACTACCCGGAATTCACCGAAGCGCTGCTGGAAGTGCTGTATCCGCACTACCTGCGGCCGTTCCCGTCGTGCTCGATCGCGCAGTTCACGCCGGCTTCGCCCGGCCAGCAGACGGAACCGGTCGTGATCGACCGCGGCACCGAGCTGAAGAGCCGCCCGATCCGCGGCGTGCAGTGCCGGTTCCGCACCGCATACGACGTGACGCTGGCGCCGATCCGCATCTCGGAGGCGCGCTACACGCCGGTCGCGCTCGCGCCGAGCGCGACGGTGCTGCCGTCCAACGCGACGGGCGTGATCTCGATCACGTTCGAATCGCTCGCCGCGCAGCTCGATCTCGGCGCGCTGAAGCTGTCGACGCTGCGTGCGCACCTGCACGGGGAACAGTCGTTCGTCGCCGCGCTGACCGACTGCCTGTTCGTCCACGTGCTCGGCGCGTATGTCGAGCCGGAGCGCAACGGCCGCTGGACCGCGCTGCGCAAGCTGCCGATCGCGCAGGCCGGCTTCGACGAGGACGACGCGCTGATCGACTACCCGGCGAAGTCGCACCCCGCGTATCGCCTGCTCACCGAATACTTCGCGTTCCCCGACAAGTTCGATTTCGTCGATTTCGACCTCGCGGCGATCGCGCGCGCGGCGGGCCGCTGCCAGCGCGCGACGTTGCATCTGGTGCTGCAGGACGTGCGCAGCGATTCGCACGTCGCGCGGCTGCTCGAGTTGCTGACGGCCAGCCATTTCCGGCTGTTCTGCACGCCGATCGTCAACCTGTTCCGCCAGCACGGCGAACCGATCCGCATCACGCACCGCGCGGTGTCGTACCCGGTGATCGCCGAAGCGCGCCGCGCGTTCGCGTACGAGGTGTACTCGATCGATTCGGTGAAGCTCGTCCGGCAGCAGGCGCATGAAGAATCGGTGATCGAGTTCCGGCCGTTCTATTCGCTGCATCACGGCGAATCGGCACGGATCGGTCATTACTGGTTCGCGCGCCGCAACGACTGGGTCGCGCAGAAAAGCCCCGGCTACGAAACCGAGATCTCGATCGTCGACATCGACTTCGAGCCGACCTCGCCGCAGACCGACACCCTGAGCCTCGACCTCACCTGCACGAATCGCGACCTGCCGGCGATGCTCGCGTTCGGCCTCGAAGGCGGCGACCTGTTCCAGGAAGGCGGCGCGCAGACGAGCGGCATCTCGCTGCTGCGGCGCCCGACGCAGAGCGTGCGCTTCGAGCGCGGCCGCGCCGCGCACTGGCGGCTCGTGTCGCATCTCGCGCTGAACCACGTGTCGCTGGTCGCGCACGGGCTCGCACCGCTCAAGGAAATGCTGACGCTGTACGACCTGCGGCGCACCGCCGTGTCGATGCGCCAGATCGACGGCCTCGCCGGCGTCGAGCAGCGCGGCGCCGTGCAGTGGCTGCCCGGCAAGCCGTTCGCGACCTTCGTGCGCGGCATCGAGATCCGGCTGACGATCGACGAGGAACACTTCGTCGGTGCGAGCCTCGCGTCGTTCGTGCGCGTGCTCGACAGCTTCTTCGGGCTGTACGTCCATCTCAACAGTTTCGTTCAATTGGTCGTCGTGTCGAAGCGCACCGGCGAGGAGATCATCCGATGCAAGCCCCGAACCGGCGAATCGATCCTGGCGTAGTCGACGCGCTGCTCGACGAGCCGCACCGCTTCGAGTTCTTCCAGGCGGTGCGCGTGCTCGAAGGGCTGTTCGCGCGGCAGGCGTCCGATGCGCCCGGCGCGTGGCGGCAGGGCGACGTCGTCGCGCAGCGCATCGAATTCCGCAACACGCTGTCGCTCGGCTTCCCGCCGAGCGAGATCGAGGGCGTCCGCTCGTTCGACGACGACGGCACGCTGCTCGATTCCGGTGAGCAGCGCGGCGCCGCGCTCGCGGCCGGCGAGCTCGGTCATGTCGAGCTGACGCCCGCGTTCTTCGGGCTGCTGGGCGGGCAGGGCGCACTGCCGCTGCACTACACCGAGCAGATCGTCGCGCGCGAGCACCTGAAGCGCGACCATGCGGCGCGCGCGTTCTTCGACGTGTTCTCGAACCGCGCGACCGCGCTGTTCTACGCAGCGTGGAAGAAATACCGGCTGCCGTTCCATTACGAACTCGACCGCGACGAGCGCTACTTGCCGCTCCTGCTCGCGATCGCCGGCGTGCCGAGCGACGAGGTGCGCGACAGCCTCGCGGCCGGCGCAGGCGGCGTGCTCGACGAGGCGGTGGCCGGCTACGCACTCGCCGCGCGGCACCGGCCGATGTCGGCCGCGTACCTGCAGCGCACGCTGTCCGACTACTTCCGCGTGCCGGTGAAGATCGACCAGTTCGTCGGCAAGTGGTACGACGTGCCGCCCGACCAGCTGAGCGTGCTCGGCGAGGTCAACGCGGTGCTCGGCGCGACGGCGCTGGTCGGCGAACGCGTGTGGCAGCGCGACATGCGCGCGCGGATCGTCGTCGGCCCGCTGTCCAAGCGCGACTACGAGGCATTCCTGCCCGGCGGCGCGCAGGCCGTCGCGCTCGAACGGATGCTGACGCTGCTTGCGGGCGTCACGCTCGAATACGAGGTCAAGCTCGTGCTGAAGCGCACCGAGGTCGGCGCGAGTGTGCTCGGCGCCGGCTCGCGGCTCGGCTGGGACGCGTTCCTCTGCACGCGCGACGCGGTCGACGACCGCTCGGATGCCCGCTACGAACTGCACGTGATTCACTGATTCCGAACGACAACAAACACGCAATCGAACCTGAGATCGACGCCATGAGCACGCCTCTGAAGACCCTGATCACGAAACTGAACCCGCTGTGCCGGCACGCGGCCGAGCGTGCGGCGAGCGCGTGCCTGGCGCGCGGCCACTACGAGGTCGATCTGGAGCACCTGTTCCTCGCGCTGCTCGACGAAGCGACGGGTGACCTGCCGCTCGCGCTGCGCGCGAGCCGCGTCGATCCGCATGCGCTCCGTGCCGATCTCGAGCGCGAACTCACGCGCCTGAAGACGGGCAACACGCGCACGCCGGTGTTTTCCGTGCACCTGATCGCGCTGTTCGAGCAGGCGTGGCTGATCGCGTCGCTCGATTCGCAACTCGGCCGGATCCGCTCGGGCCACCTGCTGCTCGCGCTGTTGACCGCGCCCGATCTCGCGCAGTTCGCGCAGCGGATGTCGTCGCAGTTCGCGGAAATGAACGTGACCGACCTGAAGCACAAGTTCGACGAGATCATGGCCGGGTCGAGCGAGGCCGAGCCGCGCCAGCCGGACGCGGAAGGCGCCGGTGTCGCGCCGGCTCTCGACGGAGCCGCGCCCGCGGCCGGCCCGTCGAAGACGCCCGCGCTCGACACCTACACGACCAACCTCACGCAGCGCGCGCGCGACGGCAAGATCGATCCGGTGATCGGCCGCGAAGCCGAGATCCGCCAGGCGATCGACATCCTGATGCGCCGCCGCCAGAACAACCCGATCATGACCGGCGAGGCTGGCGTCGGCAAAACGGCGGTCGTCGAGGGCCTCGCGCTGCGGATCGCGGCCGACGACGTGCCGCCGCCGTTGCGCGGCGTCGCGCTGCACGTGCTCGACATGGGGCTGCTGCAAGCCGGCGCGAGCGTGAAGGGCGAGTTCGAGAACCGCCTGAAGAGCGTGATCGACGAGGTGAAGAAGAGCGCGCACCCGATCATCCTGTTCATCGACGAGGCGCACACGATCATCGGCGCAGGCGGCCAGGCCGGCCAGAACGACGCGGCGAACCTGCTGAAGCCGGCGCTCGCGCGCGGCGAGCTGCGCACGATCGCCGCGACGACGTGGAGCGAATACAAGAAGTACTTCGAGAAGGACGCGGCGCTCGCGCGGCGCTTCCAGGTCGTGAAGGTCGAGGAGCCGAGCGAGCCGCTCGCGGCCGCGATGCTGCGCGGGATGTCGGGGTTGATGGAGCAGCACTTCAACGTGCGAATCCTCGACGACGCGATCACCGAGGCCGTGCGCCTGTCGCATCGCTACATCAGCGGCCGGCAGCTGCCGGACAAGGCGATCAGCGTGCTCGACACCGCCTGCGCGAAGGTCGCGCTCGCGCACAGCGCGACGCCGGCGGCGATCGACGACACGAAGAAGCGCATCGAGCGCATCGACGCGGAGATCGCGTCGCTGGAGCGCGAAGCGGCGGGCGGCGCGGCGCACGACGAGCGGCTCGGCGAGCTGCGCGGCGCGCGCGACACGGCGCTCGAACAGCTTGCGCAGGACGAGGCACGCTATGAAGCGGAACGTGTGATCGTCGCCGAGATCACCGAGCTGCGGGACGCGCTCGACAAGGCGCGAGGTCCGTCGGAACACGGCGAGCCGGTCGACGTGCCGGCCACGCGCGACAAGCTGGCCGAACGCGTCGCGGCGCTGCACGCGTTGCAGGGCGGCGAGCCGATGGTGCCGCTGCAGGTCGACGGCCACGTCGTCGCCGAGATCGTCGCCGCCTGGACCGGCATTCCGCTCGGCCGGATGGTGAAGGACGAGATCGACACCGTGCTGAACCTGCAGCCGCTGCTGACCGCGCGCGTGATCGGCCAGGACCATGCGCTCGACGCGATCGCGCAGCGCGTGCGCACGGCGACCGCGAACCTCGAGGATCCGAACAAGCCGCGCGGCGTGTTCATGTTCGTCGGGCCGTCGGGCGTCGGCAAGACCGAGACGGCGCTCGCGCTGGCCGACATCCTGTACGGCGGCGAGCGCAAGATGGTCACGATCAACATGAGCGAGTACCAGGAAGCGCACAGCGTGTCGGGCCTGAAGGGTTCGCCGCCGGGCTACGTCGGCTACGGCGAGGGCGGCGTGCTGACCGAGGCGGTGCGCCGCAACCCGTATTCCGTCGTGCTGCTCGACGAGGTCGAGAAGGCCCACCCGGACGTGCTCGAGATGTTCTTCCAGGTGTTCGACAAGGGCACGATGGACGACGCCGAGGGGCGCGAGATCGACTTCCGCAACACGCTGATCATCCTGACGTCGAACGTCGGGTCGGCCGCGGTGATGCAGGCGTGCCTGAACAAGCCGGCCGAGGAACTGCCCGATCCGGACGCGCTCGCCGAGGCGCTGCGCCCGCAGCTGTACAAGACGTTCAAGCCGGCGTTCCTCGGCCGGATGAAGGTCGTGCCGTACTACCCGATTTCCGACGACGTGCTGGCCGAGATCATCGAGCTGAAGCTCGAACGGATCCGCCGCCGCATCGATGCGAACCACAAGGCCGCGTTCGAGTGGGATGAATCGCTCGTCGACGCGGTGCTCGCGCGCTGCACCGAGGTCGATTCGGGCGCCCGCAACGTCGACCATATCCTGAACGGCACGCTACTGCCGGAGATCGCGGGCCACGTGCTCGGCCGGATCGCCGACGGCGCGGCCATCGCGCGCATCGCGGTGCGCGCGGACGAGGCCGGCGAATTCGCGTACACCGTCGAATGAGCGCGGCCGCGCAACCCGCATTGATGAACTGACCGAACCATGCCGATCAATCTCCCCGAGCTGCTGACGCCGATCAGCGATGCGTCGCCCAGCGGCGACGACCTGCTGTTCTCGAACGAATTCGACGCGATCCAGGACGCGCGCCGCTATGACGATCCGACGCTCGACCAGGGCGAGTGGGTAACCGAGATCAAGGAGGCCGACTGGGGCTTCGTCGTCGACCATGCGGGCGCGCTGCTGCGCACCCGCACCAAGGACCTGCGGCTCGCCGTGTGGCTGACCGAGGCGCTCGCGCTGGAGGGCGGCATCACCGGCCTCACCGAAGGCTATGCGCTGCTGGAAGGGCTGTGCCGCGACTACTGGGACACCGTGCATCCGCTGCCCGAAGGCGACGATGTCGAATACCGGCTCGGCAACGTCGCCTGGCTGTCCGGGCGCACGGCCGAACTTCTGCGCGGCATTCCGGTGACGGAAGGTGCGTCGAACGCGTTCACCACACTCGACTGGGAAGTCGCGCAGCACGTTGCGCAGGCCGTGAAGCGCGACCCCGAGCACGCGGACGACATCGCGCGCGGCAAGCCGTCGGTCGAACAGATCGATGCGTCGCGGCGCGTGACGCCGATCGCGTTCTACGCCGGGCTGCTCGCGAACCTGAAGGCGTTCGAAATCGCGCTCGACGCGTTCGAGGAGCGGCTCGTCGAACGCGCGGGCAATTCGGCGCCGAGCTTCCGGCAGACGCGCGACGCATTCGAGACCGTATACCGGCTCGCCGAGCGCTTTGCGCGCGAGCAGGGCTATACGGGCAGCGCGCCGCATGTGCCGGCGGCGCCGCAGGCGCAGCCCGAGCGTATCGAGCCGAGCTTCGGCGATGCGTTCCACACCGAGGAGACCCACGTGCAGTCGCAGACCGCTCCGCGTCCGCCGGTGACGCAGATGATCGCCGGCATCCAGAACCGTGCGCAGGCCGTCGACCAGCTGCGTTCGGTCGCGCGCTATTTCCGCCAGACCGAGCCGCACAGCCCGGTCGCGTATCTCGCCGACAAGGCGGCCGAATGGGCCGACATGCCGCTGCACAAGTGGCTCGAGAGCGTCGTGAAGGACGACGGCTCGCTGTCGCATCTTCGCGAGCTGCTCGGCGTGAAGCCCGACGAGCAGTCGTAAACGCACAACGGGCGACGCATGACTGCCGCCGCCCGTTGCATGTCGGGCCGCTCCGCGGAGCGGCCCGGATCCATCCGTTACTGCCCGACCCGGAACTCGATGCGCCGGTTGCGGGCCCGCCCGTCGGCCGTGTCGTTCGGCGCGATCGGCTGATCCGGTCCGACACCCGTCGTCGTCATTTGCTGCGGCGGGATGCTCTTCGTGATCAGGTAGCCCTTCACCGCGTCCGCGCGCGCCTGGCTCAGCGCGATGTTCGACGTTCGGTTCCCCGAGTTGTCGGTGTGGCCGATGATGTCGACCGTGCGGTTCTGCATCTTCGACAGCGCGGCCGCCATCTGGTCGAGAATCTGCCTGCCTTGCGGCGTCAGCGTCGCGCTGCCCGTCTCGAACTCGATCGTGCGGTTCGCGAGCGTCTGGTCGAGCAGGCCCTGCTCGGACGCCGACACGCGCAGCCCGTTCTTGATCGTGTACGTCGGGTTCAGCGTGTTCGCCATGTCGCTCGCGAGCTGCTGGCGCTGCGCCTCGTTGTGCACCTCGCCCTTCATCTCGATCTGCGTGCCGTTGATCTTCAGCTGGCCCTTGCTGATCTGCTTGAGCTGCGCGCCGAGCAGCTTCTGCACGTTCGCGCTCCAGTTCGGCGGTGTCGCGACGTCGCCGACCTCGATCTGGTCGACCACGTTCGCCGCGCCGTAGGTGTCGCGCAGCTTCTGCAGCACGGCGGCCTTGGTCGCCTCGTCGGGCACCTTGCCGCCGACCACGACCTGGCCGGGCGCCGCGTTCGTGGGCGGCGGCGTGATCGTGCCGGCGGTGCCGTGCACCACCGTGCCCGATGCCGTGGCCGGCGCGGCGCCGGGGTTCGCGTTCGCATTCGCGGGCAGGGCGGCGGTCGCGACCGTGCCGTTGCCGACCGGCGTGACGGTCGCGCCGCCCGTGTTCTGCGCATAGGCCGCGCCGCTGGCGATGAGGCCGGCGGTGACGAGGCCGGCAACGAAGGGCGAGACGCGCGTGCGCCGGACGTGAATCGTGCGTTGCATCCCGTCAGCCTCCGATGAACGCTTCGCGGAACGCGTCGATGGCGACGCGCAGCGAGAGTTGCGGTTGGTCGAGGTAGCTGACGAGCTTGCTGATCTGGTGATCGTTTTGCGCATGGGCGTCGATCCACTCGGGATCGTCGATGTCGATGTTGTGGGCGGCGTAGGTTTGCGGATCAACGACGCTCAGCAGCGTCTTCGACGACGCGCCGTTGAAGCCGATGATCAGCCGTTCGCGCTCGGCGATGGTGCCGATGAAGATCGCGAGCTCGAAGTCGGCCTGCGCGACGAACGGCGCGATCAGCTCGAGCCAGAACGCGGCGACGAGGCTGCGATAGAACGGATCGACCGGCAGTGGCAGCGTGAGGCCGCGCTCGATGTGCGACGAGCCGCTTTGCATCACGGGCCGCAGCAGCGAGCCGAGCGCGAGCATCGCGCCGCGCAGCCGCACCGGATGGCCGCTTTCGAGCAGCATCTGCTGCAGGCCGTACAGCGTCTGGTGTTCGATGAAGTCGTTGAAGGTGCCGTCATGCGACGTGCCGGGGCCGCCGACGTCGATCGGCACCTGCGTGTCGCCGAGCGCCTGCAGCGCGCCGGGCGGTTCGTCCTTCGCGAGCAGCGGCGGCATCTGCGCGGCGACGCGCGACCACAGCCGCGCGAACGCGAGCGGGCTGCGCGCGAGGAACGCGAGCGGCCGGTCGACCTCGAGCGCGGTCGCGCCGAGGAACGGGAAGCGGCGCATCGACACGTCATGGCTCGCGACCATGTGGCCCGCGATCGCGAGCTTGCTGCGCGAGCCGAGGAACGCGAAATGCATCGGCTTCGCATCCTCGTAGACGATCTTCCAGCGCGGATCTTCCGCAAGCAGTTCGAGCGCCTGCGCGATCCAGCGATCGAGCGTCTGCAGCAGCTGCGGGTTGTGCTGGCTCTTCACGAAGTCGCCGCGCGACGGAATCTTGCCGAAGTAGGCGATCTGCGCCTGAACGGTTTGCGTCATTGCGCCTCCTGGGCATTCGTTGCGGTGGCGGCCGTGACGGCCGGTGCTGCGGCCGGCGCGCCCGTGCCGGCCTGCGTCGCGTTCTGCGCGGCGCCCGCGCTCGCGTCGGCGACCGACGACGGCAGCTGCAGGCCGCGCAGGCTCTGCTGCTGCGGCTGGTCGCCGCCGCCGCTCGTCGGCTGCGACGTGCTGATGATGCGCATCGTCACCGACACGTTCACGCTGCCCTGGACCCACGTGAGGTCGAAGGTGCCGTCCGGCCGGCGCTTGCGCTGCGCCGAGTTGATCAGCTTCTCCAGACCGTAGCGGCCCGGCTCGTTGACGAGCTGCACCGTGCGGCCGTCGAAGGTCGTCGCGGACAGCGTCGCGCCCGGCGAGCCCTGCGGGTTCGGCCACACGAAGTTGGTCCACTGCGGCGGCGTGTTGCGGTAGCGCAGCTGCTGGCCGTCGATCGCGACCGTGTATTCGGTCGTGCCCGTGCTCGGCTGCGGCAGGATCTGGAACACGGTCTGCGGTTCGGCCGCCGCGGCTGCGCCGCCTGCGGCACCGCCGGCGAGCGGGGCGACCCAGCGCGCGAAGCCGTTCGTGAAGTCGGGCGTGAGGCCGATGCCCATGTCGCCCCACGTGCGGGCCGCGAGCGTGTCGCCGCGGCGCACCGCGAGCGGGCCCAGCGTCGTGCCGACGAACTTCGCGATCGAACCGTCCGGACCGAACACCTGCGCGATTTCGCCGGCGCCGGCTTCGACCTTCGCGTTCGCCGCGAACGGGTACTTGGTCGCGAGCGAGTTCTGGAACGGCTGGTAGACCTGCGCGTTCCACACCTTGTTGACTTCGGCGCTGGCCGGCTGGATCACCACCGAGAACGCCTGCATCAGCGGCCGCACCAGCAGCGGGCGCAGCGACTTGCGTTGCGAATCGGTAAGGCCCGTCAGCATCTGCTCGTCGACGAACTTCAGCGAATCGGCGAGTTCCGAGCCGTTGCCGTCGAGCGTCTGCTGCATCAGCTGGCGCGCGCCGGGGCCGGGGTCGCCCTGGTTCTTGATCACGTTGAAGCGCGTGCGGACCTTCGACAGCGTGTCCATGTAGCCCTTGAGCATCGACGTGCCGTCGTGCGTCGCGACGATCCGTGCGAGCCCGATGAACTCCTGGCCGATCGGACCCATCGGCACCTCGGCCGGATTGCCGTTGATGTCGATGTTCGCGGCCGCCACCTGGCCGGCCTGCGAGCGCGTGAACAACTGCTTGACCCAGTTCACGACACCCGTCTGCGCCTTCTTGATCGCCACGTTCGCGAGCGACGGGTTGTCCCACGACGTCTGGTCGTACGCGGTCTCGAGGACCTTGCGGATCGGCGAATCCTGCGGGTCGCCGAGGCGGTTCATCCCGTCGACGGCCTGGCCGAAGCTGCTGAAGCCCTGCACCGCGATGCCCTGCATGAACTTCTGCCAGTGCTGCGCGTACTCGGTCTTGTACATGCCGACGAGCGTCTTCTGGATCTGCTCGGGGCTGCCTTCCAGCGTCAGGTCGTCCTGCGTCGAGGTGTTCAGCACCCAGTCCTTCGCCTGCAGTTCCTTGGTCGCGGCGTCACGGATCGCCGGCTGCACGTAGTCGAACCACGCTTCGCGCGTGAAGGTGCCCGGAATCGCATAGCTGCCGGCGACCAGCGCCTGGTTGCCGTCGCCGACGATGCGCGCGATGGTCATCGGCGCGAAGCGGGTCGACGCGCGTGCCTTGATTTCCTCGTAGACGCGCTGGCGGGCCGGCATCCCGCGCACGACGCGGCGCAGGTTCTCGCGGGTCTGGTCGACGAGCGCGAGGTTCGCGTCGATCATCGGCCAGTCGTTGTCGTTCACGCGGGCGAGATAGAACGAGATCATGCGCTCGGCGCTCTTGATCATCTCGTCGCGCGGCATGTTGCCGCGATTCGTTTCGAGCCAGCCGCGCCAGAAGCGCGCGAGCTGGTCGGTCAGGTGCGCCTGCTCGACGTGACGCTTGTCGGACAGCATCAGGTAGGTTTTCAGCGCGTTGTACGCGTCCTGCACGTTGGTCGGCGAGGCGTCGCTGTACAGCCCGCCTTGCGGCGCGGCCGGCGCTTGCGGCGCGGCGGCCGTCGCGGCGGATGCGCCTGGTGCGGCAGCGGCGAGCGGTGCGGCGCCCGGCGGGTTCGTCGAGACCGGCAGCGCGCCGCCCTGCACGGCGCCCGATTCGGGCGGGCGCGTCATCGGCACGAGCTGTTCGGGGTGCGCGTTCACGTCCTTCATGAACGATGCGAGGTTCTGCGAGACCGGTGCCAGCAGGATCTGGCGTACGCCGTTGTAGTACTCGGTCAGCAGATGCTGCTCGAGACGGTCGCCCTGGTACAGTCCGAGCGACACCGACACCGGCTTGTCGCGGCGGAACTGCTCGAGCTGCTCGATCCGGTCCTCGAGGATGTCCATCGCCTGCAGGCGCGACTGCAGGTCGTTGCGGCCCTGCTGCAGGCGCGTGACGTTGTCGAGGTCGGCCTGTACGTTCGCGACGAGCTGCTGGTTGCCGATGGTCGACCAGGTCCAGCCGCCGAGCGCAAGCGCGAGTGCGGCGACGAAGCCGAAGAAGGTCGCATAGCGCAGCCGCGTCTTGGTCGGGCTCGCGAACTGGCGCACCGTCTGACGGTCGGCGAAGATCACCTTCGAGAACAGGTCGCGCAGGAAGAAGCCGTTCTTCGAGAACGCGCTGTGCGGCTTCGGCAGCGCGTTCGCGTCGAGCCCGAAGCGGTGCGCGATGCGCTGCGCGGCGGCGCTGTTGGTTTCGCCTTCCTGCAGCGCGCTCGTGAAGTAGAAGCCGCGGAAGATCGGCTTGTACTGGAACGGGTTGTTTTCGAACAGCGTCGCGAGGAACGCGCGCAGCGACGGCTTGATCGTCGAGAATTCGAGCGGGAAGCTCAGCTGGCCCGGCGACAACTGGTTGCCGCGGGACAGCGACAGCTGCGCGACGCTGATTTCCTTCAGCCCTTCGTACAGTTCCTCGAAGTGCGTGTCGAACTGCGCGACCACGTCGCGCTTGTCGTCGGGCTCGTAGGGCAGGGTGGCGCCCCACACGCGGTCGTACTCGTGCTTGTCGCTGCTGCTGAAGAATTCGGTGAAGCCGGTGATCAGGTCGGCCTTCGTGAACATCACGTAGACCGGCGCGAACACCTCGAGCTTCTCGGTCAGCTCCTGAACGCGCTGACGGAGGTTTTTCGCGAGGTTGATCGCAAATTCGGGGCGGTTGCCGGTGAGTTCGGCGATACTCGCGGTGACGATGATGCCGTTGATCGGCGCCTTCGGACGGTAGCGCTTCAGCAGGCCGAGGAAGCCGAGCCACTCGCTGCGGTCTTCCTCGTGCACCGAATAGCGGCCGGCCGTGTCGAGCAGGATCCCTTCGGTCGTGAAGAACCAGTCGCAGTTGCGCGTGCCGCCGATGCCGTGGATCACGGCGCTGTTCTTGTCCGCGAACGGGAACTGCAGGCCGGAATTGAGCACCGCGCTGCTCTTGCCCGCGGCGGGGTTGCCGATCACGATGTACCACGGCAGTTCGTACAGCGCGGAGCCGCCCGACACCTGGCCGATCTTCGACGTCTTGATCGTCTTCACCGCGTCGGACAGGCGCGTGCGCAGCACGTCGAGGTCGGCCGTTTTCGCATCGGGGGCGAGGGCGGCCGCGGCCGGCGCGGCGATTTTGCCGGTTTCCGCCTGCTCCTCCAGCACCTGGCCGAGCTGCTGGTTCGCGCGCTTCACGCGCCAGCGGCGCCACAACGCGACGCCGAGCCACAGCGCGAGGATCGCCGCGAAGGCGATCGCCGCCCACAGGAGCGGCAGCTGCAGCATGTCGGCGACGATGAAGAGAATCGCCGCTAGCGCGACGATCCCGACAATCGAGAGCGTACGCGGATGAGTCAGCACGTTGAGGATGCGTTGCATAGGACGTTCAGGTTCCGGTGCGATTCGGTGAGGCGACGCAGGCGCGCCGAGCGGCTAGGGTGGCGCCGCGATGTGTCGCCACGCGGTCAAACGGGGTGAAGGGGGCTGGCATCAATGCGCCCGCGGCAGCGGAGAAGGCGCGCGCATTAATGAAAGGACGCTGTGAGAATTAAAACGGAAGCGGCGGCCTGACAAAATCGCGCAACGGAATGCCCAATCGATTGCGCCGCCCAAATCATTTCCTGCCGGGTGATTAAAAAGCCCATGCCGCCCTCATTATTTCTTGTACGGCAGCCCTGACTAGCTGCCGCGTCCCAGTTTAAAACCGGGTTTATGGTATTCCACGTGCCCGAGATCCATCATTTTCCAGCGGCCACCCCAGGTCAGGCCGACCTGTTCGGCAACCTGTCCGTACAACTGGTAGCCGCGCATCGCCCAGGGATCTTTCTCGGAAATGACCAGCTTGCCGTCGCGCAAGAACGCATTGTCGGCCGCGAGCCCGAACTGGTGATAACTCTGGAACGCTGCCGCATTGGTCACGTTGGTGCCCATCTGCGCGAGCCGGTTCTGGCGTTCCGGACTCCGATAACCTTCCAGCAGCGCCATTTCATAACCATATTGTTCGTGCATGATCTTGTAGACCAGCAGCAAACGCGTACGGAAATCGGGATCCAGCAGGTTCCAGTCACGGCTCGCGTCCTTCAGCGCCGGCCGCACCTGTTCGACTTCCTTCGTGGCAAAGACTTCCGGCGGCAACGGCGGGGGCGGCACGAGCTGCTCGCCCTGCAGCAGCGCGGCGATCTTCTCGTCGGGCACGCGCGCCGTGTCGTCGTACTGAAACAATTGCCGACCGCGTAACGCAATGGCCACCAATGGCGGCGTCGCAAGAATACCTGCCGACACCATAATCATCAAGCGCCGCCGAACCAGTAAATTTTGCGCGTCACTTAATGCGCTGCGCGTAACGGTTGCCGATTTAACAATCTGACTTCGCGTGCGCGCGGCGCGATCGTTCGCACGGCGCGTTAGACGGCCGTGAAACTGGGCGACGGATTCGAAAACGGTCGCGCGGATACCCGGTAAAAGCAACAGTGCCGCAACCGCGACGGCAAGGGCGAAATAGGCGACGAGTGCGACGGCAATCAACGAAATCCCCGGAAATTGGAATTGATTGTGTTTTGCAATGCTTGCTCTTAGAATCAGGCTGCTTTGAGCGGCCGGGCTATATTATCGCGGTGAATTAAACCAGGATTCAATGAGACGCTGAATGAGTGCGCCGGAAAATTCAAATTCGAAAACCCCGCCCAGCCTGCTGTCCGATACGAAACCGGCAGGCGAGGGTGGGCCTCAGCAGTCGCGCATTCTCGCGAATCTGGAAGGACGTGTCACGCCGCAGGCCGAAGCGCCGCGCCGTTCGCTGAAGGGGCCGATCGCGGCCGTCGTCGCGCTTGTAGTCGCCGTCGGCGGCTGGGGCGCCTGGCGCTGGCAGCAACCATCTGGCGAGCAGGCCGTCGTGGCCGCCGCGCCCACGCCGGCACCTGCGAAGGTCGAGCCCGCGAGCGGCGCCGCCGTGCAGGTCGCGCAGAACGCCGCATCGGCCGCCCCCGCCGTGCAACCGGCCACGATCGTCAATGACGATGCGGCGTCCCAGGCCGTTGCGTCCGCATCGTCCGCGTCCGGCGCGGACAATAGTCGCCTGTCGCGCGCACTCGCGAACGGTGCCGACGATGCGTCCGGCGCAGCCACGGCAGGCGCTGCCGCCGCCGCGACGGCCGCCGTCGCAGCGACGACGAAAACCGCGAAGGCTGACGCCGCGAAGAACGACAAGGTCGCCGCACGCAGCAAGGCCGACGCGAAGGCTGAGGCGCGCAAGCATCACAAGGAGCAGCAGGCGGAGCTCGCGCAGGCGAAGAAGCGTCGCGAAGCGACGGCCCGTACCGCGGGCGCGAAGGGGGCCGGCAAGGACGATCCCGATGCCGATCTGCTCGCCGCGCTGGTCGCACGCACGAAGCCGGCCGACAAGAAGACAGCCGGGCAGAAGGGCCAGGTCGTGCCGGCCAAGGCGGCCGCGACGACGGGCGGCTCGCTTGCGTCGCGCGTGAAGGATTGTTCGGAGCGCGGTTTCTTCGAGGATCAGCTGTGCCGCTGGCGTGTCTGCGACGGCCACTGGGGCAAGGATCCGGCATGCCCGACCGCCGCGCAGTCGGAGACGCGCCAGTAGTCAGCGGTCTTGCCCCAACCCGTTCATCGCATACGCGCCGCCCCAACGGGCGGCGCGTTGTTTTTGGGGCGCCGGTTGCGGCGATAATCGCATGTGACACTGTCACGAGAGCGTCACCCGCGTCGGGCATACGTCTCCTTTCTTTTCCCGGCGTGGTGCCGCGAGGCGCAATGCGCGGCGCGGCGCGCGCCGCACGACCTTCGACACGATGGACCTGATCGTACAGACTTACGGTGCCGATACGTCCGGCATGGTGTGCGGATTCCGCTTCGTTCCGGGCGGGTCGGGCGCGATGCTCGATGCCGACGCGGCCGCCGCATGGCTGCGCACGTGCCGCGAGCGCGATGCGGCCGCATCGGACGACTTCGTCTGGCTGCACTTCAACCTCGCGCACGGCGCGAGCGAGCGCTGGATGCGCACGCACCTCGGGCTGCCTGACAGCTTCTTCGAATTTCTTCACGAAGGGTCGCGTTCGACGCGCATCGAGCAGGAGGACGGCGCGTTGCGCGCGATCGTCAACGACGTGATGTTCAACCTCGAACTCACACCGTCGGAAATCGCGACGCTGTTCGTCCACGTCGAGCGGCGCATCATGGTCACCGCGCGGCTCAAGCCGTTGCGCTCGGTCGACACGCTGCGCGCAGGCGTGCGCGACGGCGAGCAGTTCCGGTCGCCGACCGAGCTGCTCGTGCACCTGCTGCACGACCAGGCCGACCTGCTGATCCAGATCATGCGACGCACGAGCGTCGACGTCGACCGCATCGAGGATCGCTTCCTGTCGCAACGGCTCACGTCGAACCGCGTCGAGCTCGGCGCGATGCGCCGCACGCTGACACGGCTGCAGCGCATGCTGGCGCCCGAGCCCGGTTCGATCTTCCGGTTGCTCGCCAAGCCGCCCGCGTGGCTGCATCCCGAGGACGTGCAGGAATTGCGCGAGTCGACCGAAGCGTTCTCGCTGGTGCTCGCCGATCTGTCAGGACTCAACGAGCGAATCAAGCTGCTGCAGGAAGAGATCGGCTCGCGGCTCGACGAGCAGAACAACCGGACGCTGTTTACGCTGACGCTCGTGACCGTGATCGCGCTGCCGATCAACATCGTCGCGGGCTTCTTCGGGATGAACGTCGGCGGCGTGCCGTTCTCGGAAAACAAGCACGGGTTCTGGCTGATGGTGCTGCTGGTTGCGGGCTTCACCGCGCTCGCCGCGTGGTGGGCGTTTCGCCGCCGCAACGATCGCTAGCGGCCGCGCGGCGCCGGCGCGGCGGCGGGCATGCACCTGCCGCACGGCGACGGCCGCGTCAGCGCAGCAGCGTGATCGCGCGCCACGAAAAACGGGCCCCGCACGCGGGGCCCGCCGAACAGCGTCAAGCGCATGTCGGCCGACGCCGCGCATCGCGCGGCACCGGTCGGCCGGACCACGTTACTGAGCCACCGTCTTGCGCGGCTTGAACATGCCCTGGTAGCGCAGCGACGGACGTTCCTTCGCCATCGGCACGATGCCGTCGAAGCTCGGCGTCTGACGCAGCTTCATCGCGGCCGGCGAAGCGACCGAGCCGATCGACGTCGAACGCGAAGCCGGCGCGAGGTTGTTCGCGACGAGCAGCGCGGCTTCGCTCTTCAGGTTCGCGAGCAGCACCGGATCGGTCGAGCCGTTGACCTGCGTGAGCAGGCCGCTCCACGCGGCGTCGCTGTAGTTCACGACGTAGTAGTCGAGACCGGTCGGATCCGCGACCACGCCCGTGCAGCCGTCGATCCGCGTCTGCGTCTGCGTATCCTTCAGCGCGAGCGTCGTGTGTTTCGCGAGACCCTGGCCGTACGCGAGCGTGATCGGCACCGTCCACTGCAGGCCCGGATACGCGTTCTTGTTCGGGAACGGTTGCTGTTTTAGCGTGACGACCGTCTGGTTCTTCGTCATGTCGCACTGCGTGTCGA
This sequence comes from Burkholderia sp. A9, assembly GCF_000801975.1. Taxonomy (NCBI): domain Bacteria; kingdom Pseudomonadati; phylum Pseudomonadota; class Betaproteobacteria; order Burkholderiales; family Burkholderiaceae; genus Burkholderia; species Burkholderia sp. A9. The sequence goes on along the minus strand of NZ_JSZN01000014.1, from coordinate 6,345 downwards.
GCGAGATCAGCGGCACGCCCGTCTGACGCACGTAGCTGTCGCCGATCGCGCCGATCGCCTGGCCGCTTTCCTTCGACAGCGCATCCCACAGACGCCTCGGCGTGCCGTTGCCGAACGAGTAGTCGACCAGGTATTGCTGCAGGCCCCGGCGCAATGTCTGCTCGCCGAGATAGTTCTCGAGCGTCTTCAGCACATGGCCGCCCTTGTCGTACGTGAATGCGCTCGCGCTCAGCACGAAGTCGTTCGACGCCCAGTCGTTGAAGTTCGGCGCGACCGGGAACGCGTTCGGGCCGATGTCGCGGTTGATCACGCGGTACTTGTTCTTCACCTGGTCGAGCCAGCTGAACTCGTCGGGGAAGAACTGGATCGTCGTCTTGGTTTCGAAGAACGTCGCGAACGACTCGTTGAGCCAGACGTTGTCCCACCAGTCGGCCGTGACGAGATCGCCGAACCACTGGTGCGCGACTTCGTGCGTCAGCACCTCGTTACCGTAACGCGACATCGGCTGGCCCGGCTGCGGCAGGATGTCGTCGGCGAACTCGAGGATCGACCCCCAGTTTTCCATCCCGCCGAAGTTCAGGTCCTTCTGTTCCTTGAACGCGTCGTTCGCGGCGACCGTATCGAACTTCGTCAGCGGCAGCGGGATGCCGGTGTAGCGGTAATAGAAGTCGAGCGCCTGCTTGGTGCGGTCCATCGCCGGCTTCGCCCAGTCGCTCATGCCCGGCGGCGTGAACACGCGCAGGTGCAGGCCGCCCTTGCCGCCCGGCAGCGGGCTCGAGAAGTCGTCCTCGTAGGTATCGAACAGACCGCCGCCGAAGAACAGCAGGTACGACGGCATCGGCGGGGTCTTCTCGAACTGCACGAGCTTGTAGCCGCCGCCGACGTTGGTCGACGGTTTCTCGGCCGCGTTCGACACGACGCGCCAGCTCTGCGGCACTTCGGCCGTTACTTCATAGGTCGGACGGAACGCCGGTTCGTCCCAGCCCGGGAACCACTGGCGCGACAGGTTGGTTTCGCCCTGCGTGAGGATCGCGCCGCTCGTCTTGCCGTCGGTGCCCTTCAGGTCGACCCGGAACACGCCTTCCGCGGCCGAGCAGCCCGGATACGGATCGTTGCCGCAACTGCCGCCGGTCTGGTTGACCGGATCGTCATACGACTTGAAGTTGATGATGCCCGACCACTCCATGTGCAGCGAATAGTTGCCCGGCGCGATCGTGCCGCTCACGGGGCGCAGCTGGTAGAAGTCGCCCTTGTCCTGCGGCGTCGCGATCAGCTGGATGTTGCCCGGCTGCAGCGTGATGCGGCCGTTCGTGAACTTGATCCGGTGGCCGGCGATCACGATGTTGTTGACCGGCTTCAGCACCTTGATCTCGACGTCGGCACGCCCGTCGAACGCGTTCAGCGCGTCGTTCGGGCGGAACCACAGCCGGTAGTTGACCGGTACCACGGTGTCCGGCAGCTCGACAGGCGATACGCTCTTGTCGACGTTGGATGCGGCCGGCTGAGGTGCGCTCGGTGGCGTGTTGGCGGCGGGCGACGAGCCCGAGTGCGGCGCGCCGGCGGAGCTGAGCGCGGAAGCCGAGCCCACGCCACTGTCGTCGCCGCCGCACCCGGCGAGTGCGAGCGCGGCAACGAGCGGCAGATAACGCATCTTGTGAATGTTGATCGACATGACTGAAACCTCGATTGTTGAAAGAATCGTTCAGTGCTGCGAAAACGCCGGCAAAAGAAATCCCCCGCCGTTAATCAACGGCGACGAGAAATGCTAATGACGGATTATTCGAAAAGACGGCCGGCCGACTACGTGAAGGTAATCATGGTTTACTGCCCCCTCTGTGCTTCCGGATGTCGGTTAACTTGCCGGTTCAAAATGGCCGGGCGCGTGTTGTACTGAATTGATTTCGCGCGCACGACACGGGGCCGCACGCCTGCGGTGGGCGTGCCTTCCCTTTGAACCGACGACCCACGGGGCTGGCCGTGCCAGGCCGCAGGACGGAAGGACGGCGTGTCGCCGTTCCGTAAAATCGCCGTCATGCGGCTACAAGGTTTGTCGGCCTGCTCGAAGGATGCGTAAATATACTTGATGGGTTTGGGTAAAGGAAACGAAAAAATTAGAAAGTGCACCTATTGAAGTTTTTTCGGGTAATTGAATGGAGAGCGGTATTGATTCACTTTCCGTTTGGGTGATTATTTCCGTAGTTTTAATCTATTAACGATCTCGGCGGTGTGCGAAAACTACGAATCGGGGTGTTGCCGGTTGCGCTCGGTACAATGCATGACGACCGTCGATCGATTGCCGCAAGGAGGCCAGCCCATGCCACGAACCCTGTTCCGTATCGCGCCGCTGCGCACCTTGCTGCTGCTGGTCGCCGCCGTGCTCATGCTCGGCGGTTGCGCAGGTCTGACGCGCGAGCCCGTGAGCGTGTCCGTCGCCGGGCTCGATCCGCTCGTCGGGCAGGGCCTCGAGATGCGCTTCAGCCTGAAGCTGCGCGTGCAGAACCCGAACGACGCGCCGATCGAATACGACGGCATTTCGGTCGCGCTCGACCTGAACGGCACGCCGTTCGCGAGTGGCGTCAGCGATCGCACCGGCATCGTGCCGCGGTTCGGCGAGGCGGTGATCGAGGTACCCGTTTCGGTATCGGCGTTCGCCGCCGCGCGCCAGGCGTGGAACCTGCCCGGCGCGGCCGCGAACGGCGAGTTGCCGTACGCGCTGCGCGGCCGGCTCGCGGGTGGGGTGCTCGGCACCGTGCACTTCAGCGATGCGGGCACGTTGCGCATGCCGGCGATGCCGGGATGGGGCGGGTAGGCGGCGCACCGGTCGCACCCGCCGAAAGGGGCGGGAACCCGCGCTTTGCCGCACGGGCAAAGCGCGGTATGGTGTGGTCCGCGCGGCGCAATACAGTAGCGCCGCCTGTCTGAAGCCAACCGTAGCCGAGCTCGCGTGACCGATTTCCCCGTTTTCCACTGGACCGACGCCGACGGCGCCGAACATGCCGTGTGCTGGCGTTCCGAAGCCGGCGTGCAGCCGCCCAAGCGCGCGGTGCCCGCCGACGACCGCCTCACCGCCGACGCGGCGTACCGCCTCGCCTGCGAGGGCACCGCACTGGTCTGGCAGGGCGACTTCCAGAATGCGCGCCAGCTCGTGCAGGCGATGGCGCGCCGCGTCGAACGCAAGCCGAAGAAGGCGAAGGCCGCGGCCGGCGTCGAAGCCTTCAACCTGCACCGGCTCGCGCAATCGCAGCGCGCCCGCACGCTCGGGATGCTGCTGATTCCGCTCGACGCCGACTACACGATCCCGCTGCGCCGCGCGCCCGACGTGCGCGCCGCGTGCGAGGAAGCTTACGGCCCGGGCGGCGCGCCGTCGGTCGTGTCGCTGCGCGAACTGCTCGGCCTCGTCGGTGCGCACGAATGGCGCAAGAAGGGCGTGCCGATTCCGGCGCTCGGCGGCGCGCCGATCCATCCGCATTACGGCGTGTTCTCGCCGGTGCGCGGCGAATACGTCGAACTCGTCGCACGCACACCGCTGCCCGCGACGTCGCTCGCGTTCGACATCGGCACGGGCACCGGCGTGCTCGCGGCCGTTCTCGCATCGCGCGGCGTCGAGCGCATCGTCGCGACCGACCAGGATCCGCGCGCGCTCGCATGTGCCCGCGAGAACGTCGCGCGGCTCGGTCATGCCGATCGCGTCAACGTCGTCGAGGCCGACCTGTTTCCGGCCGGCCGCGCGCCGCTCGTCGTCTGCAACCCGCCGTGGGTGCCGGCCCGTCCGAGCGCGCCGATCGAATACGCGGTCTACGATCCCGACAGCCGCATGCTGCGCGGTTTCCTCGCCGGGCTCGCCGACCATCTCGAACCGGGCGGCGAAGGCTGGCTGATCCTGTCCGATTTCGCCGAGCATCTCGGCCTGCGGCCGCGCGAGTCGCTGCTGCAATGGATCGACGCAGCCGGTCTCGTCGTGCTCGGCCGCGAAGACATCCGCCCCGCGCACCCGAAGTCTGCCGACGCGGACGATCCGCTGTACGCGGCGCGCCGCGCCGAGGTGACGTCGCTTTGGCGGCTTGGCGCGCGGGCCTGATCGCGTATTTTCGGTAAACTGTCGCTATTCCTCACGAATTCCCGTCGCCGGGCCGTGGTCGACCGACCTTGGCCCGGCGCCGCTTCACGATGTCGAACAAGACCTACGAAATCCGTCCGGAGCAGTCCGTCGAGCTGCTGAAGGAACTGCACATCCTGACCCGCGACGGCAAGCTGAATCAGGACAGCCGCCGCAAGCTGAAGCAGGTCTATCACCTGTTCCAGTTCATCGAGCCGCTGCTCGCGAGCGTGCAGGCCGACAAGGACGCCGTGACGCTCGTCGATCACGGCGCCGGCAAGTCGTATCTCGGCTTCATCCTGTACGACCTGTTCTTCAAGCAGCAGCCGGGGCACGGCACGCCGGCGTTCGCGTCGCACGTGTACGGGATCGAGACGCGCGAGGAGCTCGTCACGCGTTCCGCCGAACTCGCGGCGCGGCTCGGGTTCGGCGGCATGTCGTTCCTGAACCTGTCGGTCGCCGATTCGATCACGTCGCCGAAGCTGCCCGAAACGGTCGACGTCGTCACCGCGCTGCATGCATGCGACACGGCGACCGACGACGCGATCCGCTTCGCGCTCGCGAAGCGTGCGCAGCACATCGTGCTGGTGCCGTGCTGTCAGGCGGAAGTCGCGGGCGTGCTGCGCAAGAACAAGGGCAAGTCGCTCGCGAACGCGCTGACGGAAGTGTGGCGGCATCCGCTGCATACGCGCGAATTCGGCAGCCAGATCACCAACGTGCTGCGCTGCCTGCAGCTCGAGGCGCACGGCTACCAGGTCAGCGTGACCGAGCTGGTCGGCTGGGAGCATTCGATGAAGAACGAGCTGATCATCGCGCAGTACAAGAACCTGCCGCGCCGGAAGCCGGGCGAGCGGCTGAACGAGATCCTCGGCATGTTCGGGCTTGCCGAACTGAACGAGCGCTTCTTCGCGCCGGCACCCACAGCGGCGGCCGACGAGGCCGTCGAGCCGGCCGCGGACTGAAGTGGGCTGACGCGCGGCCCGTCTGCCGCGCGCTAGCCGGCCGTCGCGCGACGCGTCAGACGTCGTCGCCCGGCCGACGCATCCACTCGCGCCAGCCGTCGTGGCCGAGGCGGCGCAGCGTTTCCTGGTTCTTTTCGTAGATCGCGGACGCGTCCGGGAACGCGTCGACCGCGCGCGCGATGCTGTCCTCGCGCAGCAGGTGCAGGATCGGGTACGGCGCGCGGTTCGTGTAGTTCTCGATGTCGTCGGCTTCGCTGCCTTCGAACCGGTACTCGGGATGGAAGCTCGCGATCTGCAGCACGCCGTCGAGCCGCAGCTGCCGCACGAGCCGGTCGGCGAAGAACAGCGCATCGTTGTAGTCGACGAAATCCGCGAATGCGCGCGGATAGATCACGAGCGTCGTGTCGACCTGCTGCGGGTCCGCGGCTTCGAGCGCACGCAGTTCGGTTTCGAGATCGGCGAGCGCATCTTCCAGCGTCGTCGCTTCGCTGATCGCATAACGCACCTGTTCCTTCACATAGACGCTCTTCGCGAACGGGCACAGATTGAGCCCGATCACCGCGCGCGCGAGCCAGTGCCGCGTGGCGGCGAGGATGTCGTCGTGCGAGTCGGGGCTGGCGTGTGTCATGGCGAAGGGAGTCGGGCGGTGGAGCGGCGAGGGTCGCATTGTAGCGGGCACGCGTGGTTCGGGCGTGCACCGCCCGTCACGCGCAGGCGGCTTCGATCAACTGCGTGACCAGTGCCGGCGCGGTGCCGATCGGCGTTTCGCCGTGCCGGTAGGTCTGGCTGGCCGCATAGATGCCTTCGACCACCAGCGCGAGCGCGTCGGCGAGCGCCTTCGGCTGGCGCGCGCCGGCGCCTTCGCAAAGCTCGACGAGCCGCTTCATCAGCTGCTCCTTGTTCTGCGCGACGCGCTCGCGCGCCGGGTGCGACGTATCCGGGAATTCGGCCGCGACGTTGACGAACGGGCAGCCACGATAGTCCTTCTGCGTCGCGCGTTCGGCGAGATCGACGAAATACTGGATCAACTGCGCCTTCGGCTGGCCCGGATGCTTCGCGACGCTCGAATCGAGACGCTCGAAGAAACACGCATCCATTCGCTCCAGATACGCGAGGATCAGCTCGTCCTTCGACGAGAACTGGCGGTACAGGCTCATCTTGTTGACGCCTGCGAGTTCCACGACCGCCTCGACGCCGACCGCGCGCACCCCTTCCTTGTAAAACAGTTCCTCAGCGGCGCGCAGCAGGTGTTCCTGCGCGGCGGCAGCGGCGATCGGCCGGCGCGTG
>NZ_JSZN01000013.1:0-61997 GCF_000801975.1 Burkholderia sp. A9 | reverse complement strand
TGCGCGACGAGCGCGAGCCGCTGCGCGAACACGCGGGCCGATGCCTCGAGCGTGTCTGCCGGTGCGGCGAGCATCGCGCGTAGCGCATCGAGCGCCGCGCGGATGCGCGGTTCGCCCGCGCCGAGATCGGTCAGTTCGGCGAGCAGCGCGGCGGCCGCGTCGGGCTCGCGCGACACCGCGCGCAGCACGTCGAGGCACATCACGTTGCCGGAGCCCTCCCAGATCGAGTTGACGGGTGCTTCGCGGAACAGTCGCGCGATCGGGCCGTCGTCGACGTAGCCGTTGCCGCCGAACACTTCCATCACCTCGCCGGTCAGCTCGACCGCGCGCTTGCAGACCCAGAATTTCGCGGCGGGCGTGACGATGCGCTTCCACGCGCGCTCGCGCGGCGAGTCGTCGCGCTCGAACGCATCGGCTAGGCGCATCGCGAGCGCGAGCGCGGCCTCGCTCTCGAGCGCGAGATCGGCGAGCACGGTGCGCATCAGCGGCTGCTCGGCGAGCGCGCGGCCGAACGCGTGGCGCTGGCGCGTGTAGGCGATCGCCTGCACGACGCCCTGGCGCAGCATCGCCGCGCTGCCGAGCACGCAGTTCAGCCGCGTGTAGGTGGCCATCTCGATGATGGTCGGAATCCCGCGGCCTTCGTCGCCGAGCATGATCCCCCACGCGTCGTTCAGCTCGATCTCGCTGCTCGAATTGCTGCGGTTGCCCACCTTGTTCTTCAGCCGCTGGATCTCGACCGCGTTCTTGGTGCCGTCGGGCCGCCAGCGCGGCACGTAGAAGCACGACGGGCTGCCGGCTGCGGTCCGCGCGACGACGAGGTGGGCATCGCACATCGGCGCGGAGAAGAACCACTTGTGGCCGCGCAGCCGGTATTCGCCGCCGCGGCCGCCCGCGCCGACCGGGGTAGCCAGCGTCGTGTTCGCGCGCACGTCGGAGCCACCCTGTTTCTCGGTCATCCCCATGCCGAACCAGATCGAGCGCTTGGCGGCGACCGGCACGTCGCGCGGATCGTAGTCGTCGCTGTAGAGCTTGTCGCGCAGCAGGTCCCACAGCACGGGCTCCTTCTGCAGCACCGGAATCGCGGCCTGCGTCATCGTCGCCGGGCACAGCGTGCCGGCCTCGATCTGGCCGTGCAGGTAGAAGCCGGCCGCGGTCGCGGCCCAGCGGCCGGGGCGCGTATCGCGGAATGCGAGCGACACGAAGCCTTCGTTGCGGTACATGCCGAGCAGCGTGTGCCACGCCGGATGAAAATCGACGCGGTCGATGCGGCGGCCGCGCCGGTCGAACGCGTTCAGTTCCGGCGTCTGGCGGTTCGCTTCGTCGGCGAGCTGCGCGGTGTCGGCGCTGCCGAGCCGCGCGCCGTACGCGTCGAGCCGCGGCACGGCCCAGCCGGCGCCCGCGCGGGCGAGTGCCTCGCGCAGCGCGACGTCGGTCGCGAAGAGGTTATAGTCGACCAGTTCGTCGAACTGGTTCGTGACGGCATGGGGCGATTCGGTCATCGGGTTGTCTCCGGTCTCATGCTTCGCGATCGGTCGGTCGGCCGGTCGGGTGCCGGCGCCCGGTCAAACGCGTTTCCGCTGAATTTCAGAGTAGCAAATATGCCGCCGCGACATGTTCAGGTTCCGGCGCCGCCCGGCCAGCCGGCGGCGCAACCCGCGCCCGCGTTGCGCCGCCGGCCGCGCCAGTCGCGCGCGCAGGCCACCTCCGATGCGCTGCAGCAGGCGTTCGTTCAGCTTTTGCTCGAGCGCGGCTACGCGAAGGCGACGATCCGCGAGATCGCGGCGGTCGCGGGCGTGAGCATCGGCACCTTCTACGAATACTTCGGCGACAAGCAGAGTCTCGCCGCGCTGTGTATCCACCGGCACGTGCTGGCGCTGGCCGACCGGCTGCGCGACGCGGCGAACGGGCGGCGCGGCGGGCCGCGCGCCGCGCTCGCGGCCGCGCTCGTCGACCTGCAAGTCGATGCGATCGGCGCCGACGCCGCGCTGTGGAGCGCGTTCTTCGCGCTGGAGCGGCAGGTGTCGCCGCTGGCCGCCTATCGCCGACATTACGACGCGTACGTCGCGCTGTGGCGGGATGCGCTCGCGCAGGCCGCCGATCCGCCGTCGGCCGCACGGCTCGACGCGTGCGCGCGGATGGCGCATACGGTCTGCTATGGCGGCGTGTCGCAGGCGCTGCTGACGCTCGGGCCCACGCTCGACTTCGCCGCGTTGCGCGCTGAACTGCAGGCGATGCTGCGTGCGTATCTGGCGGCGGCAGGCGACTGATGCACGGCGCGGCTGCGCGGCCCCAGGAGAGATGCCTGATTCGCATGCGTGGTCGGCGGCACTGCCTTGACGCCGCGCTCTTCTTAGCCAAAGCAATGAGAAAAATGCATGGCTGCCATGACGAACTTTCGATTGTCTGCCGATATTGGCTCGGGCTAAATCATGCGGCATGAGCAGGGCCGCGCGCTTCGCGCGGGCCAGCCCGAAGGACATCAGGAGGAGGAGTCATGCGAAGCGCCACCACGCCCCGTTCGAAACTGCCGGACGTCGGGACGACGATCTTCACGGTGATCGGCCAGCTCGCCGCACAGCACGATGCGCTGAACCTGTCGCAGGGCGCGCCGAATTTCGCGCCAGATCCGGCGCTCGTCGAGGGCGTCGCGCGCGCGATGCGCGACGGCCACAACCAGTACGCGCCGATGGCCGGCATCGCGTCGCTGCGCGAGCGGCTCGCGGAGAAGACCGAGGCGCTGTACGGCACCCGCTACGACCCAGGCACCGAGATCACGGTGATCGCGAGCGCGAGCGAGGGGCTGTACGCGGCGATCAGTGCGCTCGTGCATCCGGGCGACGAAGTGATCTATTTCGAGCCGTCGTTCGACAGCTATGCGCCGATCGTGCGGATGCAGGGCGCGACGCCGGTCGCGATCAAGCTGTCGGCCGAGCATTTCCGCGTGAATTGGGACGAAGTCGCCGCGGCGATCACGCCGCGCACGCGGATGATCATCGTCAATACGCCGCACAACCCGACCGCGACCGTGTTCTCCGCCGACGATCTCGAGCGGCTCGCGCAGCTCACCCGCAATACCGACATCGTGGTGCTGTCCGACGAGGTTTACGAGCATGTCGTGTTCGACGGCGCGCAGCACCAGAGCGTCGCGCGGCACCGCGAACTGGCCGAGCGCAGCGTGATCGTGTCGTCGTTCGGCAAGTCGTTCCACGTGACGGGCTGGCGGGTCGGCCATTGCATCGCGCCTGCCGAACTGATGGATGAGATCCGCAAGGTGCACCAGTTCATGGTGTTCGCGGCCGATACGCCGATGCAGGTCGCGTTTGCGGAGATCCTCGCCCGGCCGGAAAGCTATCTCGGCCTGGCGGCGTTCTATCAGGCCAAGCGCGACCTGCTCGCGCGCGAGCTGGCCGGTTCGCGTTTCGAGCTGCTGCCGAGTGAAGGCTCGTTCTTCATGCTCGCGCGGTTCCGGCACTTCTCGGACGAAAGCGACAGCGATTTCGTGCTGCGCCTGATCCGCGATGCGCGCGTCGCGACGATTCCGCTGTCGGCGTTTTACACCGACGGCACCGACGCGGGCGTGATCCGGCTCAGTTTCTCGAAGGACGACGCGACGCTGGTCGAAGGCGCGCGGCGCTTGCGGTCGCTGTAATCGCGGGCGCGGCCCGCACACCGGCAGGCGACGCGTACGTCGTCTCGACAGCCACGGATGGTACCGGCGTATGTGCCGAAGCACGGCGCCGGTCGACAAGTCAGGAGATCACGATGAAGCATGGACACACCCTGAAACTCGCGTTCGCACTCGCGTGCACGCTTGGCGCCGGCGCGGCGTTCGCCGACGGGCAGACGCTGCGCTTCGGCCTCGAGGCGCAGTATCCGCCGTTCGAGTCGAAAGCGCCGAACGGCGACCTGCAGGGCTTCGATATCGACGTCGGCAATGCCGTCTGCCAGACTGCGAAGCTGGCGTGCAAGTGGGTCGAGACGTCGTTCGACGGGCTGATTCCCGCGCTGAAGGGCCGCAAGTTCGATGCGATCAACTCGGCGATGAACGCGACCGAGCAGCGGCGCCAGGCGATCGACTTCACGACGATCATCTACCGCGTGCCGACGCAACTGATCGCGCGCACCGGCAGCGGTCTGCTGCCGACGCCGGAAGCGCTGAAGGGCAAGCGCGTCGGCGTGCTGCAGGCGTCGATCCAGGAAACCTACGCGAAGGCGCACTGGGAGCCGGCGGGTGTGTCGGTCGTCGCGTACCAGGATCAGAACCAGGCGTACGCGGATCTCGTGGCGGGCCGCCTCGACGCGACGCTGGTGCTTGCGCCGGCCGGCCAGCGCGGCTTCCTGTCGCGTCCGGACGGCAAGGGCTTCGCGTTCGTCGGCCAGCCGGTGCGCGACGACCGGATCCTCGGCAGCGGGATCGCGTTCGGCTTGCGCAAGGGCGACGACGCGTTGAAGGCGAAACTCGATGCGGCGATCGACAAGCTGAAGGCGGACGGCACGGTGAAGTCGCTCGGCCAGAAGTACTTCGGCAACATCGACATCTCCACGCAGTAAGCGGAGCGGCTGGCGGCCGGGCTGGCCGCCGCGATGCGTGACGCCGGCCGTGCGCCTGCGGCGCGTCAGCCGTCGACCCAGCGCAGCGCGCCGATCTTCAGGTGTTCGACGACGCTGCGCGCCCAGTCGAGCTCCGCGTTGAGCAGGACGAGCGCGTGTTCGTTCTGCAGCAGAAACAGGCGCGGCACCTGATCGTTCTGCGCCGCGTTGCGCAGCGACTCCAGGCGTGCGCGCTCGGCTTCGAGCGCGGCGATGCGGCGCTCGAGCTGATGGCGCGCATCTTCGGCGTCGAGCAACGGCAGGAACGCGAGGCCGGCGCCGAACGCCGGAAACTCGCGCGCGGGTTCAGCGAGCAGCGCGTGCAGCCACGCCTGGCCGGCGGTGTGCCCGGCCTCGGTGAGCGTGTACAGCGTGCGCTCGGGAAATGCGCCGTCGCGCTCGGTGTCGTGCACGGCGATCAGCCCGTCGCGCAGCAGCCGGTCGATCGTCTGGTAGAGGCTCGTGCGCTGCCGTACGTTGACGACTTCGTCGTAGCCGCGAGCCTTCAGTTGCTGCAGCATCCCGTACGGATGCATCGGCGTATCGGTGAGTGTCGCGAGAACCGCGAGCGCGAGCGGAGACGGGCGACTTGTTGTCATGAATAGTCAGTTTATGTCTAGTAAGAATATAACTATTATTAACTGGACTATATTATCCCACAAGGGTTTCAGCCGAGGTGCGAACGTTTCGCGGCCGGCGCGACGGTCTCCATCGTCGCGAGACCATGCACGATTCCGCAGTCCTCGACCGAATGTTCGCCGACGCACTGGCGGCGCAATTCGGTGAGCTGGTCGCGCAGATGGGTCAGTTCGGCGAGGCGCGCATCGACGTGGCCGATGTGTTCGTCGAGCAGCGCGTTGATCGAATCGCATGGATCGGCTGGCGTGTCGGTGAGCTGCAGCAGCGCGCGGATTTCGTCGTGCGCCATGTCGAGCGCGCGGCAGTTGCGGATGAAGCGCAGTCGTTCGACGTGCACGTCGGTGTAGTTGCGGTAGTTCGAATCGGTGCGCTCCGCGTCCGGCATCAGCCCCTCCTTCTCGTAGAAGCGGATCGTTTCGGGCGTGCAGCGGGCCGCCTTGGCCAGTTCGCCGATCTTCATGGCTTTCTCCGTTGTAAGGGTTGACCTTGTAGTGGCTTCAGGGTGTTAACTCTACACCGTCAAGCCATAGAGGAGGTTGTCATGACCGACGCCCAGCGTACCCACGACCCACGACACCGTCATGCCGGCGGCGCCAAGACCTGCTGCGTCGACGCGCGCGACACGCAGGCGGCGACCGTTGCCGATGCGGCGCCGGCGGCCGGCGAGCACGCCCACGGCGACGCGGCGGCGCGTGGCACGCGGCCGCATGCAGGCGGCCACGATCATGAGCACGATCACGCATCCGTGCACGGCGCGGGGCAAGAACACGACCACGGCGACCATGCCGGCCACGCGCACGGCGACGGGCACGGGCATGGCGCGGCGTGCTCGCACGATCACGCGGCGCATGACCATGCTGGTCACGACCACGACCACGACCACGACCACGACCACGACCACGACCACGACCACGACCACGACCACGACCACGACCACGACCACGCGGCCGGCGACTGCTGCGCGCCTGCCGCGCTGACGCTCGCGCCGCTGCCGGTCGCGCGGGCGACCGCATCGGGCCACGTGCGCTCGGCGTTCCGGATCATGCAGATGGACTGCCCGACCGAGGAAACGCTGATCCGCAAGAAGCTCGGCGCAATGCAGCAGGTGTCGGCACTCGAATTCAACCTGATGCAGCGGATGCTGACCGTCGAACACGTGCCGGGCGCGCAGCCGGCGATCGAAAGCGCGATCCGCACGCTCGGGATGACGCCGGAGGCCGCGTCGGCCGACGCGCCGGCAACGTCCGTCGCGCCGCCGCCCGCGAAGCCGTGGTGGCCGCTCGCGCTGGCCGGCGTCGCCGCGATCGCGTCCGAGGCCGTGAGCTGGGCCGGCCTGCCGGTGTGGCTGTCGGCGGTGCTGGCGCTCGCGGCGGTGCTCGCATGCGGGCTGACCACCTACAAGAAAGGCTGGATCGCGATTCGCAACGGCAACCTCAACATCAACGCGCTGATGAGCATCGCGGTGACGGGCGCGATGGCGATCGGCCAGTGGCCGGAAGCCGCGATGGTGATGGTGTTGTTCACGATCGCCGAGCTGATCGAGGCGAAGTCGCTCGATCGCGCGCGCAATGCGATTCAGGGCCTGATGCAGCTCGCGCCGGATACGGCGACCGTGCAGGACGCCGACGGTTCGTGGCGCACGATCGAGGCCGCGCAGGTCGCGCTCGGCGCAGTCGTGCGCGTGAAGCCGGGCGAGCGGATCGGGCTGGACGGCGAGGTCGTCGCGGGCCGCTCGACGGTGAACCAGGCGCCGATTACCGGCGAGAGCCTGCCGGTCGACAAGGCGGCCGGCGACGCGGTGTACGCGGGCACGATCAACGAATCGGGCTCGTTCGACTATCGCGTGACGGCGGTCGCGGCCAACTCGACGCTGGCGCGGATCATCCATGCGGTCGAGGAAGCGCAGGGCGCGAAGGCGCCGACGCAGCGCTTCGTCGACCAGTTCGCACGCGTCTATACGCCGATCGTGTTCGCGGTCGCGCTGCTGGTCGCGGTGGCGCCGCCGCTCGTGCTGGGCGGCGCATGGCACGACTGGATCTACCGAGCGCTGGTGCTGCTCGTGATCGCATGCCCGTGCGCGCTGGTGATCTCGACGCCGGTGACGATCGTGTCGGGGCTCGCGGCCGCAGCGCGGCGCGGGATTCTCGTGAAGGGCGGCGTGTATCTGGAAGAAGGCCGCAAGCTCGCGTGGCTCGCACTCGACAAGACCGGCACGATCACGCACGGCAAGCCGGTGCAGACCGACTTCGACCTGCATGCATCCGGCGTCGACGCCGCGCACGTGCGTCGCCTCGGCGCGAGCCTCGCGGCGCGTTCCGATCACCCGGTGTCGCAGGCGATCGCCACGGCGACCCGCGACGCGCAGGCGGTGGCGTTCGCAAATGTAGAGGACTTCGAAGCACTCGTCGGGCGCGGCGTGCGCGGCACGATCGACGGCGCACGCTACTGGCTCGGCAACCACCGGCTCGTCGAGGAGCTCGAACGCTGCTCGCCGGTGCTGGAGGCGAAGCTCGACGCGCTCGAGCGGCAGGGCAAGAGCGTCGTGATGCTGGTCGACGACACGCGTGTGCTCGGCATCTTCGCGGTCGCCGACACGATCAAGGACACCAGCCGCGCGGCGATCGCCGACCTGCACGCGCTCGGCATCCGCACCGCGATGCTGACCGGCGACAACCCGCACACCGCGCAGGCGATCGCCCGGCAGGCCGGCATCGACGATGCGCGCGGCAACCAGCTGCCCGAGGACAAGCTCGCGGCGGTCGAGGAACTGTCGGCCGGCGGCGCGGGCGCGGTCGGGATGGTCGGCGACGGGATCAACGACGCGCCGGCGCTCGCGCGCGCCGACATCGGCTTCGCGATGGGCGCGATGGGCACCGACACCGCGATCGAGACGGCCGACGTCGCGCTGATGGACGACGACTTGCGCAAGATTCCCGCGTTCGTGCGGCTGTCGCGCGCGACGCACCGCGTGCTGGTGCAGAACATCGGCTTCGCGCTCGGTGTGAAGATCGTGTTCCTCGGCCTCACGGTCGCCGGGCTCGGCACGATGTGGATGGCCGTGTTCGCCGACGCGGGCGCGAGCCTGATCGTCGTCGGCAACGGCTTGCGGCTGCTGTCGAAGGCGGGCGTGTTCGAGAGCGCGCAGCCGAAGCGCTGAGGAGCGGGCGATGAGCTTTCTGAAACGGATCCTGGGCGGCCACGCTAGTGGCCACGGCGGTGGGCATGGCGATGGCGGCCATGGTGGCGGGCATCACGGCGGCCATGATGCGCGCGGCCGCGATCGTCACGGGTGGGGCTGGCAGCCGTCGTCCGACGGCCATGGCGGCAAGGGCGGCAACGTGCCGGTGCGCCAGATCGCCTGCGCGGGTTGCGGCGCGCTCAACGGGGCGGATGCGCGATTCTGCGCGCAGTGCGGCACAGCACAGCGCGGCAGGGCCTGCAGCCGTTGCCACGCGGCGCTTGCCGCCGACGCCCGGTTCTGCCCGGGCTGCGGGACGCAAGCCGGCTAAGGCGCGATCGCCGGCCTCGTTGCCGGCGTGAAAGCCGACCAGCGACGGTATGGCGCCTGCAACGGGCGTCGCCGTGCACCTCAGCACCTCAGCACCCCGGCACCCCGGCACCCCAGCACCGCTCCGTCGATCAACGCAGCGGCAAATGGATCTCCGTGCGCAGGTCGGCCGGCGCCGCATCCATCGGCGTATTCAGGTACAGCTCGAACGGCGGCGCATCGGCGGCTTCGCGGCCCGAGTGACGCAGCCAGTCGCCGTACAGCCACTGGTAGGCCGTCTTCAGCTCCGCATACGGTCCCGTATGCAGCAGCACCGCGTAGTCGCCGCCCGCGATCGTCGTGCGCTCGACCGGCGGCGCCGGCTCGACGTCCGGCGCGCCGGTGGCTGGCACGAAGCACGCTTTCGCGCGCAGCTGCGCTTCCGGCGTCGTATCCGGATCGTCATAGAAGATCCCGATCATCTTCGCGCCGGGGCCGATCATTCCGTGCTGCCCGGCCCACGCGCCGATCCGCCCGAACGCGTCGCCGACCTTCAGGTACGCGCCCGTATGCGCGACCGCATAACCGCGCAGTTCCGGTTGCTGCCGGATTTCGACTTCATGCTTGAACATGTCTTCCTCTCCTCGCTGTAATGGATAGATCGGCCGATGGACCCCGGCGCGCCGGTGCTGCGCGGGCGGCACGCCGTAAGCATCGCGAAATGCGCGGGCGAACGCGTGCGTCGAGCCGTAACCTTCGCGCCGCGCGATCGCGTCGAGCGGCAGCGCCGTGCAGACGAGATCCTCGGACGCTCGCACGATTCGCATGCGCCGCACCGTCAGCACGATCGACTCGCCGTACAGCGCGCGACAGACGCGCTGCCAGTGATACGGCGACAGGCACGCGATGTCGGCGAGCCGGTTCAGGTCGAGCGGTCGTCGAGGTGCGCGCGGATGGTGTCGTGCACGCGCGCGACCCGCGCGGCATAGCGGACCCACGCAGGCGTTTCCGCTTTCTTTTCAACGCTCATTGGCGCGCCCCGGCAAGCATCGACGTCACGGTAGCACGCCGCCGTTTGATAAATCGTGCGGAGATGCGTAGGGCAGCGAAATCCGCCCCTTTTTATTTGGCCGAAATGGGGTCTCGTCCCCGCCGATAACTGTCTAAAGTTAAAGACGGTGAAATCGGGTCAACGCGTCATTTTTCTCGGGTAAGTTGCTTCGGGCGGCAAAGCACGGTTTTCGAAGTACGCAGGTAGTTCGTCGATGTTCAATCGCAACGCCACGTTTTTCGGGAGAAGAAGAAATGGATGCTTCCAGCTTCATCACGTCGCTGCAGACCACGCTAGGCGGATACCTGCCCAAGATCGCCGGC
This sequence comes from Burkholderia sp. A9, assembly GCF_000801975.1. Classification (NCBI taxonomy): domain Bacteria; kingdom Pseudomonadati; phylum Pseudomonadota; class Betaproteobacteria; order Burkholderiales; family Burkholderiaceae; genus Burkholderia; species Burkholderia sp. A9. The sequence goes on along the minus strand of NZ_JSZN01000013.1, from coordinate 51,907 downwards.
GCGATCGGCATCCTGGTGATCGGCTGGCTGATCGCCGTGGCGGTGCGGGCCGGCGCGCTCCGGCTGCTCAATGCGCTGAAGGTCGATCAGCGGATCAACGAAAGCACCGGCCAGGGCGCGTGCGTCGAGCGCATCATCGCCGGCGGGCTGTTCTGGCTCGTGCTGCTCGTCACCGCGGTGGGCATCTTCAACGTGCTCAACCTGTACGCGGTCTCCAATCCGTTCTCGCTGCTCGTCACGCACATCGTCAACTACCTGCCGAACCTGATCGGCGGCGCGGCGCTGACGCTGATCGCGTGGCTCATCGCATCGCTGCTGCGCAGCCTCGCGAACCGCGCGCTGAAGGCGAGCAAGGTCGACGACAAGCTGTCCGAAAGCGCTGGCATGCAGCCGATGAGCGGCTATCTCGGCGACGTGCTGTTCTGGCTCGTGATCCTGATGTTCCTGCCGGCGATTCTCGCGTCGTTCGCGCTGTCCGGCCTGCTGTCGCCGGTGCAGGGGATGGTCGACAAGCTGCTCGAGATCGTGCCGAACGTGTTCGCGGCCGCGGTGATCGGCTTCGTCGGCTGGGTCGTCGCGCGCGTGCTGCGCGGCCTCGTGACGAACCTGCTGGTCGCCGCCGGCGCCGATCGCCTCACCGCGCGTCTGGACAGCCCGACGCCGGTGCGCGTGTCGAGCCTGATCGGCACGATCGTCTACGTGTTCGTGTTCGTGCCGACGCTGATCTCCGCGCTCGACGCGCTGAAGATCGAAGCAATCTCGATTCCCGCCACCAACATGCTGAACCAGTTCCTCGGCGCGGTGCCGGACATCGTCGCGGCGATCGTGATCGTGCTCGTCACGTTCTATTTCGCGCGCTTCGTCGCGTCGCTCGCGCAGAAGCTGCTGGAAGCCGCCGGTGCCGACGGGCTGCCGGCCGTGCTTGGCGTCGAACGCGTGTTTTCGGGGATGCTGCAGCCGTCGGTGCTGGTCGCGCGGCTGATCGTGTTCTTCGCGATGCTGTTCGCGGCAGTCGAGGCCGCGAACCGGCTCGGCTTCACGCAGGTGCGCGACGTCGTCACGCTGTTCATCGAATTCGGCGGCCACGTGCTGATGGGCGGCGTGATCCTCGTGATCGGCGTGTGGCTCGCGGGCCTCGCGCGCCGCGTGATCGAGCAGGCCGACCGAGAGCACAGCGTGTTGTTCGCGCGGATCGCGCAATTTGCGATCCTCGGCCTGGTGTTCGCGATGGGGCTGCGCGCGATGGGCATCGCGAACGAGATCGTGCAGCTCGCGTTCGGCCTCGTGCTCGGCGCGATCGCGGTGGCGGTCGCGCTGTCGTTCGGCCTCGGCGGTCGCGAAGCGGCCGGCAAGCTGCTCGACCGCTGGTTCAACCAGCGCGGCGGCGGCCAGTAAGCGGGCCGCGGCGGTCCGGCTGCCGCGGGCGGCCGGACCGAGGTGGCGATGCAGGCGGCGGCGTTGCGGTGGGCGAAACGTCAGCCGTCATCTTTGCCGAATTTCGATAACACGTCGTTTAATGACTCTCTAGCATCGATTCTCAGTCGCGCGGGCCGGCAGGCCGGCGCCTTTCAGGAGAATCCGATGAAAGCAGAGTCGAATGGCCGGCCCGCCGCCGGCGCCAAGTCATCCGGCCAGCCCGCGCTGCAGCAGACGCTCGGGACCTGGCAACTGTGGGGTATCGCGGTCGGCCTCGTGATTTCAGGCGAATACTTCGGCTGGAGCTACGGCTGGGCGAGCGCGGGCACGCTGGGTTTCGTGGTCACCGCGCTGTTCGTCGCGGCGATGTACACCACCTTCATCTTCAGCTTTACCGAACTGACGACGTCGATCCCGCATGCGGGCGGCCCGTTCGCGTATGCGCGCCGGGCGTTCGGCCCGGCGGGCGGCTACCTGGCCGGCGCCGCGACACTCGTCGAGTTCGTGTTCGCGCCGCCTGCGATCGCGCTCGCGATCGGCGCGTACCTGCACGTGCAGTTTCCGGGGCTCGAACCGAAACATGCGGCGATGGGCGCGTATCTCGTGTTCATGGCGCTGAACATCGTCGGCGTGCAAATCGCGGCGACCTTCGAACTGGTCGTCACGCTGTTCGCGATCTTCGAGCTGCTGGTGTTCATGGGCGTCGTGTCGCCGGGCTTCGCGTGGAGCAACTTCATGAAGGGCGGCTGGTCGGGCGCCGATCATTTCAGCGTCGGCGCATTCCACGGGATGTTCGCGGCGATCCCGTTCGCGATCTGGTTCTTCCTCGCGATCGAGGGCGTCGCGATGGCCGCCGAGGAAGCGAAGAACCCGAAGCGCTCGATCCCGATCGCATACGTGGCCGGCATCCTGACGCTCGTCACGCTCGCGGTCGGCGTGATGGTGTTCGCCGGCGGCGCGGGCGACTGGACCAAGCTCGCGAACATCAACGACCCGCTGCCGCAGGCGATGAAATACATCGTCGGCGCAAACAGCGGCTGGATGCACATGCTCGTGTGGCTCGGGCTGTTCGGGCTCGTCGCGTCGTTCCACGGGATCATCCTCGGCTATTCGCGCCAGATCTTCGCGCTGGCCCGTGAAGGCTACCTGCCGGAGTGGCTCGGGAAGGTGCATCCGCGCTTCAAGACGCCGCATCGCGCGATTCTCGCGGGCGGCGTGGTCGGGATCGCGGCGATCTACAGCGACGAGCTGATCCAGTTCGGCGGCCAGACGCTCACCGCGAACATCGTGACGATGTCGGTGTTCGGTGCGATCGTGATGTATATCGTAAGCATGGCGGCGCTGTTCAAGCTGCGCCGCTCGCAGCCGAACCTGGAGCGACCGTTCCGCGCGCCGCTGTACCCGTTCTTCCCGGCCTTCGCGATCGTGGCGGCCCTGATTTGCCTCGGGACGATGGTGTACTTCAACGGGCTGGTGGCGATGGTGTTCGTCGCGTTCCTCGCGCTCGGCTACGCGTACTTCCTCGCGACCCGTTCGCAGCGCGCGAGCGCGCCGGGCGACGTGCTGCTCGAGGAGTGACGATGGCGAACCTGCAAGGCCGTTCCTGACGGCATCCGGCGCGCCCCGTCGAACGGGCGCGCCATCGCCGTCCGGCAACGATGGGCAAGGACTGGCAAGGAGATTCGAACGATGTCCTACACGGAGACGATCGGCCCGCGCACGTACCGTTTCGCGGACCTGAAGACATTGCTCGCGAAGGCGAGCCCGCTGCGCTCCGGCGACCAGCTCGCCGGCGTCGCGGCGGCCAGCGAGGAGGAGCGCGTCGCCGCGAAGATCGCGCTCGCGGGCGTGCCGCTGAAAGCCTTCCTGAGCGAGGCGGTGATTCCGTACGAACACGACGAAGTCACGCGCCTGATCATCGACGATCACGATGCGGCCGCGTTCGCGGAAATCTCGCACCTCACCGTCGGCGATTTCCGCAACTGGTTGCTGTCGCCCGCGGCCGACGGCGCCGCGCTCGAGCGGATCGCGCCGGGCCTCACGCCCGAGATGGTCGCGGCCGTGTCGAAGCTGATGCGCAACCAGGACCTGATCGCCGCCGCGCGCAAGCGCCGCGTCGTCACGCGTTTTCGCAACACGGTCGGGCTGGCCGGCCGGATGTCGGTGCGGCTGCAGCCGAACCACCCGACCGACGACGTGAAGGGCATCGCCGCGTCGATGCTCGACGGGCTGATGTACGGCTGCGGCGACGCGATGATCGGAATCAACCCGGCGACCGACAGCCTCGCGGCGATCGTGAAGCTGCTCGCGATGATCGACACGTTCCGCGAGCGCTACGGCGTGCCGACCCAGTCGTGCGTGCTCACCCACGTCACCAACACGATCGCCGCGATCGAGAAGGGCGCGCCGGTCGATCTGGTGTTCCAGTCGATCGCGGGCACCGAGAAGGCGAACGCGAGCTTCGGGATCTCGCTCGCGCTGCTCGGCGAGGCGCGCGAGGCCGCGCTGTCGCTCGAGCGCGGCACCGTCGGCAACAACCTGATGTATTTCGAGACGGGGCAGGGCAGCGCGCTGTCGGCGAACGCGCACTTCGGCGTCGACCAGCAGACCTGCGAGGTGCGCGCGTACGCGGTCGCGCGCAAGTTCGATCCGTTCCTGGTGAACACGGTGGTCGGCTTCATCGGGCCCGAATACCTGTACGACGGCAAGCAGATCATCCGCGCGGGGCTCGAGGATCACTTCTGCGGGAAGCTGCTCGGCGTGCCGATGGGCTGCGACATCTGCTACACGAACCACGCGGAAGCCGACCAGGACGACATGGACACGCTGCTGACGCTGCTCGGTGCGGCCGGCATCAACTTCATCATGGGGATACCGGGCGCGGACGACGTGATGCTGAACTACCAGAGCACGTCGTTTCACGACCAGCTCTACGTGCGCGAGGTGCTCGGCCTGCGCCGCGCGCCCGAGTTCGAGGAATGGCTGGAGACGATGGAGATCGCCGACGCGCACGGCGCGCTGCGCGCCGCGAGCTCGCGCGTGCCGCTGCTCGCGGGCGCGAACGACTGGATGGGGATTTCCGCATGAGCGACGCCGTCGAAAAGAACCCGTGGGCGCAGCTGAAGTCGTTCACGAACGCGCGGATCGCGCTCGGCCGCGCGGGCAACAGCCTGCCGACCGAGCCGCTGCTCGCGTTCAACCTGTCGCACGCGCAGGCGCGTGACGCCGTGCACCAGCCGCTCGACGCGGACGCGTTGCGGCGCGAGATCGACGCAGCCGGCTTCGCGACGCTCGGCGTGCAGAGTGCGGCGCCCGACCGCCAGCATTACCTGCGCCGGCCCGACCTCGGCCGCAAGCTGTCGGACGACGGACGCGCGCTGCTGGCCGGCTATGGCGCCGCGCTCGACGACGCGCCGGACATCGTGTTCGTGGTCGGCGACGGGCTGTCGGCGTTCGCGGCCGCGAAGCAGGCGCTGCCGCTGCTGCAGGCCGTGCGGCCGCGGCTCGACGCGGACGGCTGGCGGCTCGGGCCGGTGGTGGTCGCGACGCAGGCGCGCGTCGCACTCGGCGACGAGATCGGCGAGTTGCTGCGCGCGCAGGTCGTCGCGATGCTGATCGGCGAACGGCCGGGGCTCAGTTCGCCGGACAGCCTCGGCGTGTACCTCACCTGGGCGCCGAAGGTCGGCTGCCACGACGCGCTGCGCAACTGCATCTCGAACGTGCGGCCCGAAGGGCTGCCGCATGCCGCCGCTGCGCACAAGCTGCATTACCTGATCACGCATGCGCGCCGGCTCGGGCTCACGGGTGTCGGGCTGAAGGACGACAGCGATGCGCTGCTGCCGCAGCAGGAAGCGGAGCGGATCGGCGCCGAGTGATGGCGTGACGCGGCGGTGCACGCCGCGCGGTAACTTGAACAGCCGTTCGCACCGGAGGTCGACGAACATGCGCAGCTTCGGCGACAGCTGCCGGCTCGATGGCCACACGATCGATAACTGGCCCGGCGTGATCCGGCAACGACGGCCGTGCATTTCGCGATCGTCACCTTCCTGCCGCGACGACCGGCCACCCGCGTCGCGTCAACCCGCACACGTGAACGCTCCGCGTCGGCGGCGACCGGGCGCCGCACCCATCACGCCAGCACGAGCGGCGGCAGCGCCGCATCGGCCCGCGCGTGCGCACTTCCCACTTCAACGACCACATAGCGCCGCGCATCGGGCCACAGGTGCGCGCGGCTTCCCGCATCCTCGTCGATCGTCGCGCGTCCCTGCACGAGCCACGTCGTCTGCCGGACGAAATCGACGAACAACAGCGCGATCGCCGGATTCACGAGCAGGTTGCCGATCGTGTTGAACAGGTTGTTGCCTGCGAAGTCGGGCAACACCAGCGTGCGGCGATCGGGCAGGTCGACGAGCAGTTCGAACGAACCGTCCGCGCGCGGCTGCCGGCCGCGATACGAGCAGTCGCTGTCGCCGTCCGCGTTCGCGGTCGCGACGATCAGGAAGGCCTGTTCGCGGATGAACGCGACGGCGTCGTCGGTCAGGGGGGCCGGATCGTTCATGGTTTCGGTCGGCGCGTGGCCGGTACGGGCGGATTTGCGATCCGCACGCAAGCGACATGCCAGGCACGCGCACGTGATGCGCAGATGCGGCTGCGCACGGGCGCTGTGGAAAATCCGAACACCCCGCCGCGCCGCTGTGTCATCGCGGTGTTCAGAATCGGTACACCCGTTCGCCGCGCGCGGATGCCCCGCACGGCGGGCAGCCGCACACGCCGCTCCTGTTCCGTTTTCGCTCCGTTTGGCACGCATGTTGCGTAAACCGTGCAGCGCGATCCAACCGGCGCTGCATTCACACAAGCACGATGAACAGGAGACATGTATGAACCCGTTTGACCTGAAGCAACTGGGCCTCGACGTCGAATATCCGTATCGTCAGCAGTACGACAACTACATCGGCGGCAAGTGGGTTCCGCCGGTGAAGGGTGAGTACTTCGAGAACGTGTCGCCGATCAACGGCAAGCCGTTCTGCCGCGTGCCGCGCTCGGGTGCCGACGACATCGAGCTCGCGCTCGACGCCGCGCATGCCGTGCGCCGCAAGTGGGGCAAGACATCGGTGGCCGAGCGCGCGAACCTGCTGCTCGCCGCTGCCGACCGGATGGAAAAGAACCTGAAGCTGCTCGCGGTGGCCGAGACGATCGACAACGGCAAGCCGCTGCGCGAGACGATGGCGGCCGACCTGCCGCTCGCGATCGACCACTTCCGCTATTTCGCGGGCTGCATCCGCGCGCAGGAAGGCGGCATTTCCGAAATCGACGACAACACCGTCGCGTATCACTTCCACGAGCCGCTCGGCGTGGTCGGCCAGATCATCCCGTGGAACTTCCCGCTGCTGATGGCCGCGTGGAAGCTCGCGCCGGCGCTCGCGGCCGGCTGCTGCATCGTGATGAAGCCGGCGGAGCAGACGCCCGCATCGGTGATGGTGCTGATGGAGCTGATCGGCGACCTGTTCCCGGCCGGCACGATCAACATCGTGAGCGGCTTCGGCAAGGAAGCGGGCGAAGCGCTCGCGACCAGCAAGCGGATCGCGAAGATCGCGTTCACCGGCTCGACGCCGGTCGGCAAGCACATCCTGCATGCGGCGGCCGACAGCCTGATCCCGTCGACGGTCGAACTGGGCGGCAAGAGCCCGAACATCTTCTTCGCCGACGTGCTCGACCAGGATGACGCGTTCCTCGACAAGGCGCTCGAAGGGCTCGCGATGTTCGCGCTGAACCAGGGCGAAGTGTGCACGTGCCCGTCGCGGATCCTGATCCAGGAATCGATCTACGAGCGCTTCATCGAGAAGGCCGTCGCGCGCGTCGAGCGCATCAAGGGCGGCCACCCGCTCGACCTGCAGACGATGATCGGCGCGCAGGCGTCGCAGCAGCAGCTCGACAAGATCCTGTCGTACATCGACATCGGCCGTGACGAAGGCGCGCAATGCCTGACGGGCGGCGAGCGTACGGCGCCGGCCGCCGAGCTCGGCACGGGCTACTACGTGAAGCCGACGATGCTGCTCGGCAACAACAAGATGCGCGTGTTCCAGGAAGAGATCTTCGGGCCGGTCGCGTCGGTGATGACGTTCAAGGACGAGCAGGAAGCGATCGAACTCGCGAACGACACGTTCTACGGGCTCGGCGCGGGCGTGTGGACGCGCAACGGCACGCGTGCGTACCGGATGGGCCGCGAGGTCGAGGCCGGCCGCGTGTGGACCAACTGCTATCACCTGTATCCCGCGCATGCGGCATTCGGCGGCTACAAGCAGTCGGGGATCGGTCGCGAGACGCACAAGATGGCGCTGTCGAACTATCAGCAGACGAAGTGCCTGCTGGTCAGCTACCAGGCCGAGGCGCTCGGGTTCTTCTGAGCTCCGGAGCAGGGGCGAAGGGCCGGAGCCGGCCGGTCGGCAGCGCAACGCCGACCGGTGCGGTTGCCGGCTCCGGACGGCGACGCGTTTGACGCCGGATTGCCGGGGAACGTTCGACGGCCGGGCGATGCGGGTCCGGCCGTCGCGCGGTGCCCGCACCGCGGCAATGCGCTGACGATCGTCGATCCGGCACTTCGCCGTTTTTGCGTTTCGACATTCGATACGCGGCGTCGGCCGTGCGTTGCTGCGGCCTGCGCCGGAAACGATACCGGCAGTCGCGGGTTCGCGGCCGCACGGTGCACCGATGGGTCCGACAGAAACCAGCATGGCAGAACCGCCCCGATCCTTGCCGCGCCACCCGGTGTTCCACGCGGGCGAACTCGACGCGCATCAGCGCTTCGGCGTCGCCGACGAAGCCGAGCGGATGAGCGACGTCGTGACGACGCGGGTGAGCATCGGCGTGCGGCAGTTCATCGAATCGCAGCCGTTCATGTTCGTCGGCACGACGAGCGGCGCACCGGCACGCGTGACCTGCGACATCGTGCAGAGCCTGCGCGACGCGAACGGCGATCTGCTGCCGGTCGTGCGCGTGATCGACACGAAAACGCTGCGCTTCGCGTTGCCGACGCACGGCGCCGCCGGCCGGATCGATGCGCGCGCATGCGACGGCAGTGGCGTCGGGCTGCTGTTCGTCGATTTCGTGCGCGGCATCCGCTACCGGATCAACGGCCGCGCGACGGTGCGCGCCGATCTGCCGGGCGCGGACGCAATGCCCTGGGCGGCCGGCAGCCCGATCGTCGAGCTGGCGGTCGCGCAGGCGTACGGAAATTGCGGCACGCGGGTCGTGCGGCTCCGGCCGGGAACATAGCCGGTCCTGGCCGCTGGCCGCTGGCCGGCGGCGGCGCGCCTGCCGCACCCGCACGGTGCGCGACACGCCGCCTTCGGGTGCGCCCGCATGGCGCGCGCGGCCCGGACAGCGTGGAATGACGGGCTTGTCGCCGAACCGGCCGGTTCGGCACGGGACTTGCATGATGGACGCGGTGCCGGGCAGGTGAGGAGAACACGATGGAGCGACGCATGGAGTGCATTGACGAGCCGACGGCCGAGGACACGCGGTGCAGCGCGCAGGGCGACGACGCGCTGGCCGGTCAGGCCGTGGTCAGCGTCGCGCACGACGCCGACGAGCAGGCGCGCAACCTGATCGGCTGGCGGCAGACTTACGACCAGCTCGCGGCGGGCCGCTTCGTCGGCACGCTGACCGAGCTGCCGCTCGACACGATGAAGCTGTTTCGCGAATCGACCAGCCACCTGCTGCGCCAGGCGTGCGAGGTGCGCGGCGATGCGTACTGGTTCGGCATCCCGCTCGCGGGCGACGGCACTGCGCGCGTCGATGCGTGCCGCATCGGGCCCGGCGCGCTGGCGTTCCGGCCCGGCAACGTCGAATTCGAATTGCTGACGCCTGCGCAGTTCTCGATCTATGGCGTCGTCGTGCGCGGCGACGTGCTGCGCCGCTATGCGGAAGAAGTCGAACGCCGCGCGCTCGACGAGCGGCTGTTCACGCAGCGCGTGATCCAGGTCGGCGATACGCGGCTCGCGCGCCTGTGCGCGCTGCTCGGCCGCCGGCTCGACGGCGCGGCGGCCGTCGGCGGCCCGCTGCCCGATGCGCAGCGCGACGACCTGCAGGCCGAGGTGCTGGCCGCACTGTTCGACGCATGCGCGCAACCGGCGGACGACGGTGCCGGCGGCGCGCCGTCGACGCGGCGCTGGATCGTCGAGCAGGCGCGCGACTACGTGCTCGCGCACCGCACGCGCCCGGTCGGCGTGCCGGAGCTGTGCGAGCAGCTGCTCGTGAGCCGGCGCACGCTGCAGTACTGTTTCCAGGACGTGCTCGGCATGGCACCCGCGACCTATCTGCGCACGCTGCGGCTGAACGGCGCGCGGCGCGATCTGTGCGGGCGGGCCGCGGGTTCGGTGCAGGACGTCGCGGAGGCGTGGGGCTTCTGGCACCTGAGCCAGTTCGCGACCGACTACCGGCGGTTGTTCGGCAAGCGGCCGTCGGAGACGCTGCGCGATCGCGCGGTGATGGTGGCGGCGGGATGAGCCGGGCGGCGGCACGTGGATACCGCTGCGTGTTCGGTCTTTCGGGCGACTATCTCGTTTCGATTTTCGATTCGGCCGTACCCGGACCCGCGGCTGCGCGCGGTGCCGGCCACGGCAGCGCATCCCAGTCAATCGCCCGATAGGCGGCTTCGACTGCCGCGAGATCGTCCGGCCGTTCGCTGCGATGCATGCCGTGCAATGCGTCCGGCAGGTCGAGCGCGACCGGCACGCAGTGCGGATAGTCACGCACGCGCAGCGCCGGCCTGATCGTCGTGAAGCAGCCGAGGGTCGGCACGTCGAAGCCGTCGGCGAGATGCAGCGCGGCCGTGTCGGGCGCGAACAGCACGCTCGCACCCTTGATCCATGTGATGAAGCATGCGGTGTCGGTCGCGTCGCGGCTCACGTCGACATACGCGGGATGCGCGACGGCGCCGAACCCGACCACCGGCAGCCCGTAGCGCTGCATGAGTCGCTCCACGCATGCCGCGCGCAGCGCCGGCGGCACGCTGCGCACCGCGGTGCTCGCATTCGGGCAGAACAGCACGTACGGCCGCTGCCATTCGGCCGGCAGCGCGGGCAGGCGCAGCCGCGCGAGCCAGCGGTTGCGCTTCGCGGCGGCCGGCACTGCGGCCGGGTCCGCGCCGAGCGCGTCGAGAAAGAAATCGATCATCGGCTGCGACGCGAACGCGGGCCAGTACAGGTGATTGCCGAGATCGATGCACGGCACGTGCGCGGGCAGCGCATCGATCGTGCAGGGCAGCGCGCGTGACGGCGCGACGACGTCGGCCGCGAGCGCATACAGCGCGTCGACGTAGCGCGGCGCGCGGGCCGGCCGGTACAGCGCGAAGCGCAGGCCGGGATGCGCGCCGCGCAATGCGTCCAGCGCGGTCAGCCCGATCACCGAATCGCCGAGCGTGACGCCCATCCCGTTGATCACGTGCACGTCCGTCGCGCGGTCGTAGTCGAGCCGGAACGGCCGGTGCGCGGCGTGCAGCAAACCCAGCGCCGGTGCGGCTGGCACGTGGCCTTCCGCGCGATCGCTGCCGTGCTCGATGTCGTACGGCGCGACGAGCATGCCGTCGGGCGCGAGCAGCGTGCCGGGGTGGACGAGCGCGTCGTCGTGCGACAGCGCGAGGCCGGCCGGCACGGCGTGCGTCCGCACCTTCATATGCCGCGTGCGCGGCGGCCCTGCTCGCGGATCTGCTCGAGCGTCGCCGCCGGTGTGCTGGCATCCTGCGGGATGCGGATCTCGATCAGCGCCGGCAGCCCGCAAGTCAGTGCGCGCTCGAGCGCGGGCGCGAAATCGGCGGTGCGCTCGACCGTCTCGCCATGCGCGCCGAACGCGCGCGCATACGCGGCGAAATCGGGGTTCGTGAGCCCCGTGCCGTGCACGCGTCCCGGATAGTTGCGCTCCTGATGCATGCGGATCGTGCCGAAATGACCGTTGTTGACGACAATCGCGACGATGTTCAGCCCGTATTGCATCGCGGTCGCGAGCTCGTTGCCGGCCATCATGAAGCAGCCGTCGCCGGCGAGCGCGACGACGGCCCGCGACGGATACAGCGACTTGGCGGCAAGCGCGGCCGGCAGCCCGTAACCCATCGCGCCGCTGGTCGGCGCGAGCTGCGAGCGGAAGTGCCGGTATGCGAAGTGGCGATGCAGCCAGATCGCGTAGTTGCCGGCGCCGTTGGTCAGGATCGCGTCGTGCGGCAGGCGCTCGCGCAGCTGCACCATCACGTCGCCGAGCTGGACGTCGCCGGGCATCGGCAGCGGCGCATGCCATTCGCGGTACGCGCGGTGCGCGTCGGCGGCCGTGCCGGCCCACCCGAGGTGCGCCGGTGGTTCGAGCGCGGCGAGCGGCGCCAGGATCTCGGGCATCCCCGACACGATCGGCAGGTCGGCCGCATACACGCGGCCGAGTTCGTCCGCACCCTGGTGCACGTGGATCAGCGTCTGGCGTGTTTTCGGGATGTCGAGCAGCGTGTAGCCGCCCGTCGTCGCCTCGCCGAGCCGCGGGCCGAGCACCAGCAGCAGGTCGGCGTCGCGGATGCGCTTGCCGAGCGCGGGATTGATCCCGAGGCCGACGTCGCCCGCGTAGTTCGGGTGCGCGTTGTCGAAGGTGTCCTGGAAGCGGAACGCGCAAGCGACCGGCAGTTGCCAGCGTTCGACGAAGGTGCGCAGGTTCGCGCATGCGTCGGGCGTCCAGCCGCTGCCGCCGACGATCGCGAACGGCCGCTCGGCGCGTGCGAGCCGCTCGCGCAACTCGTCGATCTGCGCGGCCGACGGCGATGCCGCGACGCGTTTCGCGGCGGGTACGACCGGCTGCGCCGCGCAGGCCTCGGACAGCACGTCCTCCGGCAGCGCGAGCACGACCGGGCCGGGCCGGCCGGACGTCGCGACGTGGAACGCATGGCTCAGGTATTCGGGAATGCGGCGCGGGTCGTCGATCTGCGCGACCCATTTCGCCATCTGGCCGAACATCCGGCGGTAGTCGATTTCCTGGAAGGCTTCGCGGTCGAGGTGCTCGCGCGCGCACTGGCCGACAAACAGGATCATCGGCGTCGAATCCTGGAACGCGGTGTGAACGCCGATCGACGCATGGGTCGCGCCGGGCCCGCGCGTGACGAACGCGATGCCGGGGCGGCCGGTCAGCTTGCCGACCGCCTCCGCCATGTTCGCGGCCGCCGCCTCGTGGCGGCAGACGACCGTCTGGATGCGCGCGGTGTCGTCCGCCAGCGCATCGAGTACGGCGAGGAAGCTCTCGCCCGGCACGCAGAACACGCGTTCGACGTGATTGGCGAGCAACGCATCGACGAGCAGTCGCGCACCGGTGGTGGCGCGCGGCTCGAGTTCCTTGGAATGCGACATGGGCTGCCGTCTCCCTGGGTAGCGGGACGTACAGCTTACGCCCGTTGGCAGGGCGCCGGTACGCCGGCCGGTGAAAAGTGTCGGAACGGCGGGCGACCGGGTGTGTGTTGCACGTGCCGGTTTCGGCTGGCCGAGCGGCCAGCTTGTGCATGCTTGCGCGGTGGTGAAAAAGTGGGCGCTACGGACGTCGAGCCGGACGCTTGTCCCGACTCGAAAAGAGAGTCGCCCAAGTAACAATAAAATGGGATTCCATTTAATAGTAAAATTTCGGCGCATGACTGATGGATAACGGAATCGAGGATCACCATGGCAACCGAAACGATCGATCAAAAGACGTTGGTGGAACTGGTCGAAGCCGGCGCCGTACGCGGGGCCCGTGTGGTCGGTTGCGGCAACGGCTGGGCGCTGTCGGCCCGTTGCGGCGTGCACGAACGCTTCCTGTCGGCCAAGCGCGGCGACGTGCGGGTGTTTCGTCGTTTTGAGACGCTGGTCGGTTTTCTGCGCGACATCGGCATCAGCCGGTTCGACGTGGATGCGTCGACGTACGACCCGGATGCGGCCGGCCGGGCAACCCGGCCCGATCGCGCGGCTGCGTTGAAGGCGGCACACGAGGCAGCGGCCCACGATCGCTGGTTTCGCGAGCAGGTGCAGCAGGCACTGGACGATCCGCGTGCGTCGATTCCCGACGCCGAAGTCAGCGCCGACTTCGCGTCGCGCCGTGCGGCGCTGCGTGAACGGCTCGCGGGCAGGCGCGGGGATGCTTCTTGACGCTCGCGCTGCACTGGAATCCGAAGGCGTGCGAGGATCGCGCCGCGATCATGGACTACATCGGCGAGGACGACCCGCTGGCCGTGCTCGAACTCGACGAACTGTTGGAAGAACGGGCCGCGATGTTACCAGCCCACGCCGAGCTGTATCGGCAAGGGCGGGTGGCCGGCACGCGCGAGCTGGTGATCGCGCCGAACTACGTGCTCGTGTATCGCCTCCGGCCGGCCGACGGCATCGTGGAGATTCTCCGCGTGCTGCATGCGCGACGGCAGTGGCCGTGATGTACGGCGCGCCCGGGAAAACGCCAGGGGCGCCGAGGAACGTTCACTTGGGCGAAGCTTGGCGTCAAGCGACAGGCACGCGGACACTCAGCACTCGACGATATTCACGGCCAGCCCGCCGCGCGACGTTTCCTTGTACTTCGTCTTCATGTCGGCGCCCGTCTCGCGCATCGTCTTGATCACCGAGTCGAGCGACACATAGTGCGAGCCGTCGCCGCGCAGCGCCATGCGTGCCGCGTTGACGGCCTTCACCGACGCCATCGCGTTGCGTTCGATGCACGGGATCTGCACCATCCCGCCGACCGGGTCGCAGGTGAGGCCGAGGTTGTGCTCCATCCCGATCTCGGCTGCGTTCTCGACCTGACGCGGCGTGCCGCCGAGCACGGCCGCGAGTGCGCCGGCCGCCATCGAGCATGCGACCCCCACTTCGCCCTGGCAGCCCACTTCCGCGCCCGAGATCGACGCGTTGAGCTTGTAGAGAATGCCGATCGCGGCGGCCGTCAGCAGGAAGTCGATCACGCCCTGCTCGTTTGCGCCCGGCGTGAAGCGCGTGTAGTAGTGCAGCACGGCCGGAATGATGCCGGCTGCGCCGTTGGTCGGCGCGGTGACGACGCGGCCGCCGGCCGCGTTTTCCTCGTTGACCGCGATCGCGTACAGGTTGATCCAGTCGACCATCGACAGCGGATCCTGCAGCGCGCGCTCCGGGTTGCCGGTCAGCGCGCGATACAGCTGCGGCGCGCGGCGCTTGACCTGGAACGGGCCGGGCAGGTTGCCGTCGGCCTCCGGGTTGCCGATCCCGCAGCCGCGGGACACGCACGACTGCATCACGGCCCAGATCTTCAGCAGCCCGTCGCGCGTCTGTTCCTCGGTGTGCCACGCGCGCTCGTTTTCCCACATCAGTTGCGCGATCGACTTGCCGGTCGCTTCGGTCAGCGCGAGCAGCTCGGCGCCGGTGCGGAACGGATGCGTCATCTGCTCGGCCGCGCTCAGCACCTTCGTGTTCGGCGCGCCGGCCGTCACGACGAAGCCGCCGCCGACCGACAGGTAAGTGCGCTCCACCAGCACCGCGCCGTTCGCATCGGACGCGCGCAGCTTCATCCCGTTCGGGTGCTCGGGCAGCGCTTGCCGGTAGAACGCGATGTTTTCCTTCAGCACGAACGGCACCGGATGCGTGCCGAGCAGCGCGAGTTGCTTCGACTTGCGGACGTCCTCGAGCCGCGCGTCGATCGTTTCGGGGTCGACGGTGTCGGGCGCGTCGCCGAGCAGGCCGAGCATCACGCCGCGGTCGGTGCCGTGGCCCTTGCCGGTCGCGCCGAGCGAGCCGTACAGCTCGACCTTCACGTGGGCCGTCGCGTCGAGCAGCCCGTCGCGCTCGAGGCCCTGGACGAACATCAGCGCCGCACGCATCGGTCCGACCGTATGCGAACTGGACGGGCCGATGCCGATCTTGAAGAGGTCAAACACGCTGACTGCCATTTTGATTCCTGCCTTGCTATAAGAATAATGCTAGCGCGCCTGCAATGGCAGGCACGCGGCGAGCCATGCGGGCGGCATGGGGGATAGCTGCTGCGCGACACGGGCATAGCGCCCGTCGAGCCGCGCGGCCAGATGAAAGAGTTCGGTGGCGTTTTTCGGGTCCCACTGCCCCGTGTAGCCCGGCAAGCCGGCCTCGCGGCGCTTCGCGTCGAACGGCACCGGCGAATTCACGAATTCCTCGTGCGTCTTCTCGCCGAGCGCGTACGGCACGAGCCAGTCGAGCGCGGCCGCGAGCGTCGCGCCGTTCGCGCCACGCTCGCGCAGCCAGTTGCGGTTGAAGCGGCGCGCGGCGAGCGCGGCCGTCACCAGCGGCTGCAGGTCGTACACCGCGTAGTGCAGCGCGTCGCGTTCGTCGAAATCCCAGGTCTTGCCGTCCGGGCCGATGTTGTCGGCGAGATGCTCGACGAACAGCCGCTGCGCGGCGTTCATCATCTTGCGATCGCCGAGCGTGAACGCGGACAGCGCGATCAGCTTGATCCGGTGGCTTTGCCAGTTGTTGCGCCAGGTGCCGGCGAGCGGGCGCTTCTGCGCGTCGATCTGCGCGACATAGCCGGCGCCGAGCTTCGCGATGAACGCCGCCGTCGCGTTGCGCGTCCTGACCGGCAGCGCACTCGCCGTCATGTCGTATGCGACGATCAGGCTGTCGAAGCGCGTCTCGTCGATCGGGTTGAAGCTCGGCTGGTAGGTCGAGACCCACGCGGACAGGAAGCGGTCGACGAGCTGCAGGTAGCGCGGCGCATTGGTCACGCGCCACGCCAGCGCGGCGTCGCGCATCAGCTCCATGTCCTTCAGCGCGTCGGCGCTCTGGTCGTAGATGCCTTCGTGCGGCAGCGTGCCCTCGGTGTGCACGCGCGCCATTGCCTTCGGCTGCTCGCCGATGCGCGCGTCGACGCTGCGGATCAGCGCCTGCACGCCCGGCTCGGCCTGCGTCGTCTCGCTCGCCTGCAACGCGGGCGCTGCGCAGAAATTCATTGCCGCGCGTGCGCTGCCGGCCGTACCGAGGCCGGCGGCGGCAAACGACAGCGACGCGACGAGCAGCGGCACGAAGCGGCGCGTGCGCGGCCGCTCCTGCGTTGCACCATGGCCCGGAAACATCGGACGCACCATGCGGAACTCCTTGATTGGCTGGATCGCGTGTGATGTTAGCCGGATTGGCGGGCAAGCGTGAAACGGTCGGCCGGGCAGCGGACGTAAAAACCGCACGCAACCGATGGCTGCGTGCGGTGTGGTCACGGCCGGACTCCGGAGCGCGGTGGGCGTTACGCGTATTCCGACATCGGCACGCACGAGCAGAACAGGTTGCGGTCGCCATAGGCGTTGTCCGCACGGCCGACCGGCGGCCAGTACTTGTTCGTGCCGAGCGACGCGACCGGGTACGCAGCCTGCTCGCGCGAGTACGCGTGCGGCCATTCGTTCGCGGTGACGACGGCTGCCGTGTGCGGCGCGTGACGCAGCGGGTTGTCCTCGCGATCGGCGCGGCCTTCCTCGACCGCGCGGATTTCGTCGCGGATCGCGATCATCGCGGCGATGAAGCGGTCGAGTTCTTCCTGCGATTCCGATTCGGTCGGCTCGACCATCAGCGTGCCCGGCACCGGGAAGCTCATCGTCGGCGCGTGGAAGCCGTAGTCCATCAGGCGCTTCGCGACGTCGTCGACGCTGATGCCGCTCGTTTCCTTGAGCGGACGCAGGTCGAGAATGCACTCGTGCGCGACCAGCCCGCCCGGGCCCGAATACAGCACCGGATAGTGCGGCGCGAGGCGCTTCGCGATGTAGTTCGCGTTGAGGATCGCGGTTTCGGTGGCGGCGGTCAGGTTCTTCGCGCCCATCATCGCGATGTACATCCACGAGATCGGCAGGATCGACGCCGAGCCGTACGGCGCGGCCGACACCGCGCCGATGCCGTCTTCCTCGCGCGCATAGCCGGTCGAACGCTGGTTCGGCAGGAACTTCGCGAGGTGCGCGCCGACCGCGACCGGGCCGACGCCCGGGCCGCCGCCGCCGTGCGGGATGCAGAAGGTCTTGTGCAGGTTCAGGTGCGACACGTCGCCGCCGAACTGGCCCGGCGCGGTCAGGCCGACCATCGCGTTCATGTTCGCGCCGTCGACGTACACCTGGCCGCCGTGCGCATGCACGATCTCGCAGATCTCGCGGACGTTCTGTTCGAACACGCCGTGCGTCGACGGATACGTGATCATGATCGCCGCGAGGTCGTTCGAGTGCTGTTCGGCCTTCGCCTTCAGGTCGGCGATGTCGACGTTGCCCTGCGCGTCGCAGGCGACGACCACGACCTTCATGCCGGCCATGTGCGCGGATGCCGGGTTCGTGCCGTGCGCGGATGCCGGGATCAGGCACACGTCGCGATGGGCTTCGCCGCGCGATGCGTGATACGCGTGGATGATCAGGAGGCCCGCGTACTCGCCTTGCGAGCCGGCGTTCGGCTGCAGCGATACGGCCGCGTAGCCGGTGGCCGCGACGAGCATCTGCTCGAGCTGGTCGATCATCTCGCGGTAGCCGACGGTCTGCTCGGCCGGTGCGAACGGGTGGATCTGGCCAAATTCAGGCCACGTGACCGGCAGCATTTCCGACGTCGCGTTCAGCTTCATCGTGCACGAGCCGAGCGGGATCATCGAGCGGTCGAGCGCGAGATCCTTGTCCGACAGGCTGCGCAGGTAGCGCAGCATTTCGGTTTCGGAGTGGTGGCGGTTGAACACGTGGTGCGTCAGGTACGCGCTTGTGCGCTCGAGGCCGGCCGGCAGCGCGGCGGCGCCGCCAAGGCCCGCGTCCAGCGCGTCGACGCCCGGCGCGGTGCCGCCCGCAGCCTGCGCGAACACGCCGAGGAGATCGGCGAGGTCGTCGCGGGTCGTCGTTTCGTCGACCGACACGCCGACTTGCGTGTCGCTCACGCGGCGCAGGTTGATGCGCTGCGCCTTCGCGAATTCGTGGACCTGCGCGGTGCGCGCGCCGGTGTCGATCGTCAGCGTGTCGAAGAACGAGTCGTTGACGGTCGCGAAGCCGAGTTGCTTCACGCCGGCGGCGAGCAGCGCCGCGATCCGGTTCACGCGCAGCGCGATCGTCTTCAGGCCGTGCGGGCCGTGGTAGACCGCGTACATGCTCGCCATGATCGCGAGCAGCGCCTGCGCGGTACACACGTTCGACGTCGCCTTCTCGCGGCGGATGTGCTGTTCGCGCGTTTGCAGCGCGAGGCGCAGCGCGGGCTTGCCCTGCGCGTCGACCGTCACGCCGACGAGGCGGCCCGGCATCTGGCGCTTGAATTCGTCACGCACCGCGAGATACGCGGCGTGCGGGCCGCCGAAGCCCATCGGCACGCCGAAGCGCTGCGTGTTGCCGATTGCGACGTCCGCGCCCCATTCGCCGGGCGGCGTCAGCACGGTCAGCGCGAGCAGGTCGGCCGCGACGACGACATGGCCGCCGGCCGCGTGGATCGCGTCGGTGAGCGCGCGGTAGTCGCGCACGTCGCCGTTCACGCCCGGGTACTGGAGCAGCACGCCGAACGCGTTGGCCTGTGCGGCGTCGGCCGCCGGGCCCGTCTTGACTTCGATGCCGATCGGCAGCGCGCGCGTGCGGATCACTTCGAGCGTCTGCGGCAGCACGTCGTCGGCGACGTAGAACACGTTCGACGTCGGCTTGCCGGTGCGCTGCAGCAGCGTCATCGCTTCGGCCGCGGCCGTTGCTTCATCCAGCAGCGATGCGTTCGAGATCGCGAGGCCCGTGAGGTCGGCGACCATCTGCTGGAAGTTCAGGAGCGCCTCGAGGCGACCCTGGGAAATTTCGGGCTGGTACGGCGTGTAGGCCGTGTACCACGCCGGGTTTTCGAGCACGTTGCGCAGGATCACGGCCGGCGTGTGCGTGTCGTGGTAACCCTGGCCGATATACGAGCGGAACACCTGGTTCTTGTCCGCGAGCGCGCGCAGCGCGGCGAGGGCTTCGGCCTCGCTCTTCGGTTGCGCGAACGGGCCGAGCGGCAGCGTTTCGGCGCGGCGGATCGAGGCCGGGATCACGGCGTCGATCAGGGCGGCGCGCGACGCGAAGCCGAGCGTGTCGAGCATGGCCTGCTGGCTGGCGGCATCGGGGCCGATGTGGCGTTCTGCGAACGCGTCATGCGTTTCGAGCGCGGCGAGCGAGAGGGGCGTGCGGTTCATCAGGCGGTCCGGGTGTTCGAGCTTCATGGCGTGACTCTGGTCCCGCGCGGGCCGAGGCCGGCCGCGCGCGGTTCGGGTAAGGAAAATTAGTCGATCAGCTTGCTGTAGGCATCGGCGTCGATCAGCTTGTCGGTCGAGGTGCCGGCCGCGAGCTTGATCTTGAACAGCCACACGCCGTATGCGTCGCTGTTCACTTCTTCCGGCGAGTCGGCGGCTTCTTCG
The DNA here is from genome assembly GCF_000801975.1 of Burkholderia sp. A9. Lineage (NCBI taxonomy): Bacteria > Pseudomonadati > Pseudomonadota > Betaproteobacteria > Burkholderiales > Burkholderiaceae > Burkholderia > Burkholderia sp. A9. The sequence continues at coordinate 32,152 of NZ_JSZN01000013.1, read as the reverse complement.
TTGATGGCGACGACTTCGCCGGACACCGGCGAGTAGATGTCGGATGCCGCCTTCACCGATTCGACGACGCCAACCGCGTCGCCCGCGTTCACCGACTTGCCGACTTGCGGCAGTTCGAGGAAGACGATGTCGCCGAGCGTGCTCTGCGCGTGATCGGTGATGCCGACCGTCAGCGTGCCGTCGGCTTCGGTGCGGATCCACTCGTGTTCGTCGGTGTACTTCAGATCGGCCGGGACGTTGCTCATCGGATGCTCCTGGATAAAAGGGTATGTTCGTTATGCTGGCGCGCCGCGGGGGCGAGCCGGGTGTGGTTGCGCCGGGCGCCATTTCCCGGCTTCCCGGGAGGCGGCCTGCCGGTCGCTTCCCGGTCGTTACGCAGCGAGGACCTTGCCGTTGCGCACGAACGGCAGTTTTACCACGCGCGCGGGAAGTTGCTTGTCTCGAATCTGCACATGAATGGTGTCGCCGACCTGGACGGCCGCCGGCACGCGCGCGAACGCGATCGATTCCTGCATCGACGGCGAGAACGTGCCGCTCGTGATCTCGCCTTCGCCGTGCGGCGTGACGACCTTCTGGTGCGCGCGCAGCACGCCGCCCGCCTTGCCGTTTTCCTTTTGCAGGATCAGGCCGACGAACGCGGCGCGCGTGCCGTCGCGCTCGAGCGCGGCGCGGCCGACGAACTCGCGCGGCGCCGACAGGTCGACCGTCCACGCGAGGCCTGCGTCGAGCGGGGACACGTTGTCGTCCATGTCCTGGCCGTACAGGTTCATGCCGGCCTCGAGGCGCAGCGTGTCGCGTGCGCCGAGCCCGCACGGGCGCACGCCGTTTTGCTGCAGTGCGTTCCACAGGGCTTCGACGTGCACGGCCGGGACGATCACTTCGAAGCCGTCTTCGCCGGTGTAGCCGGTACGCGCGATGGTGAGGTCGCCGAACGGCGTGGCGGCGACCTGCGCGGCGTTGAACGGCTTCAGCTCGCTCGTCGCGGCGCGTGCGGAGGGCACCGTCGTCCAGGTCTTTTCACGGGCGTTCGGGCCCTGAACGGCGACGATCGCGAAGTCGCGGCGCGGCGCGATGGTCAGGCCGTAGCCGCCTTGTTCGTTCAGCTGGTTGAACCACGCGATGTCTTTCTCGGCCGTGCCGGCGTTGACGACGACGCGGAAGAAGTCTTCGGTGAAGTAATAGACGATCAGATCGTCGATGACGCCGCCCTGCGGATTGAGCAGGCACGAGTAGAGCGCCTTGCCGGGGGTCTTGAGCTTGCCGACGTTGTTCGCGATCGCGTGCTCGAAGAACGCGCGCACGCGGCTGCCGGTGAAATCGACGACGCACATGTGCGACACGTCGAACATGCCGGCGTCGGTGCGCACGGCTTCGTGTTCTTCGATCTGCGAGCCGTAGTTGACGGGCATGTCCCAGCCGCCGAAGTCGACCATGCGGGCATTGAGCGCGCGGTGCGCGGCGTTGAGCGGGGTGTGATTCAGTGCAGTCATCGAGGCCTCAGGCAAGGCGCTTGCGCGCGGGTCAGAACGGCCATGTGCCGACCGTCGCGGCCAGCGGCCTGCGAGCGATCCGGTACATGCCCCTCTGTCCTCGATACCTGAGAGATTGCGCCGCGGCCACAAGCCGGCGAACGCGCGCCCCTTCGGTGGGCAGCCTGCCCGCGCTGCATTCGCGCAACGGGCTACTGCCGCTCTCCAGAGTGCGGGGAGTGCGGCCCGCGCAATGCGCGGACGGGATTCCCCGACGCGGTCGGTCCTTTTGCCTGAGAGTTTGCGGGTGTGCCCCTTCGGCGGCGCGACCGGCGTTGCTAGCTACGCGGTCACACGCTCTCCCGACGCGTGCGGGCGACTGTACGCGAGCGGGTGGGCATTGTCAATTTGAGCAAAAGAATGTCGCTTCGCGACAAGCGGCGGCGTGGGGCGCCGCCGCCTTTTGAGCCGCCGGGGCGGCTGCGTTACTCGCCGATTGCGCGCACGGTCGTGTCGAGTTCCTGGTTCAGCACGCGCTGCTCGTCGCCGGACAGGCCGCCGTTGTGCTGGGCCGACATGTCATTCGCTTCCTGGCGGATCACGTCGAGGCGGTGGTGCAGTTGCGCGCCGTACGGCGGCGGGTAGTAGCCGCCGTTGACGCGCGCGTCGATCCGGCGGTGCAGGTTGTCGATCCGGCCCTGGACCTCCTGCAGGCGATCGTTCGCGACGACCTGCGGATTCGGCCGCGGCGGGGGCGGAGGTGCCTGTCGGGCCGGCCGCTGCGGCTGTACGACACAGGCCGCGAGTGAGGAAACCAGGACGCAGCATGCCGCTGCGCGAATCAACCGTTGCATCACATTCTCCTGACGGTTTGGTGTCGGATCGACTTTTTGAGAAACGCGTCAGACCGGACGACCGCTGACTTTCGTTCCCGCACCATTTGTAACGGAATGTTCGGGACGGAGCCGCCGTGGCGGCTGACGCGTGGCCGCTACCGGTGTGCGCCGCGGGATGGCGACGTGCGGCCGGACCGGTATCGGTCCGGCCGGCGGGCGTCAGACCGTCCGGCGCACGAATGGTACCCGGCGGCCGTCGTGCTCGCTCTGCGCGGCGAGCTCGATGATCGTCATCACGTCGACGGCGTCCTGCGGCGTGACCGGGAACGGCGCGCCGTCGTGGACCGACGCGGCGAGCGCGCGGTAGAACTCCGCATACTGGCCGTCGAGCGTCGGCACCGGCCGTTCGACCTCGACCTCGCCGTCGAGCACGCGCAGCACGCCGGGCGGGTTGCCGCCGCCGAACTCGACGTGGTCCGGCGTGAGGCCGGCCTTCAACTGGTCTTCCTGCGTGTCGAGCCCGAACTTCTGGTAGCTGCCGCGCGTGCCGTGCAGCGTGAAGCGCGCGGGCTCGATCGCTGACAGCGCACTCGCGTGCAGCGCGACATCCTTGTCCGGATAGCCGAGCAGCAGGTGCACGAAATCGGGCGCCGTGCCGTTGTCGCGACGCGTCTTGACCGTGGCGCTGACCGTCTCCGGCAGCCCGAACAGCGCGAGCGCCTGGTCGATCAGGTGCGGGCCGAGGTCGAGCAGCAGGCCGCCGCCGCGTGCCGGCTCCTCGCGCCAGCGCGTGCGCGGGGTCGGCCGGAAGCGGTCGAAGTGCGACGCGAAATAGGTGAGCCGACCGAGTTCGCCCGACGCGACGATGCGCCGCACGGTGAGGAAATCGCCGTCCCAGCGGCGGTTGTGGAACGGTGCGAACAGGCGGCTGCGCGCGTTCGCGAGCCGCGCGAGCGCCAGCGCTTCGTCGGCGGTGAGCGTGACCGGCTTGTCGACCACGACGTGGCGGCCGGCTTCGAGCACCTGGCGCGCGAGCGTGAAATGCGTGTCGTTGGGCGTGGCGATCACCACGCAGTCGATGTCGTCGAGGCGGAGCAGCGCATCGAGATCGGGGACGATGCGCGCGTCCGGGTACGCGACGCGCGCGCGATCGGGCTGCCCCGTCGCGATCGCGGCGACCTCGGTGCGGCCGCTCGTGGCGATCACGGGCGCGTGGAACGTCGCGCCGGCGAAACCGAAACCCATCAAACCAATCCTGAGCAATGACGACATGGCAATCCCTGGCTGCGAACGGAACGAAAGGATGGCGCGCCGCGAAGGCGCGCGGACGACCGGCTATTTTGGCATGGTGCGGCGGCATGCACCGGCGCGTTCGGCAAAACGCGCGGCACGATGCGGCGCACGCACGGCCGCAGCCGGCATTTTGCGCAGCGCCGCAGTGTGCAACGTACGCTGACCGTGCGACCGGCGGTGCCGTGCACGGCCGGCGCGCGTGCCGCTGGGCGTGTGCTCATTGTGGCCGATCGGCGCACAGATGGGGTCGGATTGGCCGATCGGACAGGGGGGCGAAGCGGCCACCTGTCCGATCGGCCCCGTCCGGCGGGGCGCCCGAAAAGTGCGCCGCCGACGTGTTAACATGCGCGTCCAGCCCGCGTATCCGCCTGCATCCCAGGCCTGCCGCGCGCGGCATCCTCCCGGCGTCCCGCCGTCAACCGCCACATCATCCGCCATCATGTCCGCAGGCCTCAACTCCGCTCAGAACGAAGCGGTGCGCTACCTCGACGGGCCCTGCCTCGTGCTCGCCGGCGCGGGCAGCGGCAAGACCCGCGTGATCACGCAGAAGATCGCGCACCTGATCGAAGCGAAAGGCTTCGAGCCGCGCCACATCGCCGCCGTCACGTTCACGAACAAGGCAGCCGCCGAAATGCGCGAGCGCGTCTCGAAGCTGCTGGAGGGCAAGACGCTCACCACGCCTGGCAAGGAAGGCCGCAAGGTGCCCGTCAACCAGCTCACCGTGTGCACGTTCCACTCGCTCGGCGTGCAGATCCTGCGCCAGGAAGCCGAGCACGTCGGCCTGAAGCCGCAGTTCTCGATCATGGATTCGGACGACTGCTTCGGGATGATCCAGGAGCAGATCGGCACCACCGACAAGGGCCTGATCCGCAAGATCCAGAGCACCATCTCGCTGTGGAAGAACGGCCTGATCATGCCCGAGGAGGCGATGACGATCGCGGCCAACGAGGACGAGCACCAGGCGGCGCTGGTCTATCGCAACTACGTCGCGACGCTGAATGCATACCAGGCGGTCGATTTCGACGACCTGATCCGCCTGCCGGCCGAGCTGTTCGCGAAGAACGAGCAGGTGCGCGACCGCTGGCAGAACAAGCTGCGCTACCTGCTGATCGACGAATACCAGGACACCAACGCGTGCCAGTACGAGCTGCTGAAGCTGCTCGCCGGCCCGCGCGCCGCGTTCACCGCGGTGGGCGACGACGACCAGGCGATCTACGGCTGGCGCGGCGCGACGCTCGAGAACCTCGCGCAGCTCGGCAAGGATTTCCCGAAGCTGCACCTCGTCAAGCTCGAGCAGAACTACCGGTCGACGGTGCGGATTCTCACCGCCGCGAACAACGTGATCGCGAACAACCCGAAGCTGTTCGAGAAGAAGCTGTGGTCCGAGCACGGGATGGGCGACTCGATCACCGTCACGCCGTGCAACGACGAGGAGCATGAAGCCGAATCGGTCGTGTTCCGGCTGTCCGCGCACAAGTTCGAGCGGCGCGCGCAGTTCCGGGACTACGCGATCCTGTATCGCGGCAACTTCCAGGCGCGGATCTTCGAGCAGGTGCTGCGCCGCGAGCGGATCCCGTACGTGCTGTCGGGCGGCCAGTCGTTCTTCGACAAGGCCGAGATCAAGGACCTGTGCGCGTACCTGCGCCTGATCGCGAACGCCGACGACGATCCCGCGTTCATCCGCGCGATCACGACCCCGCGCCGCGGGATCGGCAACACGACGCTCGAGGCGCTCGGTTCGTTCGCGGGCCAGGCGAAGGTGTCGCTGTTCGAGGCCGTGTACATGGGCGGGATCGAGGCGCGGCTGTCCGCGCGCCAGGTCGAGCCGCTGCGGATGTTCTGCGACTTCATCCAGCGCCTGACCGATCGCGCGGACAAGGATCCCGCGACCGTCGTGCTCGATGACATGATGGAGGCCATCCACTACGAGGCCTACCTGTACGACGCGTTCGACGAGCGGCAAGCGCAGTCGAAGTGGCAGAACGTGCTCGAATTCCTCGAGTGGCTGAAGCGCAAGGGCACGAAGCCCGAGACGGAGGCCGTCGACGGCGAGGCGGAAGGGTTCCACAACGCAGACGGGCTGGCCGATACCGGCAAGAACCTGCTCGGCCTGATCCAGACCGTCGCGCTGATGTCGATGCTGGAAGGCAAGGACGAGGATCCGGACGCCGTGCGGCTGTCGACCGTCCATGCGTCGAAGGGGCTCGAGTATCCGCACGTGTTCCTGGTCGGCGTCGAAGAGGGCATCATGCCGCACCGCGGCGGCAGCGAGGACGACGGCCCGATCGACAGCGAGCGGATCGAGGAGGAGCGCCGGTTGATGTACGTCGCGATCACGCGTGCGCAGCGCAGCCTGCACCTGAACTGGTGCAAGAAGCGCAAGCGGGCGCGCGAGACGGTCGTGTGCGAGCCGTCGCGTTTCATCCCCGAGATGGGCCTCGACGAAGCGCCGCCGCCGACGCCGGAAGAGGCGCCGATGACGCCGAAGGACCGGCTCGCGAGCCTGAAGGCGCTGCTGCAGAAGTGATGCGGCGCGGGTCGACCAACTGACGCCCGGGCAATCCGGCAATCCGGCAAAACAAAACCCCCGCGATGCGTGTGCATCGCGGGGGTTTTTTCTGGTCGGCAGGCGTTACTTCGACGCGTTGACCATATAGTCGACGGCCGCCTTCACGTCGGCATCGGGCGCGGTCGACCCGCCCTTCGGCGGCATCGCCCCCTTGCCGTGCAGCGCGTAGTTGTAGACGGTATCCATCGAGTCCTTCAGGCGCGGCGCCCAGTCTTCCTTGCTGCCGAACTTCGGTGCGCCGAGCACGCCGGCCGCGTGGCACGCCTGGCAGACCTGCGTGTACAGCGCCTTGCCGGCCGATGCGGCGTCGGCGCTGGTCGGCGCGGCCGCGGGCGCTTCGCCGGCCTTCGGAATCGCGGCGATTGCGGCCATCGCGGCGGCAGCCTGCGCGTTCGACGCGTCGGCGCCCGATGCGCCTGCCGTACCTGCTGCGCCGCTCGCTGCCGGCGCCGCGTTGGCGGCCGGGGCAGCCGGTTCGGGGAAGTTCGCGCCGTCGTTGTTCGCCATGTAGACGATCGCGCGCGCGATTTCATAATCGCTGACGTCGTCGGGGCTCGTGCCGCCGCGCGGCGGCATCGCGCCCTTGCCCGACAGCGCCGTCTTCAGCAGCGTATCGAAGCCCTGCGAGATGCGCGGCGCCCAGTCGTCCTTGTTGCCGAACTTCGGTGCGCCCGCGGCGCCCGTGCCGTGACAGGTCACGCACACGGCCTTGTAGACTTCCTCGCCGGTCTTGTATGTGCGGGGCGCATTGGCGTCCTTCACGTCGACCTGCGCGAGCGGTGCGATACGCGCGGCGACCTGTTGATCGGATAGCGCATCCGTGCCGGCGCCCGAACGGAACGCATGGTTGGCATAGGTGGCAAACAGGACGATCAGGGCGATCGGAATCGCGAATGATGCGATGACAACGGCAATCAGTTGCCCGGGAGTTTTGACGGGAGATTCGTGGGGTGCTTCGCTCATGCTTGCCTCGTCTCCATGAATAGGAATTGTGAGCGCGGTGCAACGGCAAAATGGCAGTCCAATGAAGCACGGACGATTATAGACGGAACGTTTACATCACGGCGAGCGGTGCGAAGGCGCGTGTTTACCCGCACGAATGGCGGCCCGGCGGGGATTCGGCGGGCAAGGTGGACGCATCATGGGAAACCGGGTATCCTTGCCGTCTTGCCAATGGTGGGCGGCCGGTTTATCAGGGTCGTTTCACTGTCACACGCGCCCGTAGCTCAATGGATAGAGTACTGCCCTCCGAAGGCAGGGGTTGCTGGTTCGATCCCAGCCGGGCGCGCCAAGCCTGATCGAGCATTCTTCGTATCGATTTCATTTTTTGATCGTTCATCTCGCGTGCCTAACCAGGGCAACGTGAGGGCAACGCGCGCCGGTTGGCTCGGCATCGACAGCGAGCGCGTCAGCTATACGACAGCTTGCGCTGCTAGCCCGTTCGCGAACGATCCAGACGCTTCCGCCGCTTCACTTCAACACAAGCACATTGCTCACGCAGCCACCGGCCGACGCCGGATGCGAAATGGCCGTCACGGGCTCGTGAATTCTTTCAGAACGCATTCAAATCCTGCCGCTGCATCGGCATTGTCTCGCGCTGTCCCGGTAGATTCGATCGATCGTCGGATCTACCTAAAGTTTGTCGCTCCATGGTCGTTAATCAGTCGGGTGCAGGATAGGGCCAAATCAAAGTAAAGCGTCGGCTGACGGGGGGCCAGTCTCGGGCATGCCGCTTCTGAACAACGAACTTGGAAAGGATGAAGCATGACTTCGATCGTAACCGGCATGTCTACGGCGCAAATCGCGGCGTTTACGACGGCGCAGGCGCACGCGCTGACTGGGACCGACATCAGCGCAATGACGACCGACCAGGTCAAGGCGCTGACTACCGACTCGGTGGCTGCGCTGACCACGTCGGCAGTCGTCAGCCTCAGCACGACGGCTGTCGCGATTCTCAGCTCCGACCAGCTCGGCTCGCTGAACACGGCTGACATTGCCGCGCTCAAGGCGAACCAGATTGCCGCACTCACGTCCGATCAACTCTCGAAGTTGAGCGCCCCCCAGGCCGGTGCGCTGTCGAGCGCTCAAGTGGCGGCGCTGACGACCAGCCAGGTGCAGAACGGCCTCACGACGGACCAGATCCACGCGCTGACGACGGCGCAGGCCGCCGCCTTGTCGACGGCTGACGTAGCGGCGCTGACGACGATGCAAGTCACTGCGCTGACGACGGCCGATGTTGCGGCGCTGAAGACGAACCAGGTCGCTGCTTTGACGACGACGCAGGTGCAGAACCTGACGACCGATCAGGTCAAGGCGCTGACGACCGCGCAGGCGGCCGCCTTGACGACGGCGCAAGTGGCGGCGCTGACGACCGATCAGGTGAACGCGCTGACGACGGCGGCGTTCTCGGCGCTCAAACCGACGCAGGTGGCGGCGCTGACGACGGCGCAGGTTGCCAACCTGAGCGCGACGCAGGAAGGTGCGCTGACGAGCGCGCAGGTAGCGGCGCTGACGACGAATCAGGTGCAGAACGGCTTGACGACCGACCAGGTCAAGGCGCTGACGACCGCGCAGGCCGCGGCGTTGACGACGGCGCAGGTCGCCGCGCTGACGACGGCGCAGTCGAGCGCGCTGTCGACGGCCGATGTGGCCGCGTTGAAAGCGACTCAGATTGCGGCGCTGCGGACGGACCAGGTGCAGAACCTGACGACCGCTCAGGCCGCGGCACTGACGAGCTCGCAAATCGCGGCGCTGACGACGGCGCAGGTGCAGAACGGCCTGTCGACCGATCAGATCCACGGGTTGACGACCGCGCAGGCGTCAGCCATGACGACGGCGCAGATCGCGGCGCTGAGCACGGACCAGGTGAACGCGCTGACGACGGCCGCATTCGCGGCGCTGAAGCCGACGCAGGTGGCGGCGCTGACGACGACGCAGGTCGCCAACCTGAGCGCGGCGCAGGAAGGCGCGCTGACGACCGGCCAGGTCGCGGCATTGACGACCGCGCAGGTGAAAAACGGCCTGACGACCGATCAGGTCAAGGCGCTGACGACCGCGCAAGCTGCGGCGCTGACGGCTGCTGACGTGACGGCGTTGTCCACCACGCAGACGACTGCGCTGACGACGTCCGCCGTGGCGGCGCTGAAGACGAACCAGATCGTGGCGCTGACGACGGCCCAGGTGCAGAACCTGACGACCGATCAGGTCAAGGCGCTGACGACTGCGCAGGCGCAGTCGTTGACGACGGCGCAAGTGTCGGCGCTGACGACGGACCAGGTGAACGCGCTGACGACGGCGGCGTTCGCGGCGCTGAAGCCGACGCAGGTGGCGGCGCTGACGACGGCGCAAATTGCCAACCTGAGCGCGGCGCAGGAAGGTGCACTGACGACCTCGCAGGTCGCGGCGCTGACGACGAATCAGGTGCAGAACGGCCTGACGACCGACCAGGTCAAGGCGCTGACGACCGCGCAGGCCGCAGCGCTGACGGCCGCTGATGTAACGGCGCTGTCGACGACGCAAGTCACGGCCCTGGCGACGGCGAACATTGCGGCGCTGAAAACGCCCCAGATCGTCGCGCTGACGACGACCCAGGTGCAGAACCTGACGACCGATCAGGTCAAGGCGCTGACGACCGCGCAGGCATCGGTGCTGACGACCGACCAGGTCAAGGCGCTGACGACCGATCAGGTGAACGCGCTGACGACGGCCGCATTCGCGGCGCTGAAGCCGACCCAGGTCGCGGCACTGACGACGGCACAGATCGCCAATCTGAGCGCGGCGCAGGAAGGTGCGCTGACGTCCGCGCAAGTGGCCGCGTTGACGACGAATCAGGTGCAGAACGGCCTGACGACCGATCAGGTCAAGGCGCTGACGACGGCGCAGGCTGCGGCGCTGACCACGGCTGACGTCGCGGCGCTGACGACCGCGCAGGCGGCTGCGCTGTCGACGGCCGATGCCGCAGCGCTGAAGGGTCTTCAGATCGCAGCGTTGACGACGACGCAGGTGCAGAACCTGACGACCGACCAGGTCAAGGCCCTGACGACCGCGCAGGTGACGTCGCTGACGACCGACCAGGTCAAGGCGCTGACGACCGATCAGGTGAACGCGCTGACGACGGCCGCATTCGCGGCGCTGAAGCCGGCGCAGGTGGCAACGCTGACGACGGCGCAGATCGCCAACCTGAGCACGGCGCAGGCCGGCGCGCTGACGACCGCGCAAGTGGCTGCGTTGACGACGAATCAGGTGCAGAACGGCCTGACGACCGACCAGGTCAAGGCGTTGACGACCGCGCAGGCGTCGTCGTTGACCACCGCGCAGGTCGCCGCGCTGACGACGGCGCAGTCGGCTGCGCTGTCGACGGCTGACGTGGCTGCGCTGAAGACGAATCAGGTTGCGGCACTGCGTACGGACCAGTTGCAGAACCTGACGACGGCTCAGGCGGCAGCACTGAGCTACACGCAGATCGCGTCGCTGACGACGAACCAGGTGCAGAACGGCCTGTCGACCGATCAGGTCAAGGCGCTGACGACGGGGCAGGCAGCGGCATTGACGGCGGTTGACGTCGCGGCGCTGACGACCGCGCAGGCGTCGGCACTGACGACGGCCGACGTCGCGGCGCTGAAAGCGACGCAGGTCGCAGCGTTGACGACGACGCAGGTGCAGAACCTGACGACCGACCAGGTCAAGGCCCTGACGACCGCGCAGGTGACGTCGCTGACGACCGACCAGGTCAAGGCGCTGACGACCGATCAGGTGAACGCGCTGACGACGGCCGCATTCGCGGCGCTGAAGCCGACGCAGGTCGCGGCACTGACGACGACGCAGATCGCCAACCTGAGCGCGGCGCAGGAAGGTGCGCTGACGTCCGCGCAGGTGGCAGCGTTGACGACGAATCAGGTGCAGAACGGCCTGACGACCGACCAGGTCAAGGCGCTGACGACCGCGCAGGCGGCCGCGTTGACGACGGCCGACGTCGCCGCGCTGACGACGGCGCAGTCGGCTGCGCTGTCGACGGCCGACGTGGCTGCGCTGAAGACGAATCAGGTTGCGGCACTGCGCACGGACCAGCTGCAGAATCTGACGACGGCTCAGGCGGCAGCACTGAGCTACACGCAGATCGCGTCGCTGACGACGAACCAGGTGCAGAACGGCCTGACGACCGATCAGGTCAAGGCGCTGACGACGGGGCAGGTGGCGGCACTGACGACGGCTGACCTTGCTGCGCTGACGACGACGCAGACCGCGGCGCTGTCCACGGCGTCGATCGCGGCGTTGAAGACGAGTCAGGTGATTGCGTTGACGACGGCCCAGGTGCATAACCTGACGACCGATCAGGTGGCTGCGTTGACGACGACCCAGGTGCACGCGCTGACGTCGACGCAGGTGGGGGCGCTGACGACCGATCAGACCCAGCAGCTCCACTTCTGATCGATCGCGTTGCATGGCGCCGGGGTTCCCGGCGCCATCCCGCCTCACCGCTGTTGGGCAAGGCGCGAGTACTGGCCGGTTAAACTGCCGGCCACGCGTGACATGGTGGCAGCCGCGCGTCCCGGGCAGGCGGGGCGGCGGCGCGTCGTCGTGCCTGCGCGGGGGCTGGCGGGCAGCCGTCCGGCGGACTGCCGTACCTTACGGTGTTACGTATGAATGAAGTCATGGTTTCGTCTGAAGAAAATTTTGCTGCCGATCTTCTGCTCGCGTGGCACGGCAAGATCGACATGACAGGTCTCTTCGAGCGCGCGGGCGCGCTCGAAGCGAGCCGGCAGTTCGAGCTGGCGGCGGTCCTTTACCGCACCTGGCTCGAGCGCAATGCCGCGCCGTTCAATCATTTCGTGTACTTCAACCTCGGTGTCGCGCTGTTCAACGCCAACGACATCGAGGCCGCGAAAAAGGCGCACTACACGGCCATCGAGCTCGCGCCCGATTTCATTCATCCGCATTTCAATCTGGGTGTCATGTGCGAGCGCGCCAACGAGCTCGACACGGCGATCGCGGAATGGACGTGGGTCGTGGAGCACGCGTCGGCTGATCATCCCGAGCAACGGCCGCTGCGGTTGTCGGCGCTCAACAACCTCGGGCGTGTCCATGAAAACCAACGGCGCTACGCCGATGCGCTGGTGTGCCTGACGGAAAGTTTGCGGATGGAGCCGAACCAGCCGGACGTGCTGCACCACTGGGTATTCCTGCGCGGCAAGCAGTGCGAGTGGCCCGTGTTTGCGCCCGTCGAGGGCGTCGATCCGGACCTCATGCGGCGGTCGACTTCCGCACTGGCGATGATCAGCCAGTCGGACGATCCGGCGGAGCAATTGTCGGCGGCCCGGCATTACGTCGACACCAAGATCAACGTCGACGTACCCGCGTTGTCCGGCAAGAAGGCATACGGTCACGAGAAGATCAGGATCGCGTATCTTTCGTCGGATTTCTGCCTGCATCCCGTTTCGATGCTCACGGCCGAGCTGTTCGAACTGCACGACCGGCGGCGTTTCGAGGTGTACGGCTATTGCTGGTCGCGCGATGACGGCTCCGCGCTGCGCAAGCGGATCATCCAGTCGATGGATCATTTCCATCGCATCGACGCGATGAGCGACGAGGCCGCCGCTCAGCTGATCCGTGAACACGAGATCGACATCGTCGTTGACCTGCACGGGCAGACGCTCGGCGCACGCACGGACTTGCTTGCCTATCGGCCGGCGCCCATCCAGATCACGTATCTGGGCTTGCCGGCCACGACCGGCCTGCCGTATATCGATTATGTGATCGCCGACCGGTTCCTGATTCCCGAAGCGTACGCGCACTTCTACTCGGAGAAGCCGCTGTACATGCCGGACATTTACCAGGTCAGCGATCGCAAGCGGGTCAGTGCGCCGGCGCCCTCGCGCGCAAGCTGCGGCCTGCCGGAAGACGGCTTCGTCTTTTGTTCGTTCAACAACAATTACAAGTTCACGCCCGAGGTGTTCGGCGCCTGGATGCGGATCCTGCAGCGGGTGCCGGCAAGCGTGCTCTGGCTGCTTGCCGACAATCCGTGGGCCGAAGCCAATCTGCGAAAGGAAGCGGCCAGGCACGGCATCGACGGCGGACGCCTCGTCTTTGCGTCCCGCGTCTCGCCGGAGAATTATCTTGCCCGGTTTGCGGTCGCGGACCTGTTCCTCGATTCCTTCCCGTTCAACGCGGGCACGACGGCGAACGACGCGCTCTGGATGGGCCTGCCCGTTCTGACGCTCTCGGGCAGGAGCTTCGCATCGCGGATGGCGGGCGCGATGTTGACCGCCGCAGGCATCGAGGAATTGATCACCTACGATCTGCAGGCATACGAGGAGAAGGCGGTGGCGCTCGCGAGTGCGCCGAACGAGTGCCGGCGCCTGCGAGCGGTGCTGAACGCCGAGCGCAGGGATGGCGTGTTGTTCGACACGCCGCGCTTCGTCAACAACCTCGAGGCGCATTTTTCGCGTCTCATCGGCGCGCTGGACTGATCGGTGCTCTGGTCGGCCGCCCCCCCGGCAGGCCGACCGCCGGATCGCGCCGCCGGTCAGAAGTAGTCGAGATCCAGCACGATGCCCGCCGAGGCCATCAGCCGTTGGCGGTTCAGGCGAACGTCCGTATTGGGGGCTGGATGCCGCTCGTAGAGCGCGAGCATCGTCGAGGCGATCAGATCGTCGCGCGTATTGCCGCGTCGCATGTTCTCCTGCGCGCCGGCCGGGCTCTTGTGAATGACGACGGAGCTGAGCGGGGCATGAACCATTGCGCGTCCGGAAAGGCAAGCGAGCAGGAAGTCCCAGTCTTCGTAAATCTCGAGATCGGTCGCATATCGGACGTGCGCGACGACGTCCTCGCGATACGCGATGCAGCTATTCGGCACGCGATTCCGCACGTAGACGCTGTCCGCGTCGACGTCGCCGATGCGCACCGTTTCGATCGAGGTGGTGCGTGGCGGATGCGTCGTGCGATCCTCGTAACAGACCTTGAAATCGCAAAACAGGATTTCCGGCTCGTCGGTGCCGATGCTTCGGGCCAGCGCGTCGAGGTGCGTCGGTTCAAGCGTGTCGTCGTCGTCGAGGAACATGACATAGCGCGATTTGGCGAGCGAGAGTCCGATGTTGCGGCTTTCGGCCGGCCCGGGCGCGCCGCTGCGGATCACGTGGACGTAGCGCCCGTGCAATGCCGACAACTCCTCGAATGGCGGCATGTAGGTCGCGCTATCGGAGACGACGATGACGGTGAAGTCCTGCCACGTCTGGTCGATCAGGGACTGCAACGCCCGGCGCAGCAGCAGTGGCCGGTCGTGGGTGGCGATGATGACGGTAAACACGATGAACTGGTAATGAGTGGAATCCGCTCGTCCGGCGAGAGGTTCCCGCCGGGCGATGACGCGAGATCGTCAGGCGCGGCGGGCACCAGGGCGTTCGTTTAGAAACCCGCGATCCGCTGATATTGCAGTGCTGCTTCGGTGCGGCCGATAGCCGCCTGAAACTCGGCCTGCAACTCCCGTCGCGTCGTTTGCGCGTCCGCCATCACGGCCGCGTCGATCGCCTCGATGCGCTTCAGGATCGCCAGCGCGTCGGGCGATTGCGGGGCGGCCAGGGACATCAGCAGCGGCGAGCGCTGTTCGACGAGGCGCGCCGCGCCCGGCCAGTCGGCCATCGATGCCGCATGTTCGATTGCCTGCGTGAGCGACCACACGTGCTCCAGCAGAGTGGTCGAGTCCATCGTCATGCTTTCTCCCATGTTGATCCGGCCGTGGCGTCGCCTGCCGCTATGCCTTGTTCGTGGCCAGCGCGCCAGCGCTGTTGGTACCGCCGAACAGTTGCGTCAGGTATTGCGAATTGTTTTGCATCTTCGCCATCAGCGTATTGAGCGCGGTGAATTGCGTATTGTACTGATCGGTGAGCTGGCTGGCGTAAGTCTGCAGCGTCGTGGCCTGCGTTTTCGCATCGGCGAGATCCTGGTTCAACGCCGTGACGCGCGTGTCGATGATGCCGCCCGTCTGCAGGAATGTCGTGATGTTGTTGTTGAGCGTCGCGCCCACGCCGTTGGTCGCGTTGAACGCAGTCGCTACGGATGACGGATTGTTCGCCAGCGCCGACGACAGGGCCGCGCTGTCGACGCTGAGCGTGCCGTCCGGCTGAAGGTTGAGGCCGATCGCGCTCAGGCTGACCGTGCTGCCGCCGCTCGTTACGCCCTGGGCGACCTTCGTCGACAGCGTGTTGACGATCGAATTCAGCATCGAATCGCCGATGAGCGGGCCACCCTGGCTACCTGCGGCTGCGCTTGAATTGAAGCTCGACAGCGACGATGCGGTGTTGACGAACGCGTTGTACGCGGAGACGAACGCGTTGATCGTATTGGTGGCGGTGGTGTTGTCCGGCGAGACCGAAAGCGTTTGGGTCGTTTTTGCCGACGAAGCAGACAGGTTGATCGTCACGCCCGTAATCGCGCCCGTGATGGTATTGCTCGCGCTAACCACGCTGGTGCCGTCGATCGAGAGCTGCGCGTCCTGCGCGGTGACCGTCTCGTTGTAATTGTTTGTCGCCGCACCCGTGTTATCGACGGTTGCCAGCGCAGCCAGTCCGTCCGTCGAATTGGTCGACACCTTGATGGTGTTTGCCCCGCCCGTGACGTTGGACGTCAGCACGAGGTGCGAGCCGTCCGTGCCCGTGACGACCGTGGCGGTCACGCCCGGATTGCCGCTTCCCGTGTTGATTGCATTGGCGATGTCGGCGAGCGTATTGGTGCCGGACTTGATCGCGACAGTCATCGGCGTGCCGCTGCCGAGCTGGATCGTCAGATTGCCGGTGCCGACCGCGTTCGCCGATGGAATGCCCGTGATCGACGAGAGCTTTTGCGCCGTCGCCACCTGCGTCACTGCGATCGAGTAGCTGCCCGCGACCGCCCCCGTCGACGTGGTGGCCGTGAGGCCGCTGCCGCTCGCGGATGCCGTGAATTTTGACAGCGCCGAGCCGTCGGTGAGGCCGGAAAGTGCGCTTTGCAACGACGAAAGCGACGACTTGAGCGAGCCGATCGCTGACAGCGTGGTGTTGTCGAGCGTTTGCCGATTGGTGTTCTGGGCCGTTTGTGCGGACGTCTTCGCTGCGACCAGCGCGGACACGAGCGACGAGACGTCCGTGTTCGAATTCGTCACGCCGCTGATGATCGATTGGGCGGCTGCCGCCAGTGCGCTGTTCGCCGATGTGGTGGTAGTCGTCGACATGTAGGACTCCATTCGATGAGATTGGTCCTGCGCGAAGCTGGGGCAGGGCGACGTCGTGCGCGAAGCACGAAAAAGTAAAAATGCTTACCCGACGTGATCGGATAAGCATTGGGAGGACGGGCGTTCCCGTTCCGGTGGCGGCGCCGCGTCGTTCGCGATCCCGCGGCGCGCGCCGTCCGGCGTGCTTAGCCCAGGAGCTTCAGCACTTGCTGCGGCATCGAGTTCGCTTGTGCGAGGACCGAAATGCCGGCTTGCTGCAGCACCTGTGCCTTCGACAGGTTGGCGGTCTCCTGCGCGAAGTTCGCGTCGGTGATCTGCGCGCTTGCTGCGTTCAGGTTCGTCGATTGCGCGGTGGTCTGCGAGATCGCTGCCTGATAGATGTTGATGTCGGAACCGAGCTGAGCTTGCGCGGTGTTGACGGTGCCGAGCGCGGTGTCGATCGTGGTCATCATCGTTTGCGCGTTGGCGACGCTCGTCACGCTGCCGCCGGCCAGGCCGAGCGTCGTCGTATCGTACTTGCCGCTCAGGTCCAGCGACAGTTGCTGGCCAGCCTTTTCACCGATCTGGAAGGTCAGCGGCGAGCCTGCGCTGTTCGCGCTACCGTCCAGCAGGTTGATGCCGTTGAACGTCGTTTGGCTCGCGATACGGCCGATTTCGGTGATACGCGCTTGCACTTCGGTGTCGAGGTTGCCTGCAGCGGCTGCGCCGATCGACGAATCGGATGCCTGAACAGCGAGCTGGCGGATACGCTGCAAGTCGGCGGTGATTGCCGAGAGGCCGCTCGATGCGGTCTGAGCCATCGACACGGCGTTGTTCGCGTTCGACACGCCCTGCGTGTATGCGTTGATCGACGCTTGCATCGTCGTCGAGATCGCGAGGCCTGCTGCATCATCTGCCGCGGAGTTGATGCGCTTGCCCGACGACAGGCGGTTGATCGCTTGCGACAGCGCGTTCTGCGTCGACGAAAGGTTCGTTTGAGCGGTCTGTGAATAAATGTTGGTATTGATGTTCAGCATTTGCGTCCTCGTTTTGGAAAATGCCTGAGTACAGACAGGTTCGTTTTCGGCGTTGCGCTTTATCGCGAGTGGCGCTGCCCGCCTTTCCTGGTTGACGGCGGCACCCGGCGAAAACTTTAGAGGGATGTTCGAGGAAATTCGGGACTGAAGGGTGTCGTCGCCGCGAAGTCCGCGCCAGGCATGGCCGGCAGCGATTTCGGCGGGTGCGAGAGACGGCCTTGTCGGGTGACGTATGCGGCCGCGCCATGCAGGGCGACGAACCGGGATCGACAAAAGGGTAGTTTTGTCTGTGATTTCCTGCTATGATGGCGGGCTGAATTGAGATTTTCTGTCACGCCTATGCCGTTAGGCATTCCTGCTGGCAGTCAAACGCGGCGCTGCACGCGGTTGTGAAGCGTACTCGCGGTGCTTTCCGCCTCTCTTTTCCGGCCTCCGAGGCCGTATTTCCGCTCGTTTCGCCTGTTGGGGGACGCTCGGATGGCCGGTGCGTGGCGCTTGGCCGCTACGTTTTTGACCGTTTAAGCAATTTAGGAACGACATGACGACGATTCTTCTGAAAGAAAACGAGCCGTTCGAAGTGGCGATTCGCCGCTTTCGCCGTGCTATCGAAAAAAATGGCCTGATCGCTGAACTGCGCGAACGCCAGTCCTACGAAAAGCCGACCGCAGTCCGCAAGCGCAAGAAGGCAGCAGCCGTCAAGCGTCTGCACAAGCGCCTGCGCAGCCAGATGCTGCCGAAGAAGCTCCACTAAGAGCGTCTGACGGTTTGCCGCGAAACGGCGGAGCGTGCTTCGAAAGAAGCCGCTCCGCCGTTTTGCTTTTCGGGGCCGGAAAAAGGTTGCGGATCGGAGCGAAAAGGCGGCCGATCGGTCGTCAAACGGCGACGGCACGGCGGTTCCGCCGCCAGCCAACGGGTTCGGCCGCCGCTGCCCTCATTCGGAAATCGCGCTTCGCGCGCGAGCTCGCCGTGCGCGGATCGCCCGCGGCATGCCGATGCGCCAACCCGGCCAGCCGGACAGGTCTTGCCGCCGTCAACCGGCCTTGCGCCGCCGGGCCGGCTGCTTGCCGCCGAGCGCCGCGCAGGCCGCGTGGCACGGGCAGCCGGTCTCGTGATCGTTGACCATCCCGGTTGCCTGCATCAGCGCGTAGCAGATCGTCGAACCGACGAACTTGCAGCCGTACGCCTTCAGCGCCTTGCTGAGCGCATCGGATTGGGCAGTCGATGCGGGCGCGTCGCGATACGACTGCCATGCGTTCTGGATCGGCGTATGGTCGACGAACGACCACAGGAACTGCGCAAGCGACCCGTGATCTTCGCGAATGCGCTGCACGGCCCGCGCGTTGGTCACCGCGGATTCCACCTTCGCGCGATTGCGCACGATGCCGGGATTCTCGAGCAGCTTTTCGATGCGCTTCGGCGTGAAGCGCGCGACCACATCGACCTCGAAGTCGGCGAACGCCTCCCGATAGCCGGCACGCTTGTTCAGGATCGTCGACCACGACAGCCCCGCCTGCGCGCCTTCCAGGATCAGCATTTCGAACAGGTGGCGATCGTCGTGCGACGGCACGCCCCATTCGGTATCGTGATAGTGAGCGTCCGCTTCAGTCTTCACCCAGTTGCACCGCTGCGACATCGTCAGCCTCATTCCAGTGTCGATTCGATCGCGCCAGCATAGCGGAAGCCCCATTCACGGGATAGCCGGCCGAACGGCAGATGGGCGCGCGGCGCGGTTCCGGTTAAGCTTGGCGCCTGTTTGAATCAGCAGGATCAACGCATGACGGCATTACTTTTTGCGATCGGCATCGACGGCGGCGGCACCGGCACCCGTGCGGTGCTGGCCGACCGGCATGGGCGCGAGCTCGCGCAGGGGCGCGGCGGCCCGTCGGGGCTCGGTCTCGGCATCGAGCGCGCGTGGGCATCGATCGGCGCGGCCTGTGCCGACGCGTTCACGCGGGCGGGGCTCGCGGTCGACTGGTCGCAGTGCGCGCTCGGCTGCGGGCTCGCGGGCGTCAACAATGCCGCATGGCTGGCAGCCTTCCGGGCGCAGGCGCCACTCGACGCGCTCGCGATCGAGAGCGACGCCTATACGACCGTCGTCGGCGCGCACGGCGGCGCGCCGGGGCTGATCGTCGCGCTCGGCACGGGCAGCATCGCGGCGGCGCTCGACGCAGCGGGCGAGTGCCACATCGCGGGCGGCTTCGGCTTTCCGTCCGGCGACGAGGCGAGCGGCGCGTGGCTCGGCGTGCGCGCGCTTGCTTACGCGCAGCAGGCGCTCGACGGCCGCGTGCCGCGCGATGCGTTCGCCGGCGCGCTGCTCGCGGAAACGGGCGCGCACGATCGCGACGCACTCGTTCAGTGGTCGTGCGATGCGAACCAGACGATCTACGCGCGCCTCGCGCCGATCGTGTTTGCGCACCGCGCACATCCTTATGCGGCCGCGCTGATCGCGCAGGCCGGCGACGAGATCGGCAAGATGATCGACGCGCTCGATCCACGCCAGGCGCTGCCGGTCGCGCTGTGCGGCGGGCTGGCCGACGCGCTCGCACCGGCCGTTCCGGCGCGTCATGCTGCCCGGCTGCGCGCGCCGCTCGACGATTCCGCGCACGGTGCGCTGCGGCTCGCGCTGCGGGCGTTGAAGGTGGCTGAAGCGGGCTGAGCCGGTTGGCTGGGCGGGCTGAGTGAGCCGAGCCAGCTGAGCGGAGCTGAAGTAGCGCCGCAGCCGGACTAAAACGGAGCCAAACGGAGCCAAACGGAGCCGAAGTCGACCGAGCCGGCCTCAACCCGGCACGCGCGCCCCTCCCGGCAACCGTCCGACGCGGGGCGGGACACGACGTTAAAATGGCGGTTCCGCAGCGTCCTGCGCGCCATTCACCCGTCCCCATGTACAAAGTCATCGCCACCGATCTCGACGGCACCCTGCTGAACAGCGACCACCAGCTCGATCCGTACACGATCGAGACCGTCCGTCGGCTCGACCGCGACGGCCTGCAGTTCGTGATCGCGACGGGGCGCCACTACGCGGACGTCGCCGGCATTCGCGACGTGCTCGGCATCCGTCCGTACCTGATCACGTCGAATGGTGCACGCGTGCATGCACCGGACGATACGGCGATCCATGCGGAGGACATCGATCCCGCGATCGTCCGCGGCCTCGTGCAGCCGGACGTGACGGGCACGCACGGGCGCGTGATCGTCAACCTGTTCACCGACCGCAACTGGCTGATCGACCGCGACGCGCCGCACCTGCTCGAATTCCACCAGGATTCAGGCTTCCGCTACGACGTGATCGACATGACCGCGCACGACGGCGCGGACATCGCGAAGGTGCTGTACATCGGCGAGCCGGCCGATCTGGCGGTGGTCGCCGAGCAGATGCGCGTGCAGTTCGGCGACGCGCTGTACGTTACGTACTCGCTGCCCGACTGTCTCGAAGTGATGACCGCGAACGTATCGAAGGGCCGGGCGCTGCGCGCGGTGCTCGGGCGGCTCGGCGTCGACACCGGCCACTGCATCGCGTTCGGCGACAACATGAACGACATCGACCTGCTCGAAACCGCCGGCCACGCGTTCATGATGAACAACGCGAACCCCGACCTGGTCGCGCGCCTGCCGCACATCCCGCGGATCGGCAACAACTTCGACGCGGGTGTGGCCCGCCATTTGCGCGCGCTGTTCGCGCTCGAGGACACCCTCGACGACGTCGCCGCTTCCTGAGCGGAAATGAAAAACGGGCGCCAATGGCGCCCGTCGAAATCACTTGCCTCGATGTTGTTGGACAGCGTGAGGCTCGCTGCTCTGCTCGCGTCACCCCGTGGCGTTTTATTCGATAGTGCGAGCGGATGCGGGCAGCAGGCCGACGGCATCGTCGCGCCCTGCGATCAGCGGGTAGATGATCCCTGCGATGGCCGCCCCGATGATCGGCGCGACCCAGAACAGCCAGAGCTGGCCGATCGCGTCGCCGCCGACGAACAGCGCGGGGCCGGTCGAGCGCGCCGGGTTCACCGACGTGTTGGTGACCGGAATCGAGATCAGGTGGATCAGCGTCAGGCACAGTCCGATCGCGATCGGCGCGAAGCCGGCCGGCGCGCGCTTGTCGGTCGCGCCGAGAATCACGAACAGGAAGAAGCCCGTCATCACGACTTCGCAGATGAACGCCGCGCCGAGCGAGTAGTGGCCGGGCGAGCGCTCGCCGAAGCCGTTCGTCGCAAAGCCGCTGCCGACGACGTCGAAGCCCGGCTTGCCGGTCGCGATCAGGTACAGCACGAACGCACCGAGCGTCGCGCCGACGACCTGCGCGACGATGTACGGCGCGAGATCGCGTGCCGGGAAGCGGCCGGCGACCGTCAGGCCCACGCTCACCGCCGGATTCAAATGGCAGCCCGAAATATGGCCGATCGCGAATGCCATCGTCAGCACGGTCAGGCCGAATGCAAGTGCGACGCCGGCAAAGCCGATGCCGAGGCCCGGAAAGGCGGCGGCCAGCACGGCGCTGCCGCACCCGCCGAGCACCAGCCAGAACGTGCCGAATGTCTCTGCAGCCAGACGCTGAGAAAGATTCATGTAAGGACCTCGTTCAAGTGTGTGGGTGACAAGCGGACGACCGGTTGATTTATTCCGTCGTCCGGAATTGGTCTGGATTATAGGAAATGAAACGGGTTCGGGAGGGTCAACGATTGTTAAATTTGAATGGCTGACGAATGGCTTTTATTAGAATAAGTCCGCATTCTCGATATAGCCGAATCGGTTAAAGATGACAGCATTAATTTTGAAGAGCAGGGCGGCAGGGCGGATGACGTAACGGGTGTTGGTGTTCCGGCCGGACTCGCCGGAACCGCATCATGGATAAAGGGAGCCGAAAAATGTCTCAATACGCGAAACTCAAGGCGCAGATCGCCGATCTGCAGGCCCAGGCGGATGATGTGCGTCGCCAGGAAGTGGCGGCGGTGATCGCCGAGGTCCAACGGATGATTGCCGAGTATGGCTTGACGGCTCAGGACCTGGGCTTCGCGGACCGGGCGCGGCGCGGCCGTCCGCCCAAGAAGGCGCCGCTGCCCCCGAAATACCGCGATCCGAAGTCGGGTGCGACCTGGAGCGGTCGCGGCAAGCCGCCGAATTGGATCGTCGGGAAAAACCGCGATCGTTTCCTGATCGAATGACCGGACAAAAAGAAAGAGCCGCATCGACGATGCGGCTCTTTGGTTTTTGGCGCGGATTTCGGCGCGAATTTTACCGAATATTTCCCGGCGGATTTCGGTGTCAGGCGCCTGCGACCCGGCGCAAGGCCGGTTGCTTGGCCGTCATGCAAAGCGATTCGTAAGTTTCGACATAACGCCGCGCCATCGCCTTCGAACTGAAACGCGTATCGAAACGCGCGCGGATGGCGTCGCGCGACAGGCTGTCGATCCGGTGTAGCGCGCCGACCGCGCCCTGCACGTCCTCGACGATGAAGCCGGTTACGCCGTCCTCGATCACTTCCGGCACCGAGCCGCGGTTGAACGCGATGACCGGCGTGCCGCATGCCATCGCCTCGATCATCACCAGCCCGAACGGCTCCGGCCAGTCGATCGGGAACAGCAGCGCCTTCGCGCCGGACAGGAACGCGGGCTTCTGCGCCTCGTTGATCTCGCCGATGAATTCGACGTGCGCTTCGCCGAGCAGCGGCTCGATCACTTCCTTGAAGTAGTCGGCGTCGGCCTTGTCGACCTTCGCGGCGATCTTCAGCGGCAGCCCGCTTTGCGCGGCGATCCGGATCGCGGTGTCGACACGCTTTTCGGGGCAGATCCGGCCCAGGAACGCCAGGTATTCGGGCTTCACGTCCGGTTGCGGCGTGAGCAGCGTGTCGGGCAGCCCGTGATACACGGTGCCGGCCCAGGCAGCCTGCGGCAGCGGCTTGCGCTGGTTGTTCGAGATCGACACCACCGGTGCGTCCGGGAACGCGTCGAACACGGGCTGCAGTTCCGGCAGGTCGAGGCGGCCGTGCAGCGTCGTCACGTACGGCGTATCGAGACGCGACATCAGCGGGAACGGCAAGTAGTCGAGGTGGAAGTGCAGCACGTCGAATTCGTGCGCGACGCGGGCGACCTGCTCGAGCAGCCGCATATGGGGCGCCATCGAGTCACGAATCGACGGGTCGAGCCGCAGTGCGCGCGGCCATGCCGCCTCGAGGCGGGCGGACGTGACGGAGTCGCCGCTGGCGAACAACGTCACGTCGTGGCCGAGCTCGACGAGCGCCTCGGTGAGGTAGGACACGACACGCTCGGTGCCGCCATACAGTTTCGGCGGGACAGCTTCGTAAAGCGGCGCGATCTGGGCAATACGCATGGGCGTTCTCCAGTGACGACCAGCGTGCATGCCCGAGGGCGTGTGCTGGTCCTGCAAGGTTGCGGAACTCGCCGACACACGCGTCGTACGGTGCGGGGCCGGGTCCGTGGCGGGGTGCGCGGGACGCCGGGCGGCAAGCTGCGGGGCGGGCCGGCACGGCTCCCGCCGTCGCCCAGTGGAGTCCATTATCGATATCGCCTTCGAGGGTTCGAGTGTTTTTTCAAACACTTAAGGCTTGTTACACGCTGAAATACGCGAAAACCCCGATAAAAAGGGTCCGGAATCATAAAGCGAGATGGCCACAACTATTGTTGCGCTATTGTGAAAAACCACTATAATTTTTACCGATTCACTTGCCGGCGGCCTTGCCAGGCAGCCTTCCGCCGGATTCGCCCGATGCGACACCGCATCACTGATGAATCCGCGCCTCACTCGCTTCCTTTCAATTCGCCTTGTCGGAAAAATTCCTACACGGTTTACAGACAAATCCTGCAAGGCATACGCCACTTCGCTGATACCGGCATAAATGCCGTTTGGCCAGAATTCGCCCTGTAAGAATATAAACGTGCCGAAGGACGCCAAGAGCGCCCTGTTCGAGCAAACGTTTTCATAAGATGCAAGGCCAAAGCAAAGCTCTTTAACGGGGGAATCATGAGCGCCACCAGCGAAATGCTCAGTGAGATCAAAGAGGTCAACCTGTCGTACCTCCTCCTCGCGCAGCGCCTGCTGCGGGAGGACAAAGCGATGGGCATGTTCCGCATGGGCGTTTCCCAGGAACTTGCCGACGTGCTCGCGAACCTCACGCTCGCCCAGACCGTGAAGCTTGCCGCGTCGAACCAGATGCTGTGCCGATTTCGCTTCGACGATCACGCGCTGCTGTCCTCGCTCGCCGACAAAGGGCGCAGCGACGTCGTCACGCACGCGCACTCGGCCATCCTGATGGCCGGCCAGCCGGTCGAAAGCGTCCGCTGATCCTTCCCCGCCTTGCGTTCGTCCCGGCGCGCCGCGCCGGCGGGCAGCGTATTGGCCACTCATCCGAACAACGTCAAGCGGACGGTTATTCACCATGGCAAGCAAAAGCGTCGTGATCGAGGTGAAGGAAATCACCCTCGCGATCGAACTGATCGAACTGGGCGCCCGCCTGCAGCTGCTGGAGGCGGAGACGAGCCTGTCGCGCGACCGCCTGATCAAGCTGTACAAGGAACTGAAGGGCGTGTCGCCGCCGAAGGGGATGCTGCCGTTCTCGACCGACTGGTTCATGACGTGGCAGCCGAACATCCACTCGTCGCTGTTCTACAACATCTACCGGTTCATGCAGGACCACGGCCGCTGCGATCCGATCCAGTCGATCGTGAAGGCGTACCGGCTCTATCTGGAGCACGTGAACCTGTCCGGCGACGAGGCCGCGCTGAGTCTCACCCGCGCATGGACGCTGGTGCGCTTCTTCGACTCGGGGATGCTGCAGATGACCCCGTGCACGCGCTGCGGCGGTCACTTCGTCGCGCATGCGCATGATCCGCATCAAGGTTTCGTGTGCGGTCTGTGCCAGCCGCCGTCGCGCGCCGGCAAGACCCGCAAGGCCGCCGCGGCGCGCGCCGAACTGTCCGCCGCCGCGGCCTGAGCGCCGCCGGGCGTGGCCCGGGTAGGGCCGAACGGTCGCCGCGGGCCGCGCGAACCGGCCGGGGATTGCTGGTAAACACCGCCGTGCCGTCGCGGCGCGACCGCGAAAGTTTTCCTGCCGACTGCCGTAAACCTGATTAACGGCGGTCTCCCCGCCGGTCTTTCGTGAGGGACAGGCAGTGCTGATTATCGTGGGAACACTCGTGACGCTGTTGTCCGTCTTCGGCGGCTACGCGCTGGCAGGCGGGCATCTGGGCGCATTGGTCCAGCCGCTCGAGATCCTGATGATCGCCGGCGCGGGTGTCGGCGCGTTCATCCTCGGCAACGGCATGAAGACCATCAAGGCGACGCTGCGCGTGCTGCCGACGCTCTTCAAGGGCTCGAAGTACACCAAGGACGTCTATATGGAGCTGATGGCGCTCCTGTACGTGCTGCTCGCGAAGGCGCGCAAGGAAGGCACGCTGACGCTCGAGGCCGACATCGACGATCCGGACAAGAGCCCGATCTTTACCCAGTACCCGAAGATCCTCGCGGATCGCCACATCGTCGAATTCCTGACCGACTACCTGCGCCTGATGGTGGGCGGCAACATGAACGCGTTCGAGATCGAGAGCCTGATGGACGAGGAGATCGAGACGCACCACGCGGAAGGCGAAGGCCCCGCGCATGCGCTGATGCGCGTCGGCGACGCGATGCCGGCGTTCGGGATCGTCGCGGCGGTGATGGGCGTCGTGCACACGATGGCGTCGGCCGACAAGCCGCCCGCGGTGCTCGGCGCGATGATCGCGGAGGCGCTGGTCGGCACGTTCCTCGGGATTCTGCTGTCGTACGGGCTGATCGGGCCGCTCGCGAGCCTCGCCGAGCAGCGCGTCGCCGAGTCGACCAAGATGTTCCAGTGCATCAAGGTGACGATCCTCGCGAGCCTGAACGGCTATGCGCCGGCGATCGCGGTCGAGTTCGGCCGCAAGGTGCTGTTCTCGACCGAGCGTCCGTCGTTCACCGAGCTCGAAGAGCATGTGCGCCGCGTGAAGGCGAAGTGACGCGGAGCGTTCGATGAGCAAGAACAAGGACCGCGCGATCGTCGTGAAACGGGTGGCCCCGCAGAAGAAGGGCCACCATGGCGGCGCATGGAAGCTCGCGTACGCGGACTTCATGACCGCGATGATGGCGTTCTTCCTGCTGATGTGGCTGCTGAGCTCGGTCACGCCGGTGCAACTGAAGGGGATCGCCGAGTACTTCAACACGCCGCTGAAGGCCGCGCTGTTCGGCAACGGCGATCGCAGCTCGCAGGACTCGAGCATCATCAACGGCGGAGGCCGCGACCTGTCGAGCGCCGACGCGGGCACGCTGCGCCGCACCGACGGCACGACGCCGCTCGCCGAGCGCGTCGCGAAGCCGGTCGACGAGAAGTCGCACTCGCAGGCGCAAGGCGCGCTCGAGCGGCAAGAGCAGGCGCGCCTGCACGACCTGCAGATCAAGCTGATGGCCGCGATCGAGGCGAACCCGACGCTGCGCCAGTTCAAGCAGCAGATCCGCATCGATTCGACGCTGATGGGGCTGCGCATCGAGATCGTCGATACGCAGAAGCGGCCGATGTTCGCGATGTCGAGCGACCACGTCGAGCCGTACATGCGCGACATCCTGCGCGAGATCGGCAAGACGCTGAACGACGTGCCGAACCGGATCATCGTGCAGGGCCACACCGACGCGGTGCCTTACGCGGGCGGCGAAGGCGGCTACAGCAACTGGGAGCTGTCGGCCGACCGCGCGAATGCGTCGCGCCGCGAGCTGATCGCGGGCGGCATGGACGAGGAGAAGGTGCTGCGCGTGCTCGGCCTCGCGTCGACGCAGAACCTGAACAAGGCCGATCCGCTCGACCCGGAAAACCGCCGGATCAGCGTGATCGTGCTGAACCGCAAATCCGAAGACGCGCTGATGCGCGACGACGCGACGACCACGACGCTGTCGGCCGACGCGGCGGGCTCGAAGCTGCTGGCCCAGCAGCTCGGCGGCCCGTCGCCGGCCGCGCAACCGGCGCTCGCGAGCGCCGTCGCCGTGGCACCGAAACCCTGACGTTTCCCAGATTCCGAGACAGACATGATCCGAACCATTCTCGCCATCGACGACTCCGCGACCATGCGTGCGCTGCTGCAGGCGACGCTTGCGCAGGCCGGCTACGACGTGACGGTGGCGCCGGACGGCGAAGCCGGCTTCGACATGGCGGCCACCGTGCCGTACGACCTGGTGCTGACCGACCAGAACATGCCGCGCAAGAACGGGCTCGAGGTGATCGCCGCGCTGCGCAAGCTGAGCGCGTACGCCGACACGCCGATCCTCGTGCTGACGACCGAAGGCAGCGACGCCTTCAAGGACGCCGCGCGCGACGCAGGCGCGACCGGCTGGATCGAAAAGCCGATCGACCCGACCGTGCTGGTCGACCTGGTCGCGACGCTGTCCGAGCCGGCAGCTTCCTGACATGAACGCGACGAATCCAACCGGTGACCGGGCATGACTCTCGACATCACGCAGTTCTACCAGACCTTTTTCGATGAAGCGGACGAGCTGCTCGCGCAGATGGAGCAGTTGCTGCTGAACCTCGACGTCGGCTCGCCCGACCCCGAGGACCTGGCGGCGATCTTCCGCGCTGCGCATTCGATCAAGGGCGGCGCGGCGACGTTCGGTTTTTCCGCGCTGACCGAGACGACTCACATCCTCGAATCGCTGCTCGACCGTGCGCGCAATCACGAGCTGACGCTGACCAAGGAAATGGTCGACGCATTCCTCGAGACCAAGGACGTGCTGTCCGACCAGTTGGTCGACTACCGTGCGAGCGCCGAGCCCGACGCGGCGGCCGCCGCGACGATCTGTGCGAAGCTCGAACGCCTGAAGGCCGAGAGCGGCGCGGGTGCGCCCGCGGTCGTCGATGCTGCGCCTGCCGCACCCGTTGTCGCTGAACCGGCGCCGGCACCCGTCGCCGGCGGCGATCGCGCGCCCGACCACGTGGTCGAGCAGGCCGTCGCGGCCGCCCATCCGGCGGCCGACGGCGGCGCGGACGGCCCGCACCTGAAGATCACGCTCGTCGGCGTCGACGCGAAGGACCAGGCGCTGCTCGCCGAGGAACTCGGCAATCTGGGCCGGGTCGTCGGCCGCGAGGAAGCGGGCGCCGACCTGACGCTGTGGCTCGAATCGGACGTGCCGTCCGACGACATCGTCGCCGTGTGCTGCTTCGTGATCGACGACAGCCAGATCCGCATTGCGCGCGGCACCGCGCCGGCGGCGCCTGCCGCCGCGCCGGCCGCCGCCGAGCCGGTCGCGGCGCCCGAACCGGCCGCGCGGGTCGAGGTATTCGCCGAGGCAGCCGGTGCCGCACCGGCTGCCGCCGTACCGCAAGCGCACGCGCAGCCGACCGCCGCCGCGCAACCGGCGCCGCAACCGCACGCCGAACCCGCCGGGCAGCCAGCCCAGGCTGCCGCGCACCACGACGACAAGCGTCCGCGGCCGGCCGCCGGCGCCGCATCGGGCGCCGAAGGCAGCTCGATCCGCGTCGGCGTCGAGAAGGTCGACCAGCTGATCAACCTGGTCGGCGAACTCGTGATCACGCAGGCGATGCTCGCGGAAACGGCGAGCGCGTTCGATCCGGCGCTGCACGATCGCCTGTTCAACGGGATGGCGCAGCTCGAGCGCAACGCGCGCGACCTGCAGGAAGCGGTGATGTCGATCCGCATGATGCCGATGGACTACGTGTTCAGCCGCTTCCCGCGGCTCGTGCGCGATCTCGCCGGCAAGCTCGGCAAGCAGGTCGAGCTGGTCACGTTCGGCCAGGCGACCGAGCTCGACAAGAGCCTGATCGAGCGGATCATCGATCCGCTCACGCACCTCGTGCGCAACAGCCTCGACCACGGAATCGAGACGGTCGACAAGCGCGTCGCCGCCGGCAAGGACGGGGTCGGCCAGCTCGTGCTGTCGGCCGCGCATCACGGCGGCAACATCGTGATCGAGGTCAGCGACGACGGCGCGGGCCTGAACCGCGAGCGGATCCTCGCGAAGGCCGCGAAGCAGGGCATGCAGGTGTCCGACAACATCAGCGACGAAGAAGTGTGGAACCTGATCTTCGCGCCGGGCTTCTCGACCGCCGAGACCGTGACCGACGTGTCGGGGCGCGGCGTCGGGATGGACGTCGTGAAGCGCAACATCCAGTCGATGGGCGGCCATGTCGAGATCACGTCGCAGGCCGGCCGCGGCACGACCACGCGGATCGTGCTGCCGCTCACGCTCGCGATCCTCGACGGGATGTCGGTGAAGGTCGGCAGCGAGATCTTCATCCTGCCGCTGAACTTCGTGATGGAGTCGCTGCAGCCGTCGATCGACGACATCTACACGGTCGGCAACGGCGAGCGCGTGGTGCGCGTGCGCGGCGAATACCTGCCGCTCGTCGCGCTGCATGAGGTGTTCTCGGTCGAGGACGCGCGCACCGACCCGACCCAGGGGATCGTCACGATCATGGAAACCGAGGGGCGCCGCTTCGCGATGCTGATCGACGAGCTGGTCGGCCAGCAGCAGGTGGTCGTGAAGAACCTCGAAACCAATTACCGCAAGGTACACGGCATCTCGGCGGCGACCATCCTCGGCGACGGCAGCGTCGCGTTGATCGTCGACGTCGCGGCGCTGAACCGCGAAACCCGTGCGACGCACGGCGCCCGAGCCGGCGCCGAGCTCGCGATCTTCTGACTTTCGCCATTCAACCGATTGGGGGCAAACGTGTCTGCTGAAGTCCAAATGATCAATCCGGCCGCGGCGAACGCGGCAACCAGCCGCCGCGACGCGGAGCAGGGCGATGCGACGGGCCAGGAATTCCTCGTCTTCACGCTCGGCGACGAGGAATACGGGATCGACATCCTGAAGGTGCAGGAAATCCGCGGCTACGACAGCGTCACGCGCATCGCGAACGCCCCGGACTTCATCAAGGGCGTGATCAACCTGCGCGGGATCATCGTGCCGATCGTCGACATGCGGATCAAGTTCCATCTCGGCCGCGTCGAGTACGACCACCAGACCGTCGTGATCATCCTGAACGTGTCGAACCGCGTGGTCGGGATGGTGGTCGACGGCGTATCGGACGTGCTGACGCTGCAGACCGACCAGATCATGCCGGCGCCGGAATTCGGCGCGACACTGACGACCGAGTACCTGACGGGCCTCGGCACGGTCGACGGCCGGATGCTGATCCTGATGGACATCGAGAAGCTGATGTCGAGCCGGGAAATGGCGCTGATCGAGACGCTCGGCGCGTAAGCGCGCCGCGCGCGCAGGAACTTCGGGAGAATTCGCAATGTTGCATAACTGGTCGATCCGCACGACGCTGACGGCGGTCGGACTCATCCTCGTGTGCCTGGCCGCCGCGGTCGGCGGGCTCGGCCTCTACGCGCTCAATCACGCGAGCCGCTCGCTCGACGAGATCGCGCACGTCGACCTGCCGGCGATTCACACGCTCGACGACACGTCGTCGTACCTGCTGCGCGCGCGCGTGTCGCTCGACCGCTTCCGCTCGCTGACCGAGGCCGGCAACGCGGCCGAGGCCACCAAGGTGCTCGACCGCGCGCAGGAGCTGTACGCGAAGTCGAACCAGAACTGGCAGGCGTTCCAGGCGACGCCGAAGCTCGGCGTCGAGCCGGCGCTCGTCGACGAACTCACCGCGCGCTACACGGCGATCGTGAAGGAAGGCGTCGAGCCGGAATTCGCGGCCGCGCGCGCGGGCGACATGGCCGCGTACCACGCGGTCGCCGACACGAAGATCAGCCCGATGTTCGTCGCGTACGACCAGGCCGCCTCGGTCGTGGTCGCATCGCTGCAGAAGCGCGCGGAAGAACGCCAGGCCGCGACGCAGTCGCAGATCTCGATGATGATCGGCCTGATTGCGGCCGGCATCGCGATCGCGTTCGTCATGGTGATCGCGATCCGCTTCGTGTTGCGCGGGCTGATCGTGAAGCCGCTCGAGGATGCGATCGCGCACTTCGAGCGCATCGCCGGCGGCGATCTCACGCAGCCAGTCAACGTGTTCAGCACCAACGAGATCGGCCGCCTGTTCGGCGGCGTCAAGCGGATGCAGGACGCCGTGACGACGATGGTGCAGGCCGTGCATCGCGGCACCGAGTCGATCGACGTCGGCGCGCGCGAGATCTCGACCGGTAACACCGACCTGTCGCAGCGCACCGAGGAGCAGGCAGCGTCGCTGCAGGAAACCGCATCGAGCATGGAGCAGCTGACCGGCACCGTGCGCCAGAACGCGGAGAACGCACGCCAGGCGAGCCAGCTCGCGGTGAATGCGTCCGACATCGCGACGCAGGGCGGCGACGTGGTCGGCCAGGTCGTGTCGACGATGCAGGACATCGCGGCGAGCTCGGGCAAGGTTGTCGACATCATCGGCACGATCGAAGGCATCGCGTTCCAGACCAACATCCTCGCGCTGAACGCGGCAGTCGAAGCCGCGCGGGCCGGCGAGCAGGGCCGCGGCTTCGCGGTGGTCGCGGGCGAAGTGCGCTCGCTCGCGCAGCGCAGCGCGAGCGCGGCGAAGGAAATCAAGCAGCTGATCGGCGATTCGGCCGAGAAGGTCGAAAGCGGGTCGGCGCTCGTCGCGCGCGCCGGCTCGACGATGGACGAGATCGTGCAGGCCGTGCGCCGCGTGACCGACATCATGGGCGAGATCAGCGCTGCGTCGGACGAGCAGTCGACCGGCATCGAGCAGGTCAATCGCGCGGTCGGCCAGATGGATTCGGTCACCCAGCAGAACGCGGCGCTCGTCGAGCAGGCCGCGGCGGCGGCCGCGTCGC
>NZ_JSZN01000012.1:0-57514 GCF_000801975.1 Burkholderia sp. A9 | reverse complement strand
CCCACGCCCATGTTGCCGGTCGCGACGCCTTTCACCGAGCCGTCGTCGTTGTAGAGAATCTCCGCAGCGGGGAAGCCCGGGAAGATCTCGACGCCGAGCGCTTCGGCCTGTGCCCCAAGCCAGCGCGTGACGTTGCCCAGCGAAATCACGTAGTTGCCGTGGTTCTGGAAGTTGGCGGGCAGCGCCCAGTTGGGCGTCGTGACCGCGCTCTTCTCGGACAGGAACAGGAAGCGGTCTTCCGTCACCTCGACGTCGAGCGGCGCGCCGCGTTCCTTCCAGTCGGGGAACAGTTCGTTGATCGCGCGCGGATCCATCACCGCGCCCGACAGGATGTGCGCGCCGATCTCGGAACCCTTCTCGAGCACGCACACGCCGATCTCGGTGCCTTTCTCGGCAGCCAGCTGCTTGAGCCGGATCGCGGCAGACAGCCCGGCGGGGCCGCCGCCGACGATCACGACGTCGTATTCCATCGATTCGCGCGGGCCGTATTGCTCGATGAGGCTTGCGGGGGTCATTGGCGTTCCTCTAACCGTTAGAATGCTTTTATTCGGGAGCGTATTGTCCGCGAAACGAAACGCTTGCCGCAACAGCATGCGGATAGATTAGCACGGTCGTTCTATTTTTTGTGCTAGGGTTATGCTGCGTGGGACAGGGTGCCCGCTGCGGCGAAACGACATCGAAAGGGGATGTGCAATGGGTCGATCGATCAATCTGGAAGGCAAGGTTGCGCTGGTCACGGGCGCGTCGAGCGGCCTCGGACAGCGCTTTGCGCAGGTACTGTCGCAGGCGGGTGCGAAGGTCGTGCTCGCGAGCCGCCGTGTCGAGCGCCTGAAGGAATTGCGCGCGGAGATCGAGGCGGAGGGCGGTGCCGCGCATGTCGTGTCGCTCGATGTCACCGACGTGCAGAGCATCAAGGCAGCCGTTGCGCATGCGGAGACGGAAGCCGGCACGATCGACATCCTGGTGAACAATTCGGGCGTCTCGACGATGCAGAAGCTCGTCGACGTGACGCCGGCCGATTTCGAGTTCGTGTTCGACACCAACACGCGCGGCGCGTTTTTCGTCGCGCAGGAAGTCGCGAAGCGGATGATGATGCGCTCGAACGGCAACGGCAAGCCGCCGTACCGGATCATCAACATCGCGTCGGTGGCCGGTCTGCGCGTGTTTCCGCAGATCGGACTGTATGCGATGAGCAAGTCGGCGGTCGTGCAGATGACGCGCGCGATGGCCCTCGAATGGGGCCGCCACGGGATCAACGTCAACGCGATCTGTCCGGGCTATATCGATACCGAAATCAATCATTACCTGTGGGAAACCGAGCAGGGCCAGAAGCTGGAGTCGATGCTGCCGCGTCGGCGAGTCGGCAAGTCGCAGGATCTCGACGGGCTGTTGTTGCTGCTCGCGGCCGACGAGTCGCAGTTCATCAATGGCTCGATTATCTCCGCCGACGACGGCTTCGCCCTCGCCTGAGTGGATGACGTTCAGTAACCAAGAAGACTGCAATGAGTGATTATTCCCCTGTTTTTGAGATGTCGATGCCGATCCGCTGGGGTGACATGGATGCGTTCGGCCACGTGAACAACACGGTCTATTTCCGTTACATGGAGCAGGCCCGCATCTCGTGGTTCGAGGAGCTCGGCATCGCGGGCGGCAACGGCGAGGGGCAGGGGCCCGTGATCGTCACGGCGTCGATGGAGTTCCTGAAGCAACTGCATTATCCGGGCGACGTGATCGCCAGGATGTCGGCCGCGAAGCCGGGCCGCAGCAGCCTCGACACGGGTTTCGAGCTCAGGCGTGCGGACGATCCGCAGCACGTCTATGCACGCGGCCACGCACGCTGCGTATGGGTCGACTATGCGCTCGGCAAGTCGGTGCCGCTGCCGCAATTGCTGCGCGATACGGTCGAGCGCGCGCTCGCGGAGAAGGTCGACTGAGCGCCGCGGCGGCGAAGCCGGCGCCCGGGCGCCGGGGTGTCGTCATTTCCGGGTAGCCCCGAATCGGCCGCGACATGCGGCCGATCGTCATTCCGGGGGCGCCGTTTACTGGCCGAGCAGGCGCTGCAGCAGTTCCGGCGTGTTGTTCGTGCCGTACTTGCGCATCAGCCGTGCGCGGTAGATGTCGACGGTGCGCGAACTGATGTCGAGCACGCGCCCGATCTGCTTGCTGGTCTTGCCAGTGGCGAGCTGTGCGGCGATCTCGCGTTCGCGCGGTGTCAGTTCCACGGCGACCCGGCGTGTCGCGCTCAGGTCCTCGAAGGTCCACACGCCGGCCGCGAGCGGCGCGGTGCGGTCGAGCGCGCGGCCCGTGACGTGGCACCAGAACAGCTCGCCGTCGGCGCGTTTCATGATTCTGTCATCGGCGTAGGTGCCGTTCGCGATCATCACGCGCGAGATACGTTCGCCGATCCGCTGGAATTCGTCCGGCGACGGATAGAGCACCTCGTACGATTTCCCGATCAGGTCGGCCCGCGTGCAGCGGAAGATCGACGCGAGCGCGTCGTTGCAGTCCTCGATCACGCGGTCGCGCGACATCACGAGGCCGAGCGGCGCGAGGTGAAAGGCAGTCTGGTAATCGAGAGCGGGCATGGTGCAGGCAAGCGGAGGCAAATGCTTATGTATTTTTGCGTATTGTGCCGCATCGGCGCCACATCGTACCCTTTCAGGCATCTCGCGGCGGTTTGTCGCGATATAAAAACAGCGCGCCTCGACGCAGGCATCGCCGTGCATGCATAGAATGATGCGGCGGGCTTGCGGCCCAATGGGCGCGTGAACCGGTTTTGCTGGTTTCCATAGAGGAAGGGACAAACAGATGAACAAAGTCTATCCTGGCGCGGCTGCCGCGCTGGAAGGGATCGTCCGCGACGGACAGACCTTCGCGGTGGGCGGCTTCGGCCTGTGCGGGATTCCCGAGGCGCTGATCGCGGCACTGCGCGATTCCGCCGTCAAGGGCATCACCTGCATCAGCAACAATG
Source organism: Burkholderia sp. A9 (assembly GCF_000801975.1). Classification (NCBI taxonomy): domain Bacteria; kingdom Pseudomonadati; phylum Pseudomonadota; class Betaproteobacteria; order Burkholderiales; family Burkholderiaceae; genus Burkholderia; species Burkholderia sp. A9. Next base: position 54,543 of record NZ_JSZN01000012.1, on the reverse strand, counting down.
CGGGCGTCGACGGCTTCGGTCTCGGCCTGCTGCTGGAAACGCGCCAGATCAAGAAGATGATCTCGTCGTACGTCGGCGAGAACAAGGAGTTCGAGCGCCAGTACCTGGCCGGCGAACTCGAGCTCGAATTCACGCCGCAGGGCACGCTCGCCGAGAAGCTGCGTGCGGGCGGTGCCGGCATCCCCGCGTTCTTCACGAACACGGGCTACGGCACCGTGATCGCGGAAGGCAAGGAAACGCGCCAGTTCGGCGATCGCCAGTACGTGCTCGAGCCGTCGCTGACGGCCGACGTCGCGCTGGTGAAGGCGTGGAAAGCAGACAAGTCCGGCAACCTGATCTATCGCCGCACCGCGCGCAACTTCAACCCGATGTGTGCGATGGCGGGCAAGATCACCGTGGCGGAAGTCGAGGAGATCGTCGAGAACGGCGAACTCGATCCGGACCAGGTCCATACGCCGGGGATCTTCGTGCAGCGCATCGTGCTGAACGCGACGCCTGAAAAACGCATCGAACAACGCGTCGTACGCGCGAAAGGAGACTGACATGGCCTGGAATCGTGACCAGATGGCCGCGCGCGCGGCGAAGGAACTGCAGGACGGCTTCTACGTGAACCTCGGCATCGGCTTGCCGACGCTCGTCGCGAACCACGTGCCGGAAGGTGTCGAAGTCTGGCTGCAGTCGGAGAACGGCCTGCTCGGTATCGGCCCGTCGCCGACCGAGGACGAAGTCGACGCCGACCTGATCAACGCCGGCAAGCAGACCGTCACGACGCTGCCGGGCTCGTCGATCTTCTCGTCGGCCGATTCGTTCGCGATGATCCGCGGTGGCCACATCAACCTCGCGATCCTCGGCGCGATGCAGGTCAGCAAGAAGGGCGACCTCGCGAACTGGATGATCCCCGGCAAGATGATCAAGGGGATGGGCGGTGCGATGGATCTCGTCGCGGGCGTGAAGCGCGTCGTCGTGCTGATGGAGCATGTCGCGAAGGGCGACCAGCACAAGATTCTCGACGAATGCAACCTGCCGCTGACGGGTGTCGGCGTGGTCGACCTGATCATCACCGATCTCGGCGTGATCGAAGTGACGCCGGACGGCCTGAAGGTGCTCGAGCTTGCCGACGGTGTCAGCGCGGAAGAAATCCAGACGAAGACCGGCGCGCCGCTCGATGTGAGCGCGGTCGCGTAAGTTCGCCGCGCGCGAGCGCGGTTGCGGCGCCCCGCATGCCGGACGACGGCACGCGGGGCGTTTGTCATTGGTGGCGGGTGAACGGCGCATCCGCGTCCCGGTTGCGCCGACTCGCCTGAGCGAAGCGGTTTACAATCGTTTGCATCGGGCGGCACAAGCGGACACAAGCGATGTCCCGCCGTGCCGCCCCCGTTCGACAGGATGCCAACGATGCCAACAACCTCAGCGAATCCTCCGGTTCCCCGTCAGCGGCGCGTGCAATGTGCAAGCGTCGCCGGCCTTCACCACGTCGCCTATACCGAATGGGGCGATCCCGCCAATCCGCGCGTGCTGGTCTGCGTGCACGGCCTGACCCGTTCGGGGCGCGATTTTGACCGGCTTGCCGCCGCGCTGTCCGATACGTATCGCGTCGTTTGCCCCGACGTCGTCGGGCGCGGCCGCTCCGACTGGCTCGCCGACCCGCGGCTTTACGCGATTCCGCAATATGTGGCCGACATGGTGACGCTGATCGCGCGGCTCGACGTCGAATCGGTCGACTGGTTCGGCACGTCGATGGGCGGGCTGATCGGGATGGCGCTCGCCGGGTTGTCCGGTTCGCCGCTGCGCCGGATGATCGTCAACGACGTCGGCCCGCGCATCGAGCCCGATTCGCTGACGCGCATCGGCGAATACCTCGGCGTGCAGCCGCGCTTCGCGACCGAGCAGGAAGGCATCGACTACCTGACGTCGCTGTCGCTGCCGTTCGGCGCGCTGTCCGGCGACGAGTGGCGCGAGATCAACGCGCCGTTGCTGCGCGAACTGCCCGAGGGCGACTGGACGATGCGCTACGATCCGCGCATTGCCGAACCGTTCAAGGCGACCACGCCCGAACTGGCCGCGCTCGGCGAGGCCGCGCTGTGGCGCGCGATCGAGACGACGGACGCGTCGCTGCTCGTCGTGCGGGGTGAAAGCTCCGACCTGCTGTCGCGCGACACCGTCGCCGAGATGGTGCGCCGCGGCCGGCATGTGGCGCGGGTCGAGATTCCGGGCGCGGGTCATGCGCCGGCGTTCACCCGTGCCGACCAGATTGCGCTCGCACGCCGGTTTTTCGTCGAAGGCGTTGCATAAACGCGTCATAATATTCGGTTCGGCGGCACGCGGGCCGCGTCGTCGCCGACTCTTCACCCACTCATACGACCGGAACATTCCATGGCAGTCATTCGTCACCACGTCGGGGCCCGTCTCTCCGAAACCGCGATCCACAACGGTACCGTGTATCTGGCCGGCCAGATCGCCGAAGACACCACCCAGGACATCAAGGGCCAGACGCGCGAAGTGCTCGGCCACATCGACCGCCTGCTCGCCGAAGCGAACAGCGACAAGGCGCATCTGCTGTCGGTGCAGATCTACATTTCGGATCTCGCGAACTTCGAAGGCATGAACGCGGAGTGGGACGCGTGGGTCGCGCAGGGCAACACGCCGCCGCGCGCCACCGTCGAGGCGAAGCTCGCGGATCCGGCGCTGCTCGTCGAGATCGTCGTCGTCGCCGCGCAGCGGAGCTGAGCGAAGCACCACGATGACCGCAATACGCCAGGCCGTGCGATGACCGAGTCCGTTTCCGCTTCTTCCGTCGCTGCGCCGTCGTTCGACGACGTGCTCGCGTTCGTGCGCGAGCGGGCCGGCGACGCGCGCCTGTCGTCGGGCGAGCTGCTCGCCGATCACTCGGCGGGCACGGCGTCGATCATGCGTACGCTGAACGTCGATCCGCACGCGATGCAGGCGGCCGCGCTGTTCGTGCTGACGCCGCATCTGAGCGATCCCGGGCGCGAGCTGACCGAGCGGTTCGGCGAAGAGGTCGCGCGGCTCGTGGCCGACGTGCGCAAGCTGCTGCGGCTCGGCACCGTCAGCCTGCGCGCCGCGCAGAATGCGAAGCCCGACACCGGGCGCGACGCAGCGGAAGAGCGGCGCACGCAGATCGAGGCGCTGCGCAAGATGCTGCTCGCGTTCGCGCAGGACATCCGCGTAGTGCTGATCCGGCTTGCGTCGCGGCTGCAGTCGCTGCGTTACTACGCGGCAGCGAAGATCGATCCGCCGCCCGACGTCGCGCGCGAGACGCTCGAGATCTACGCGCCGCTCGCGAACCGTCTCGGCATCTGGCAACTGAAGTGGGAGCTCGAGGATCTCGCGTTCCGCTTCGAGGATCCGGTCACGTACAAACGCATCGCCAAACTGCTCGACGAGAAGCGCATCGAACGCGAGGCGTACGTTGCGGAGGCGATCGAGCGGTTGCAGCACGAGCTGGCGGAAGCGCACATCCCGGCCGACGTGAGCGGGCGGCCCAAGCACATCTACAGCATCTGGCGCAAGATGCGCGGCAAGGAGCTCGATTTCTCCGAGCTGTACGACGTGCGCGCATTCCGCGTGATCGTGCCTGACATCAAGGATTGCTACGCGGTGCTCGGCATCGTGCATCACCTGTGGCAGCCGGTGCCGAAGGAATTCGACGACTACATCTCGAGGCCGAAGCCGAACGGCTACAAGTCGCTGCATACGGTCGTGATCGGCGACGACGGCCGTGCGTTCGAAGTGCAGATCCGCACGCAGGACATGCACCGGTTTGCCGAGTATGGCGTCGCCGCGCACTGGCGCTACAAGGAAGCGGGCGCGCGCGGTTATGGCGGTCAGTTCTCGGCGAGCGACAAGTACGACGAGAAGATCGCCTGGCTGCGCCAGCTGCTCGCGTGGAAGGACGACGTCGAGGACGGCGCCGAAGTGTCCGGCGACAAGGCGTGGGCGCAGTTGCGCGAGACGTCGCTCGACGACGACCACATCTACGTGCTGACGCCGCAGGCGCGCGTGATCGCGCTGCCGCAGGGCGCGACGCCGGTCGATTTCGCCTACCACCTGCACAGCGAGCTCGGCCATCGTTGCCGCGGCGCGCGCGTCGACGGCGTGATGGTGCCGCTGAATACGTCGCTCGCGAACGGCCAGACGGTCGAGATCGTCGCGGTGAAGGAGGGCGGGCCGTCACGCGACTGGCTGAACCTGCAGCTCGGTTATCTGAAGAGCCCGCGCGCGCGACAGAAGGTGCGTGCGTGGTTCAACTCGATCGAGCAGGAAGAGAACATCGCGCATGGCCGCGCGCTCGTCGAAAAGACGCTGCAGCGCGAGGGCAAGACGTCGGTCAACCTCGACAACCTCGCCACGAAGCTCGGCTTCAAGTCGCCCGAGGAATTGTTCTCGGTCGTCGGCAAGGAAGAGTTCAGCCTGCGCAACGTCGAGCACGCGCTCTCCGATGCGCCGCCGCCCGAACATGCGCCTGAGGCACCCGCCGATTTCGAGAAGCGCAGCAGCGGGGCGAGCGTCGCGCACGGCGCGTCGACCGGCGTGCTGGTGGTGGGCGTCGATGCACTGCTGACCCAGCTTGCGCGCTGCTGCCGTCCGGCGCCGCCCGACCCGATCAGCGGTTTCGTGACGCGCGGCAAGGGGATGTCGATCCATCGCAGCGACTGTCCGACGTTCCGGCGGATGGTCGAGCGCGCGCCGGAGCGCGTGCTGCAGACGACCTGGTCGGCCGACGTGCTGGGCGGACGCGGTGCGTCCGTCTATCCGGTCGACCTGATGATCGAGGCGAGCGACCGGCAGGGATTGCTGCGCGACATCTCCGAAGTGTTCGCGCGCGAGAAGATGAACGTGGTGGGCGTGAAGACGCAGAGCCGCCGCAATGCGGCATTCATGCAGTTCACGGTCGAGGTGACGAATTCGGCACAGGTGCAGCGTGCGTGCACGCTGCTCGGTGAAGTGACGGGCGTCGTGCGGGCGGGGCGCAAGGCGTGACGCTCCCGTAATGGGGTTGGAGCTCGGTTATTTTGCTGCGACCGCATAAAAACACTTGCCAAGCGTGCGTCAACTCCATATAATCTTAGCTTCTCTAGGCTCGTAGCTCAGCTGGTTAGAGCACCACCTTGACATGGTGGGGGTCGTTGGTTCGAGTCCAATCGAGCCTACCAACGAATTGAGAATGCCCGGTTTCCGGGTGTTCGATGCAGTAAATAACTCAACGCGAACAAGGCGAATACGGTTATGACACCGCGAACGTTGACCGAAACCTTTTCGGAGCGACGCTAGTCGAGGAACGTTTTCGCCCTTTCAGTTTGAGTGAAGTATCGAATGCGGCCCCTCGAAAGCGGGGCCGCATTTTTTTTGTCGCGAAATTTTCGCGCGTGACTTTTATATCGCGTGCCTGGTTTGCCGCCCACTGTCGGCATCACGGAGATTGCTATGGTTTCGATACGCTTGCCTGACGGCTCAGTTCGACAATACGAGCATCCGGTGACAGTTGCCGAGGTTGCAGCCTCGATCGGTCCCGGCCTTGCGAAGGCTGCGCTTGGTGGCAAGCTCGACGGCGAACTCGTCGATACGTCCACGGTGATCGATCGCGACGCATCGCTCGCGATCGTCACGGACAAGGACGCCGACGGTCTCGACATCATCCGTCACTCGACCGCGCACTTGCTCGCGTACGCTGTGAAGGATCTGTATCCGGATGCGCAGGTGACGATCGGTCCGGTGATCGACAACGGCTTCTACTACGACTTCTCGTACAACCGTCCGTTTACGCCGGAAGATCTGGAAAAGATCGAAAAGCGCATGCAGGAACTCGTGAAGAAGGATGAGCCGGTCACGCGCCGCGTCGTGTCGCGCGACGAGGCGGCTGGCTATTTCCGCAGCCTCGGCGAGAAGTACAAGGCCGAGATCATCGAATCGATTCCGCAAAGCGACGAAATCAAGCTGTACTCGCACGGCGGCTTCACCGACCTGTGCCGCGGCCCGCACGTGCCGTCGACCGGCAAGCTGAAGGTCTTCAAGCTGATGAAGGTCGCGGGCGCGTACTGGCGCGGCGACTCGAAGAACGAGCAGCTGCAGCGCATCTACGGTACCGCCTGGACGAAGAAGGAAGACCAGGATCAATACCTGCACATGCTCGAGGAAGCGGAAAAGCGCGACCACCGCAAGCTCGGCAAGCAGCTCGACCTGTTCCACATGCAGGAAGAGTCGCCGGGCATGGTGTTCTGGCATCCGAAGGGCTGGGCGCTGTGGCAGCAGGTCGAGCAGTACATGCGCCGCCGCGTGAACGACGCCGGCTATCTCGAGATCAAGACGCCGATGATCATGGACCGCTCGCTGTGGGAAGCGTCGGGCCACTGGCAGAACTACCGCGAGAACATGTTCACGACGGAGTCGGAGAAGCGCGACTACGCGATCAAGCCGATGAACTGCCCGGGTCACGTCCAGGTGTTCAAGCACGGCCTGCGCTCGTATCGCGACCTGCCGCTGCGCTACGCGGAATTCGGTTCGTGCCATCGCAACGAAGCGTCGGGCGCGCTGCATGGCCTGATGCGCGTGCGCGGCTTCGTGCAGGACGATGCGCACATCTTCTGTACGGAAGAGCAGTTCATTTCCGAATCGATCGCGTTCAACACGCTGGCGATGAGCGTGTACAAGGATTTCGGGTTCGAGCACATCGACATCAAGCTGTCGCTGCGCCCTGACCAGCGTGCGGGCACCGACGAAACGTGGGATCGCGCCGAGCAGGGCCTGCGCGACGCGCTGACGGCGTGCGGCCTGTCGTGGGAAGAGCTGCCGGGCGAGGGTGCGTTCTATGGCCCGAAGATCGAATACCACATCAAGGATGCGCTCGGCCGCTCGTGGCAGTGCGGCACGCTGCAGCTCGACATGGTGCTGCCGGAGCGCCTCGGCGCCGAGTACGTCGCTGAAGACAACAGTCGCCGCCGGCCCGTGATGCTGCACCGTGCGATCGTCGGTTCGATGGAGCGATTCCTGGGGATTCTGATCGAGCACCATGCCGGCGCGATGCCGGCCTGGCTCGCGCCGTTCCAGGCAATTGTGCTCAATATCGCCGAAAGTCAGGCCGAATATGCACAATCTCTGGCCCAAACGTTGCAAAAACAAGGGGTTAGAGTGGCGGCCGATTTGCGCAACGAGAAGATTAGCTATAAAATACGCGAGCACACGCTGGAAAAGGTGCCTTATCTCCTCGTCGTGGGTGATAAGGAGCGTGATGCGCAAACGGTAGCCGTGCGTGCCCGTGGCGGCGTCGACCTTGGCGTTATGCCGGTCGAAGCCTTCGTTGAGCGTCTGCAGGAAGACCTGCGCTCGTTCAAGTAACCGCCCTGGCAGCGCGGCTCGTTTTTTTAATTTTTAGAGGAAACGTAACATCGCTACTGATAAGTCGTCGCATCGCATCAACGGTGAAATCACTGCGCCGGAAGTGCGTCTGGTCGGGCTCGAGAACGAACCGCTCGGTATCGTAAAACTCGCTGATGCTTTCCGTAAATCGGAAGAACTGGATGTTGACCTGGTGGAAATCGCGCCGCAAGCGGTTCCCCCGGTTTGCCGTCTGATGGATTACGGCAAGTTCAAGTACCAGGAATCGAAGAAGCAGCACGAAGCGAAGCTGAAGCAGAAGGTCATCCAGGTCAAGGAAGTCAAGTTCCGCCCGGGTACCGATGACGGTGACTACAACGTCAAGCTTCGCAACCTCGTGCGCTTCCTCGAAGAGGGCGACAAGACGAAGATCACGTTGCGTTTCCGCGGTCGCGAAATGGCTCACCAGGAGATCGGTATGCGGATGCTTGAGCGTCTGCGCACGGATCTCGAGGAAGTCGGCCAGGTCGAGCAGATGCCGAAGATGGAAGGGCGCCAGATGATCATGGTGCTCTCGCCGAAGAAAAAGAAGTAACGGGCCCGCGCGCTTGCCGCGCAGGTTCGACAGTGGTTCGGCGCGTTGCCCGGTCAGGGCGACGTGCCAGCAATGACGGCGGCTGCGCAAGCGGTTCGCCGTACACAAGTGGACTGGGTTTCGAAGGGCGGGTCAAGGGCGCAAGCCAACCGCACACCCATCGCCATCTAATAAACTGGAGTTGTTCGTCATGCCTAAGATGAAGACCAAGAAGAGTGCTGCAAAGCGCTTCGTGGTGCGTCCGGGCGGTACCGTCAAGCGCGGTCAAGCCTTCAAGCGTCACATCCTGACCAAGAAAACCACGAAGAACAAGCGTCACCTGCGCGGCGCAACGGCAGTTCATGATTCCGATCTGAACTCCGTCCGCGCGATGCTGCCGTTCGCGTAACCCCTCAACTGATACTCTAAGGAGAGAAACATGCCTCGAGTCAAACGTGGGGTAACCGCACGGGCCCGCCACAAGAAGATCATCAACCTGGCCAAGGGTTATCGCGGCCGTCGCAATAACGTCTACCGCATCGCCAAGCAGGCGGTGATGCGGGCTGGTCAGTACGCGTACCGCGATCGCCGCAACAAGAAGCGTGTGTTCCGCGCACTGTGGATCACGCGTATCAACGCGGCAGTTCGCCAGCACGACATGACCTACAGCGTGTTCATCAACGGCCTGAAGAAGGCGTCGATCGAACTCGACCGTAAGGTCCTGGCCGACATGGCGGTGTTCGACAAGGCTGCTTTTGCTGCGATCGTCAAGCAGGTGAAAGCCGCCGTTGCAGCCTAATTGCGAAATTAGCACTGCGTGGTTAGTTGCAGCGACGTTCCGGTAGTCTCGGCCGCTGCAGCGAAAACGGGGCTCTTCCGAGCCCCTTTTTTGTTTGGTGGGCGATTTCGCACGCCAAGATCGAATGACGTTGGAAATGATGGGATCTATGGATCTGGACCAGATTGTCGCCGACGCGCAGCAGTCCTTCGAACAGGCTGCCGACATCACCACGCTCGAAAACGAGAAAGCACGATTTCTCGGCAAGTCGGGTGCGCTGACCGAGTTGCTCAAGGGCCTCGGCAAGCTCGATCCCGAAGCACGCAAGACCGAAGGCGCACGCATCAACGTCGTGAAGCAGCAGGTTGAAGCCGCGCTGACCGCACGTCGCCAGGCGCTCGCCGACGCGCTGCTGAACCAGCGCCTCGCGGCCGAGGCAATCGACGTCACGCTGCCGGGCCGCGGCGCCGGTGCAGGCAGCCTGCACCCCGTGATGCGCACCTGGGAGCGCGTCGAACAGATTTTCCGCTCGATCGGCTTCGACGTGGCCGACGGTCCCGAAATCGAGACCGACTGGTACAACTTCACGTCGCTGAACAGCCCGGAGAACCATCCGGCGCGTTCGATGCAGGACACCTTCTACGTCGAAGGCAAGGATGCCGACGGCCGCCAGCTGCTGCTGCGAACGCACACGAGCCCGATGCAGGTGCGTTACGCGCGCATGAACCGTCCGCCGATCAAGGTGATCGCGCCGGGCCGCACGTATCGCGTCGACAGCGATGCGACCCACTCGCCGATGTTCAATCAGGTCGAGGGGCTGTGGATCGACGAAAACATCAGCTTCGCCGACCTCAAGGGCGTCTATACCGATTTCCTGAAGAAATTCTTCGAGCGCGACGACATCCTCGTGCGCTTCCGTCCGTCGTATTTCCCGTTCACGGAACCGTCGGCCGAGATCGACATGATGTTCGAGCACGGCAAGAACGCCGGCAAATGGCTCGAGATCTCCGGCTCGGGGCAGGTGCATCCGACCGTGATCCGCAACATGGGCCTCGATCCCGAGCGCTACATCGGCTTCGCGTTCGGCAGCGGCCTCGAGCGCCTGACGATGCTGCGCTACGGCGTCCAGGATCTCCGGCTGTTCTTCGAGAACGATCTGCGTTTCCTGCGCCAGTTCGCCTAACGCAAGCGCCGCGCCGACATGTGCCCGCGCACGCCCCGCCGGACGTTTCCGACGGGGCCCGGGCGTCGATCTAACCTGTTTCGAACGTAGACATCCATGCAATTCCCTGAATCCTGGTTGAGAACCTTTGTCGACCCGCAGCTGACGACCGACGAACTGTCGCACGCGCTGACGATGGCGGGGCTCGAAGTCGAATCGCTGAGCAAGGCTGCGCCGCCGACGTCGAAGATCGTCGTCGGTCGCGTGCTCGAAGTCGTCAAGCATCCGGATGCGGACAAGCTCAATGTCTGCCAGGTCGACGCCGGCACCGGCGCGACGCTGAATATCGTGTGCGGCGCACCCAACGTGGCGCCCGGCATCAAGGTGCCGGTCGCGCTGGTCGGCGCGGAACTGCCGCCGGCAGAAGAGGGCGGCAAGCCGTTCGCGATCAAGCTGTCGAAGCTGCGCGGCGTGGAGAGCCAGGGGATGCTGTGCTCGGCGCGCGAGCTGAAGCTGTCCGAGGACCACAGCGGCCTGCTGATCCTGCCGCAAGACACGCCAGTTGGCCAGGACATCCGCGACACGCTCAATCTCGACGACACGATCTTCGAAATCAAGCTGACACCGAACAAGGCCGACTGCCTGTCGGTGTTCGGCATCGCGCGCGAGACGGCCGCGATCACCGGCGCTCCGCTGACGCCGGTCGACATCCGTCCGGTGCGCGTCGAGCTCGACGAGACGCTCCCCGTGCGCATCGCTGCGCCCGATCTGTGCGGCCGCTTCTCGGGTCGCGTGATCCGCGGCGTGAACGCGCATGCGAAGACGCCGCAATGGATGGTCGAGCGCCTCGAGCGATCGGGCCAGCGCAGCGTGTCGGCGCTCGTCGATATCTCGAACTACGTGATGTTCGAGCTCGGCCGTCCGTCGCACGTGTTCGATCTGGACAAGATCCACGGCGGCATCGAGGTGCGCTGGGGCAAGCGCGGCGAGTCGCTGAAGCTGCTGAACGGCAACACGGTCGAACTCGACGAAACGGTTGGCGTGATTTCGGACGACCGTCAGGTCGAAAGCCTCGCGGGCATCATGGGCGGCGACAGCACGGCCGTCACGCTCGACACGACCAACATCTACCTGGAAGCCGCGTTCTGGTGGCCGGACAGCATCCGCGGCCGTGCGCGCAAGTACAACTTCTCGACCGATGCGGCCCATCGCTTCGAGCGCGGCGTCGACTATGCGACGACCGTCGAGCACGTCGAGCGCATCACGCAGCTGATTCTCGAGATCTGCGGCGGCAAGGCCGGCCCGGTCGACGACCAGGCGGTGAACCTGCCGCAGCGCGCACCGGTGAAGATGCGCGTGTCGCGCGCCAACCGCATCATCGGCGTGAAGATCGACGCCGACGAGATCGCGGACATCTTCACGCGCCTGCGCCTGCCGTTCGAGCGTGCCGACGACGCATTCCTGGTCACGCCGCCGTCGCACCGCTTCGACATCGAGATCGAGGAAGACCTGATCGAGGAAGTCGCGCGCATTTACGGCTTCGAGAGGATTCCGGCGCGTCCGCCGGTCGCGACGAGCGAGATGCGCGCGACCAACGAGACGCAGCGTTCGATCCATGACATCCGTCATGCGCTGGCGGCACGCGACTATGCGGAAACGGTCAACTTCAGCTTCGTCGATGCGGAGTGGGAGCACGACTTCGCCGGCAACGACAACCCGATCCGCCTGCTGAACCCGATCGCGAGCCAGCTGTCGGTGATGCGCACGACGTTGTTCGGCAGCCTGATCTCGGTGCTGCGCCACAACCTGAACCGTCGCGCGGATCGCGTGCGCGTGTTCGAAACGGGCCGGGTGTTCCTCGCCGATCCGTCGGTGAAGGCTGGCGAGCTGACCGTCGAAGGCTACACGCAGCCGAAGCGGGTCGGCGCGCTCGCATACGGCCCGGCAGTCGACGAGCAGTGGGGCGTGGCAACCCGTGCGGTCGATTTCTTCGACGTGAAGGGCGATCTCGAGGCGCTGCTCGCGCCGGCCGCCGCGCGCTTCGTGAAGGCCGAGCATCCGGCCCTCCATCCGGGCCGCAGCGCACGCATCGAAGTCGATGGCCGCGCAGTCGGCTGGATCGGCGAGCTGCATCCGCGCCTGATGCAGAAGTACGAGCTGCCGCATGCGCCGGTGATGTTCGAAATCGACGCCGACGCGCTGATCGCACGTGCGCTGCCGGCACCGACCGACGTGTCGAAATTCCCGCCGGTGCGTCGCGATATCGCCGTCGTGGTCGATCAAGCGGTCGAGGTTCAGGCACTTTTCGACGAAATGAAGAAGGCGCTGGCCGAGGACGCCTGCCGATTCGTTCAGAAGGTTGTACTCTTCGACGAATTTCGTGCAAAATCAAATACTTCCGGTGGTCTTGCCGCGCACGAGAAGAGCCTTGCCTTCCGCGTGACGCTGCAGGATGCGGCTGGCACGCTACAGGACGAGGTCGTCGATCAGGCGATCCAGACGCTGGTCGAGCGGATGGCTCGTGCCGGTGCGCGCCTGCGCGGCTAAGGAGAGGGGCCGCCCGTTCGCGGGTGGCTTTTCCCCATCGTAAGTTTTGGTTTAACGCGCTGTATGGCAGATATGAACGACATGACCTCGAGTGAATTCGAAGCCCTCCTGACGGCGCAACGCAGCGCCATGAACCGCGACGCTTCGGCGCCGGCGTCCACCGAGACGCCGACGCTGACGAAAGCGGAACTGGCGGAGCTGCTGTTCGACAGCGTCGGGCTGAACAAGCGTGAAGCGAAGGACATGGTCGAGGCGTTTTTCGAAGTGATCCGCGACGCGCTCGAAAACGGTGAAAGCGTCAAGCTGTCGGGGTTCGGCAACTTCCAGTTGCGCGACAAGCCGCAGCGTCCGGGTCGTAATCCGAAGACGGGCGAGGCGATCCCGATCGCGGCCCGCCGGGTGGTAACCTTCCACGCGAGCCAGAAGCTGAAGGCGCTGGTCGAAAACGGCGCGGAGTAAGGCTCCGCGCGCTGAGGTCTCCGCGCGGCCGCCGCGCACCCTTTACCGACGGTTAACCGACGATGACCACTACGGTTGAGAAAGTCGTCTTGCCTCCGATTCCCGCGAAGCGCTACTTCACGATCGGCGAAGTCAGCGAACTGTGTGGGGTCAAGCCGCACGTGCTGCGTTACTGGGAACAGGAATTCACGCAGTTGCGGCCGGTGAAGCGGCGCGGCAATCGCCGGTATTATCAGCACCACGAAGTGCTGCTGATCCGGCGGATTCGCGAGTTGCTGTACGAACAGGGGTTCACGATCAACGGGGCGCGCAACCGGCTCGATTCGCCGGGCGGCGAACGTGCCGCCGCAGCACCGGTCGAGCCCGACGTGCCGGTCGCCGATGTGCGTGCGCCGGGCAAGCCGGGTGCAGCGGTCGACGTGATCGCATTGCGACAGGCGCTTCTCGATGTGATCGACGGACTGAAGCACGACTGAGCGCGACGCGCGAATAGCAGAATGAGCCCGGTTGGCGAAGCGCCACCGGGCTTTTTTCATGCAGGCGGGCGATGCACGTCAGCGCGCTGCGAGCGGATTCGGCTTGCCCATGTCGACGACGAGCGTGCCGTCCGGCAGCATCCGCACCGAACCCTGCGCGACCTGGCTGCGGTAGCCGTACAGGTCGAAACGCATTGGGCCGGCCTCGGCCGAATTCCGGATCAACGCGCGCACGTTCAGTTCGAGCACATTGAACATCTTCATGTCGCCGCCCTCCATCCACATGTAGCTCGACGCGTCGATTTGCGGCTGCTTCGGCACGGGCACGTCGGCGGCGCGCCGAAACGTGAGGCGCAGCCCGTCGCGTTCGACCGTCGCGTGGCCGAGCTTGCCGTTCAGGATCGGCGGCGGAAACACCGTGTACTGGTCGAGCACGAGCGCGTCGCCGCGCAGTTCCGCGCCGCGGCGCTGCAGCGGCGTCAGCGACGCGAGCTCGATGCCGAGCGAGCGCAGTAGCTGCGCCTGCGGGATGCCGAGCACCGACACCTGCGACGGCTTGAATGCGAGGTGCCGGTCGTCGAGCACCGAGAGCGAGCCCTTCATGTCGGTCGGCAGCCACACGCCGGGCACATGGTTCCAGAGCTTGATGCCGCCCTGGACACGCAGGTCCTGGCCATCCGCGCTCAATTGCAGGTCGTTCAGCGAGCGCGGCGAGTAGTCGAGCAGATAGTTGTTGAAGAGCGCGGACATCGCCTTCCACGATTCGACGACCGTGCCGCCCAGAATGCGGATGTCGTACTGGTTCGGATCGTCGAGGTCGACGGGTTCGCCAGGCCGCTTCGCGATCATCTGGACGTCGAGATCCTCAACATGGAAGCCGATGTCGCCGGACAGGTTGAAGTCGACGTTGTGCAGATGGATCGTCGGATTGCGGTTCGACACGTGGCGTTCGTTGAACGGCGTGGTCGGCGTGCGTCGTATCGCGACTTTCTGCATGCCGGGCTGCGGTGCGCTGGCCGCGAGCGCAAATGCTTCCCAATGCTGGCGTGAATCGCGCAACACGTTCTGCTGCGCGGCGAGGAAGCTGTCGTTCAGCCGAGCTGCCGCATTGCCGAGCGGGGCACCGCTTGCAGGCCCCGCGTACGACGGCATGCGGATCGCCATTGCGCCGCGTTCGTCGAAATTGAAATAGCCGGCCGATACCTGGTCGCGATAGTGATACAGGTCGAACACGAAATTCTGGTCGCGCTTCGCCGGATCGACGGGGCCGATCAGGATGTCGGCGTTCATCGGCATCGAGCGCATGAACTTCACGTCGCCGCCGCGGATGTACATCGCCTGTTGCGGCGCGTTCGCGGGCAACGCGAAGCCGGCGTGCGAGCCGTCATCGAGCGTCAGGTCGAGGCCGGCGGGGGTCACGCGCAGCGCGGTGATCCTGATCTTCAGCCGCGGCGGCGGCATCAGCTTGTCGACCGACATCACGAGGTCGTCGCCGGCGAGCCGTGCGATCGGCGTCTCGACCTTCAGCAGATCGGCCATCTTCACGTTGGCTGCGCGCATCACCGCCTGCGCGTTGATGCCCGACACGCGCACGCCGGTCGGGTGGAACACGAGCTGGCTGCCGTCGCGGACCGCGAGCGTGCCGGTCAGCGAGAACGGCACCCAGCCGTCGCGCTGCATCTCGCCTTGCAGATGGATCACCCCGTCACCAGCCGAGACGGCGAGCTTGCGCAGCGGCGCGTTACGGTAGCCGAAGATGTAGGTGTTGAAGAGCGCGGTCAGCTTCGCGTCGTCGAGCGTGACCATGCCTTCGTGCACGTCGATCTCGAAGCTCGTCGGATCGTCGAACACGATCGGCGCGCCGGCCTGCGTCGGCACGAGTGTCGCGGACAACTGGTGGATGAAGAAGCCGAGGTTGTTGACGATGCGGAAATCGACGTCGCGCAGGAACGTCATCGCGCCGTTCTGCCCCGAGTCGCGCAGCGTGAACGGACGCGGTTGCGTGAGGCTGATCGACGCGAGCGACGGCACGGCGCGTGCGATCTGCTGTTCATGGGCGAGGCGTTCCGCCTTCGCGCGTTCGATCTTCGTCGATGCGATCGACGCGTTGCCGTCGCGCTGCGCGGCCGGTTCCGCGCAGCCGGTGCAGAGCAGCGCGAGCGCAAGTGCACTGCAGCCGAGCGCACGGGAGGTGCCGAGTGAACCCGAGGCGGCCGCGCGTCGCGGGCCGGATCTCCAGTCGAAAATTGCCAAAGGCGAGCGATGGCCGCGCCGGACCGCATTCCGCATCGTCTGTCTCCATGTCTTGTCGTGATCGACGCGCGCACACGGCCAATGCACGGCGCGGGTGTCGATGCCGTGCAGTGTGTCATAGCGTGCTAGAGCGGCGTTACCAAACAGCGGGAGGCGGCGCAAGACCGGCCGGCGGGAGACGGGACAACGGATTCGCGGCGGCGGGGCGACAAGATCAAACGGTCGTTTGGTTTCAGTCGAAGCGGAGGCGGCATCGGCGGCAGGATCGGCAAACCCGCGTCAGTCCCGGTTCGCGCGGGTTTCGTGGCGAGGAGCGACATCGTCGCCGATCCGGGGCGACCGCGGCGGGGCCGCGATAGCGCCATCGCCGCTCGCCGGGCCGTTCAGACCAACATGCGCTGCCGGATCGAATTCAGCGTTGCCTGGTCGAGCTGCAGGCCATTGCTGATGTACGACGCCATCGATCCGTACGACGTGGTGACCTGATCGAGTGCTGTCTGCAAGTAGGCGGCTTGCGCCCCCTGCAGCGCGGCCATCATGTCGGCCGCATCCTGTCCGCCGGCCTTCTGCGCGTGCGCAACGGACGCGGCGATTTCGGACGCGCTATAGACGTTGGTCAGCAGGTAGTCGGCGAGAATCGTCTGCTGGGGCACGCCCAGGATCGTGTGCAGAATGGCCGTCGCCCAACCGGTGCGATCCTTGCCGGCCGTGCAGTGGAACACCAGGTTGCCGCCGGACGCGGCAAAGCCCGCGAATAGTGCGTGGTAGCTCGTCCGCGCCGTTTCCGACGTGACGAACGCGCGGTACATGCTTTGCATGAATGCCGTCGCGGTGGCGCCGGTGGTCGGAAGCGGCCCGAGATTGGCGACGCCGAGCACGTTGAGGTTCTGCCACGTGGCGCCGTTCAATGTCACATCCGGCTGCGTCTGGATTTCAGAGGTCGTACGCAGATCGCAAACCTGCGTGATACCGAGCGTATTGACGGTTGCGAGGTCGGCAGCGGACAACGCGAGCGCGGGCGAGCGGTAGATCACGCCTTTTTTCATCGCTGCGCCGCTTGCCGTCGCGTAGCCCGTTCCGTCCGGTCCTGCCGTATCGCGAAAGTTGGCTGCCGAACCGAGCCTGGGTGTCGTGACCGTTGCGACCGAGATCGAGTCGCCGCCGCACGCGGACAGCAACGACGCGCTGCCCAGCGCCATGCCTATCGTGCCTGCACCCAGCCGGAGAAAATGTCGGCGGGAAATTTCGTTTTTCTGGTTCATTCACTGGCCTTTGTCGGAGACCGTTACAGGAAGTCCTGACCGCAATCGCGACCGAGACCGCCGCCGGCATGCCGGTGCGGCGGGCAGAGCGGGGACGTGCCGTCTCGATCGGCATGCAGTCGGGCGCCGCGCCTGCGGATCGATCTCGCGCAGGGCAACCGCACGGTAACGATCCGTGGCGAAACGGCCATCGTCCTTTTCGATTAGGCGGGGGCATGCACGGTGCTAGCGCCGCGGGGGCATACGGGTCGGGTTGCACGGCCGGCCGGCCGAAAAATTTCACAGGAATAGTCACAAAATGCATGCGACCCGTTCTAAATCGGCGAACTGTCTGTTATAATTTTTTTCTTTCGGGGCGTAGCGCAGCCTGGTAGCGTACCTGCATGGGGTGCAGGTGGTCGGAGGTTCAAATCCTCTCGCCCCGACCAGACAAGAACCCGCGTCAGTTCAGGCTGACGCGGGTTTTTTCTTGCCCGTCGCTTTTTTGCACATCGCGGCGCGGCCCCGGTAAAATGCAAGGTTGATCCACGGAAAGCGCCGTGATTTAGCGGAAGAGGATTCCCCGAACATGACTGATCTTCGTCTTACCATGCGGTTCGCTGCAGTGCTCGCCACCGGCGCGCTCGTCGCCGGTTGCGGTACGTCGTCGCCCACGAAAGTGGACTACAAGAGCGATTCGAAATCGAAGGAAGCGTCGCTCGCAGTGCCGCCCAACATGCTCGACGAGACGGCCGATCAGCGTTCGCTGCCGCCGCAGGGTGGCGCGACTTCCCTGTCCGCGCTCCAACAGGTCCAGCACACGGCGCCCTCGACGGACACCGTCGCCCCGGCCGTGACCGGCATGCATATCCAGCGCGACGGTACCGAGAGCTGGCTCGTGATCGACGGCAGGAAGCCCGCCGACATCTGGCCGCAGGTCCGCCGTTTCTGGCAGGAGCAAGGCTTCCTGCTCGTCGTCGACCAGCGCGACAAGGGCGTGATGGAAACCGACTGGAACGAGACCCATCCGCAAATCAACGACGGCCTGATCCGTAGCGTGATTTCGAAGGCGATGGGCAATTCGTACGTGACGGCCGAACGTAACAAATACCGGACGCGCCTCGATTCGGCGCCGGATGGCGGCACCTACGTGTTCATCAGCCAGAAGGGCATGCGCGAGGCGCTCACGGGCGCGAGCAACGATTCGAGCAAGTGGGAATCGAAGCCGAACGATCCGGCGCTCGAGACGGAATACCTCAAGCGCTTGATGGCGGTGCTCGCGCAGAACGAGCAGCGCGCGAAGAACGGCGAGCCGCCGATCGCGAACATCAAGGACAACGCGGCGCCGCAGGAGAAGAAGGCGGATACGGACGCATCGAAGGCCGCTGCCGCGGCGATCGCCGCGCAGAACGTCGCGCGTACCTCGTCGCAAGGAAACGACGTCGACTCGGGCGCGGTGCCGTCCGAAGTGACGCTCGGCGAGCCGTACGATCGGTCGTGGCTGCATGTCGGCCTCGCGCTCGATCGCGCGAACTTCACGGTCGACGATCGTGATCGCACGAAGGGGCTGTATTTCGTGCGTTATGTCGATCCGAAGGATCTGACCGCGGCCGAGCAGGGTTTCTGGAGCCAGCTGTTCCACGGCAAGAAGGAAAAGCAGGCGAAGCAGTATCGCGTCAACGTGAAGGCGCTGACGCCCGACCAGACGCGCGTGGCGGTCATCGACGATTCGGGTGCGATCGATACGTCGTCGCCGGCCCGGCAGATCATGGGGCTGCTCGTGAATCAGCTGCGCTGATTGCGGCACGATCCCGATCCCTGAAAAAGCCCGCCTTCCGGCGGGTTTTTTTATGGTCGCGCGCGTCGGCGTCGGCGACGGCGCGTGCGGGACGTTCTGTCCCTCCTCGTGACGTTACGTAACATTCGCGCGTTACGGCAGCTGAGCAGGTGTTACATCGTCATGATCTGGAAAAATATCCTTATAAATCAATTGGGTGTCCGTGTAATCGCACTTGGCACGCAAACTGCTTTATAAGTTTGAATCGTTAGGACAGGGAGGAGGATGTCAGATACCGGGCGGGCGTCGCGAGCGCCCGACCAACGGTGTCGACGTCTTCAGAAGCCGGCGCAGCGAACGCCGGCACAACCGATGACGAT
Source organism: Burkholderia sp. A9 (assembly GCF_000801975.1). NCBI lineage: Bacteria > Pseudomonadati > Pseudomonadota > Betaproteobacteria > Burkholderiales > Burkholderiaceae > Burkholderia > Burkholderia sp. A9. Next base: position 35,564 of record NZ_JSZN01000012.1, on the reverse strand, counting down.
CCGCGCGGCGCGCGGATCCCGATGGCCCCGTCGCCTATCCTCGTAGGGCGACGGTTTCGCCCGCGCTTCTCTGAAGCGCGGGCAATTTTTTTTGTGCGGTCGCCTTTCGATGGCGCGCCGACACGGCCGGTACGGGATTCACGTACTCTCGAATTGTTCCAAATGGCGGCGTCGGGAAGGGCGGGAATCGCAGTCGTCGCGCTCATCGTGGCGAAACCGGGCGACGAGGAGTCGTTGCGCGGCGCGCTTGAAGGAATCGTCGAGCCCGCCTGCAACGACGCCGGCGCGCTGCGGTGCGACTTGCGCCGTGACCTGAAGGAGCCGATGCGGTTCGTATTCGTTGAACGCTGGGAGAGCGACGCGGTGTTGGCTGCGCACACGCGTTGCGCGCATATTCTTGCTTGGGCTTGCAGCGAAGCGGCCGCGGACTGGATCGATCGATCCAAAATGCGCGTGCTGTCGACGCTCGTCCGGGCAGGGTGGGGCGGCCGGACGCGTATCCGGCCGCAGTGGCGCGTCAGTGTGACGTGTCGGGTACGTCGAGAATCAGGATGATCGTCCAGTCGGCATCGCCTTCATGGTGATACTGGCGTTCGGCGACGATGAACGGTTGCTGCTTGCCTTGCGGGCCGAGGAAAAGCACATCGCCCTCCATCGGCAGGCACTCGATCGGCGGCAGCGCGAGGTACGCATCGTCCGAGCCGCGCGGCATCAGTTGCTTGATCTTGCGAGTGGCTGCTTCGGTCCACTCGATGTCGAGTTGAATGTTGCTCATGCTGTCCTCCGCACCGGGGTGCGCACGGGTGGAAAATTTCGGTGCGCGACTTTAGCACAGCGCGCGGGCGCCGCAACCAAAAAAGCCGAACCCGGATGCCCGGATTCGGCTTTTCGCTTGTGCGGTGCCGCCGAACTTACTGGCTGGCAGCGTCTGCCGGAGCGGCCTTCTTGCCAGCCTTCTTCGCTGCCTTGTGGTGAGCAGCCTTCTTGACGTGATGGTGCTCTTCCTGCGCCGCCGGCTGTGCAGCCTCGGCTGCTTGCTGCTGTTGCAGCGCCTGTGCGCGCTGCTCGATCTCGGCGATCTTGGCCGGGTCGGTGATGGTCTGGATCTGCGTGCTCTCTTGCGCATACGCTGCGCCAGTCAGCGCCGACATCGCAACCAGGATAGCCAGGGACGTCTTCTTCATTGCTTTACCTCCGCTAAGTGGTGATGAACCCGAGTGTTGCCGTTTTGTCTGGCGACTGCAATCGAGTGCGTGTCGAGTGTAACAAAAGTGACGGATCAATGTGCACCGGATCGAGGCGGGGCGCAAGGCCCCGTTGAAGTCGCGCAACACTTCGCGCGTTCCGTCATGCGCATGCCATCCCGCGAGGTGTCGACATTCCGCTGCCGTTTTGCAGCGCCGTCAAAACCATCCAAGCAGTCGGTACACGTGAAATTGTGCGATACCGACCAGTTCGTGCAGCGCCTGATCGGCATTCACGAGGTTATGCCAGCGGGGCAGCCAGCCCGTTTGCGCGCGCCGGCGATTCGCGTAGACGGGCTGTGGATCGATATCGAAGCGGCGGAAATCGAGCAATGCGCGGCGCATCTGATACGACGACGTCACGAGAATGCGCGAGTCGTCATGTTGTGAGCGTAGTATAGATGCAGTGAATTTCGCGTTTTCGTAGGTCGTGCGGCTGTTCGGTTCGAGAACGAGGTCGCCGGAATCGACGCCTTCCGCGAGCAACCGGCGCCCGTAGACGGCCGCTTCGGTCTCGCCGTGATGTTGCGGGTCGCCGCCGGACATCACCACGGTGCAGCGGGTGGCCTGCTGCCGGCACGTGCGATAGAGCGCCGCGATCTTGAGGATGCGCGCGTCCCCGTCGGGTGGCGGCCGTAGGCCGGTATCGGCGCGCCGCGTGCCGGCGCCGATGATGATCAGCGTGGTCCGCCCGTGCATGTCGGGGTGCTCGACCGGGGTGACGCCTGCCTCGCTCCATGCGATGAGCGGTGCGGCGAGCCAGCCTGTTGCGAGTAGCCAGAACAGCGCCGCGGCAACGATCGCGACGAGTCGGCGCCGCTTGCGGCAGAGCAGGAAACAGATGAAGAGAAGTACAAATGAATCGAACAGAATCAATTTGATTGGGGTATGGTGTCTTTTTATGGATGGCTGACGATCCAGCCTTGACGCGACGCCGAACGTCGGCCTCCAGAATCGGTGGCGGTATCGGCGGGCGGAGACCCCGCCCGGCGCGCCGCTTCGCATTGTCGCTGCACTTTAAGAAAGAATCGAGATGGCCACGTATTCCAACGAAGCGGTGCTCGACGCATTGAGACGAGTGCAGTACCGCCAGGTACCGTGGGCGCGCCGCCCGGGCGTGTTCGAGTATCTCCGGTCGCTTGGGCTGATGGACACGGTCAGGCAGAAGACCGTTGCACCCGCACCGGGTTTCCATGCGCCGGTCGACATTGCCGTGCTGACCGATAATGGTCGAGCCGAATGTGCGCGCCTCGAGCGCGACGAGAAATTGCTTTCCTGGACCGATCGCCGCATAGACGACTACGTCCTGAGCGACGCAAGCGCCGTGGCGATCCTCGAAAGCCGCCTGTAGCGGCGGCCCGTCCTGTCTTCGCGCGCCGCCCGCCGCCGGCGCCAAAAAAAAGCCCGTATCGCGAGGATACGGGCGTACCGGATACTTTTGCTGTTGCCACGCTGTGCTCATGGCAACGATGTGACTCGCCGTATGCCGGGCAGTTCCCGAATTTGGGAATTTTCTTTGATCAAATCCTGCAGATTGCCGGGCTACGGATGATGTGGCATGTCGGACGGTTGCGAGCCGATCCGTGCGCGCGCGTTGCTTGCGATGTCGCCGCGCAGGTCGCCGCGCGGCACGGTCTGTCGGTTGGGCGATGCCGCGGGTTGTTGCTGGCGAAGGGTATTTCGGTGCTCCTGCTGGCGGTGGGGTGGCTTCGCGCGATCGTCAGCGTGAGCGGGGCCGGTCAGCGCCAGCGAAATGACAATGCCGCATGCGACGAGCAGTGACATTGATTTCATGGCGGGGCTCCCTTCAAGCCGTCGGCGCGGCCTGTTGATATGACGCTAAGGTAAGCGCGGGAGTGCAGGCTTGCTGTAAATAATGGTAAATAGATGTATCGCGGCGCGACAACGGTAATCGACGGCAACACGGATGTCGCGCAAAGTACGTGGTGCTGAAAGCAACCGGGCGGCCGAGGCCGCCCGATCTGGCATCCGTTACGCCATCTTGACAGGGGCGCGCCAGGATTCCGGATTGGTCCAGAAGGCGCCGCGCAGCCGGTCGCGGCTCGGCGGTGCGGGCGGCTTCGTCGCGCTCGCCCCGATGCGCCCGCGCAGCGAGATCTGGCGGCCGCTCGTGCCGAGTCGCTTGACGATCTCGGCCAGCGTGCCGTCTGCTTGCCATTCGTCGAAGCGGCGACGGCAGGTCGGCGGCGACGGATAGCGGCCCGGCAGCTTCGACCAGCCTTCACCGGTCGACAGTACCCACAGCACGGCGTTTACCACCGAACGGGCCTCCACGCGGGGACGGCCGCGCCGTTCGCTCCGTGCGGGTTCCGAGCAAAACAGACCCTCGACCAGCGCCCACTCGTTATCTCTCAAATCGTCGAACAGCATCATGTCCTCACCTCAGCGAAGCTAACTCCGGTGCGCTGCCCTGCGCCGCGCACTCTTCAAGCACTCGGATATCGAGTGCCGGGTGGGGGCGTCCGGTTGGCCGGCAGCGGCGTTTCTGCCTTCCGTCCCGCGAAACCTGCGCCCTGTGCGTCAGGTTATGCACGAAGCGTGCCATGTCGGGGGCGATTCCCTCGAGAGCCGCTTGGCAGCGAGCTAACGGCTAAGTCAGCTAGGGGCGTATAAGACGCCAAAATAACCCGGCAGCAAATCAGGACAATCACCAATCTTGTGCAATTCGCCCGTGCCACGTGCGTTTGCGCGAATATTGCACCGCAGCGAAACATGTGCGGCCCATGCCGGATTCGCACATCGAAGCCGGATTCGCGCATTAAAATCGCGCATCGATAACGACGATTGATGAGGTGAGGGGATGAACGTTACGCTGCGCCAGCTTCGCGTGTTCATCGAGGTTGCGCGGCTCAGGAGCTTCAGTCGCGCGGGCGACGAGATCGGGCTCACGCAGTCCGCGGTCAGCCGCTGCGTGCGTGAGCTCGAGGCCGAGCTCGGGCTGAAGCTGATCGACCGGACGACGCGCGACGTGCAACTGACCGACGTCGGCGGGAACCTGATCGCGAGCGTGTCGCGCCTGATCGACGATCTGGACGACACGCTGCGCGAGATTCGCGAGATCGGTGAGCAGCGCCGGGGGCGCGTGATCGTCGCGGCGAGCCCGACGATCGCGTGCCGGCTGATGCCGCGCGTCGTCGCGTCGTGCGAGCGCCAGTTCCCGTTCGTCACGCTCGGCCTGCGCGACGACGTGCAGAGCGACGTGCTGCGCAAGGTGAAGTCGAGCGAAGTCGATTTCGGCGTCGTGATCGGGCCGCTCGCCGTGGCCGATCTCGTGTGCGAGCCGCTGATGACCGATTCGTTCTGCCTCGTCGCGCGCGCCGATCATCCGCTCGCGGCGCGGGCCGAGGTGCCGTGGACGGCACTCGACGGCGAGCGGCTCGTGCTGCTCGACCATGCGTCCGGAAGCCGGCCGCTGATCGACGCCGCGCTGGCCGCCCATCAGGTGAGCGCGACGGTCATGCAGGAACTCGGCCATTCGGCGACGGTGTTCGGGCTCGTCGAGGCCGGCGTCGGCGTGAGCGTGCAGCCGTGGCTGTCGCTGCCGCTGCCCGCCGGCTCGACGCTGGTCGCGCGGCCGCTGACGCCGCGTACCGAGCGCACCGTCGAGCTCGTACGGCGTCGCGACCGGTCGCTGTCGCCCGCGGCGCAAGCGATCTGGGAACTCGTGCGCCAGATGCCGGCGCGGGCCGAGGATCTCGACTGAGGGGACTGATCTGGCGCGCGTGCCGGTACACTACGCGGATCGTGTTCCTCGGCGGTGGTTCTCGATGGTGCATTTCGTAGATGCCGGCCCGGTAACGGGCGAGCCGGCGGCGCGCAGTGCGGTCCACGCGCTGCGTCCGTCGCTGATCAGGGAAGTGGCGAACGCCGGCATCGGCGTGCGCGACGTGCTGCCGTTCTGGTTCGGCGAATCCGACCGGGTGACGCCGGCGTTCATTCGTGACGCCGCAGCCGCTGCGCTGCGCGATGGCAACCTTCTATACGCCCAATCTCGGCATAGCGCCGCTGCGTGATGCGATTGCGGCTTACGTGAGCGCGCGGCACGGCGCGACGGCCGCCGATGCGATCGCCGTGACGAGTTCCGGCGTGAGCGCACTGATGCTGGCCGCCCAGATGCTGGTCGGCCCGGGAGATCGCGTCGTCGCGGTTACGCCGCTCTGGCCGAATCTCGTCGAAATTCCGAAGATCCTCGGTGCGCAGGTCGAGTGCGTGCCGCTGGGCTATGGCGATGCGGGCTGGCGGCTCGACGTCGACCGGCTGCTCGCGGCACTGACCCCCGGCACACGGATGCTGTTCGTCAACTCGCCGAACAATCCGACCGGCTGGACGATGTCCCGTGACGACCGGCAGGCCGTGCTCGCGCATTGCCGCCGGCACGGAATCTGGCTGGTGGCCGACGAGGTGTACGAACGGCTCGCGTTCGATGCGGCCGGCGCGCCGTCGTTCCTCGATATTGCGTCGCGCGACGAGCGGGTGGTCGTCGTCAATTCGTTCTCGAAGGCATGGGCGATGACGGGCTGGCGGCTCGGGTGGCTGGTTGCACCCGCGTCGGTCATGGGCGATCTGTCGAAGCTGGTCGAGTACAACACGTCGTGCGCGCCGGGTTTCATCCAGGCCGCCGGCGCAGTCGCACTGAGCGACGGCGAACCGTTCGTGCGATCGTTCGTCGCGGCGCTGCGTGACGCGCGCGACCATCTGGTCGCCGCGCTGCGAACGTTGCCGGACGTCGAGGTGCAGTCGCCGCCGGGCGCGATGTACCTGTTTCTGCGCTTGCCGGGCGCGGACGACAGTCTCGCGTTCTGCAAGGCGCTGGTGCGCGAGGTGGGGCTCGGACTCGCGCCCGGGCGCGCGTTCGGCCCGGAGGGAGAGGGGTTCGTGCGGTGGTGCTACGCGTGCGATCCGGCGCGGCTCGATGCGGGCGTCGAGCGTTTGCGCGACTTCCTTGCGCGCGGCGCGGCCCGGCGCTGAAGCGGGGGCGGAGCGGACGCGGCCCGTGGTCGGCGGGCCGTTCGGCTCATCTTTACGCACCGGGCAATTTTGCGTAAGATGGCGCTCAGTCACGCGGTTCCGTCGTTGAGCCGTGCTGTTCCGTCCGGTTTGGGCCTGGCTTGAAGTTGGTTCGCCGCCCCCGGTTCGTGCTCCCATCAATATGACCGATCAGAATCGGGCGAGCGCGTCTTCCGTTCCTTTCGTCTGTTTGTTGATCCGGTTCGTTTGACCACAGGGTCTGGCCTAGCTGCATGAATACCCAAGAGGCGAAGATCGTCCTCGAGACTGCTTTGATCTGCGCGCAGGAACCGCTGAAGCTCGGCGATTTGCGCAAGCTCTTTGCCGACGGCGTGTCGGCTGACACGGTCCGCACGTTGCTCGAAGATCTGAAACAGGATTGGTCCGGCCGCGGCGTCGAACTGGTGGCGCTGGCAACCGGATGGCGCTTTCAGAGCAAGCCGGCGATGCGCCACTTTCTGGATCGCCTGCATCCCGAGAAGCCGCCGAAATATTCGCGTGCGGTGCTCGAAACGCTCGCGATCATTGCGTATCGGCAACCCGTCACGCGCGGCGACATCGAAGAGATTCGCGGCGTCACGGTCAATACGCAGGTGGTCAAGCAGCTCGAGGATCGCGGCTGGATCGAAGTGATCGGGCATCGCGACGTGCCGGGGCGTCCGGCCTTGTACGCGACGACCAAGCAGTTCCTCGACGATCTCGGTCTGAAGGCGCTCGACGACTTGCCGGCGCTCGAGGAGCCCGCCGCGAACATCGAGGCTGCGCTGCTCGCGCAGCAGGCGATGGACTTCGACGGCGCTGCGCCGGCTGCAGGCGCGTTGCTGGAAGCCGGTGCAGCGGCGGCCGATGAGTCGCACGTGCAACCGGACGAATTGCCGGGCGACGCCGCGACGGACGTCGCGTCGACGCAGGAAATGCCGAACCGCGATACGCTCGAAGCTGATCGCGGGCAATCGGAACAGGGCGGTGCCGAAGCGGTGCCGACCGGCGTGCAGCCCGAGCCGCTGCGCGTGCAATGGAACGAGGAAGATCGCAAGCCGGCCGCCGACGCGGCTGCCGGAGGCGGAGCGGAAGCGGCCGGCGACATGCCGGGCGAGGCTGGCCAGGCCGACGCCACCCGCTCCCGTCCCGCGGACGGCGAGATGCTGGACGATACGTCGGACAGTCTTGCCGACGCCGTACGAAGCGCCAGTGCGCCCATCGGCGCCGACGCGCTGCCGGACGACGAAGCAGAACCCGAACAGCGCCGCGCCTGATCGCGGCCGACTTCTTGCCGCGCCCGCGCCGGGCGCGGGACCTGACATTTTGAGGTTGTTTTGACAGATATCCACGATATTGAATCGTCCGCGCCTGCCGTGCAGGCCGCGCGTGCCGACGATACGCCGGAGCAGGACGCTCCTGCCGCGGGTGGTGACGAGCGTCCCCGCCGCGGCCTGCGGCGCGGCCCGCGCAGCCTGATCGCGCGCCGTCGTGCGGCGGCCAAGTCGAAGGGCGCCGACGGCGAGCCGCAAGGCGACGAAGGCGCGGAAGCGCAGCCGGCCGAAGCCGCGGAAGCGCAGCGCCCCGCGCGCGCACCGCGCAAGGAAGGCGCGCCCAAGGGCGGTCGCAAGCCGGCCGGCAAGCGCGAAGGCGCAGCCAAGGGTGCGCAGGGCGCACAAGGCGGTCAAGGCCGGCGCGGCGGTGCCGCGAAAGCCGAGGGTGGCGCAGCGAAGGCCGACAGCGACGCGTCGCAGGACGATCTGTTCGCCTATGTGACGTCGCCGGCCTTCGACGCGGACAATTCGGCGGGCGGCAGCGGCGTACGTGCGCCGATGCTGCGTCGCGGTCGCAGCCAGCCGACGAACAAGCGCGTGCTGTCGCCGGACGACGACGCGCCGAAGCTCCATAAGGTGCTCGCGGAAGCGGGCATGGGCTCGCGCCGCGAGATGGAAGAGCTGATCGTCGCCGGCCGCGTGTCGGTGAACGGCGAGCCCGCGCACATCGGCCAGCGCATCATGCCGACCGACCAGGTCCGGATCAACGGCAAGCCGGTCAAGCGCAAGCTGCCGAACAAGCCGCCGCGCGTGCTGCTGTACCACAAGCCGACGGGCGAGATCGTCAGCCATGCGGACCCGGAAGGTCGTCCGTCGGTGTTCGACCGCCTGCCGCCGATGAAGACGGCGAAATGGCTCGCGGTCGGCCGCCTCGACTTCAATACCGAAGGTCTGCTGATGCTGACGACGTCGGGCGATCTCGCGAACCGCTTCATGCATCCACGCTACAGCGTCGAGCGCGAGTATGCGGTGCGCGTCGTCGGCGAGTTGTCCGAAGGCATGCGGCAGAAGCTGCTGCATGGCGTCGAGCTCGACGACGGTCCGGCAAACTTTCTGCGTATCCGCGACGGCGGCGGCGAAGGCACGAACCACTGGTATCACGTTGCGCTGGCTGAAGGCCGCAACCGCGAAGTGCGCCGGATGTTCGAGGCGGCCGGCTTGATGGTCAGCCGCCTGATCCGTACGCGTCACGGCCCGATCCCGCTGCCGCGCGGCCTGAAGCGCGGCCGCTGGGAAGAGCTCGACGAGGCGCAGGTGCGCAAGCTGATGGCGACCGTCGGCCTGAAGGCGCCGTCCGAAGAGAAGGGCAAGCGCAGTGGTGGCGGCCAGGCCGAGCGCCGTCAGCCCGATCCGATGGAGACGTCGATGGGCTTCATCAGCCGCGAGCCGGTGCTGACGACGCATGGTCAGCTCGACCAGCCGCGTCGCGGCGGCCGTCGTGGCGGTCCGGGCCTGCCGGGCTTGAGCGGCTACGGCAGCCTGCCGGTTTCGCCGTCGGGCTATGGCAACCGCTCGGGTGGCGGTCGCGATGTCGACGGCAATCGCGCGTCGTACGGTGCGGGTCCGAAGCGTGAAGGCGCGGGCGGCAAGCGTGGTGGCGGCAAGGGCGGCAACCGCAATCCGAACGGCAATCGCGCCGAAGGCGCCGGCAACGGCGGTAGCGGTGGCGGTGGCGGCGCACGCGGCGGCCAGCGTCCGCAGCGCAACCGCTCGCGCGGTCGCTGAGCGCTTCCGGCATACGGCATACGGCGGCGTGAGGCCGCCGGTGTGCCGGCGAGACCTGCATCGGCCCGATGAGGGCGGCACCTCGCGTTGCGTGGTTTGCTTTTGACTGTATATATGTTGCGCTGCCGGATTGTTTCGCCTGGTCGGACAGTCCGGTTTCGCATTTTTGGTCGATAAAGGCGGGCTGGACGCCGCTTTTACCGGCTGGCTTGGCGTTTGCGCCAAAAATCGCTATAATCGCGGAGTCGCTGGGCGTACGGATTCAATGTGCGGCTCAGGTGCGACCACCAGTAAGAAGATGGGCGTTCCGCCCATTTTTTTTTGCTGAAACGGTTAGGCATCTCGGGTAGCGCTTCCTGCGCCGGCTAAGGCGCGCGCCCGCGGGTGAATCGCGAGCGGCGGGCGCGAACACCTGAGAGGACACTGTGCAACTGACGGAACTGATAGAAACCACGGTCACCGGGCTCGGCTACGAGCTGGTGGATCTCGAGCGCACCGGGCGCGGCATGCTTTGCATCTATATCGATCAGCCTGCCGGCATCTCGCTCGAAGATTGCGAAAAGGTCACGCGTCAGCTCCAGCACGTCTTGACGGTCGAAAACATCGATTACGAACGGCTCGAAGTCTCGTCCCCGGGGCTCGACCGCCCGTTGAAGAAACTGGCCGACTTCGAGCGCTTCGCCGGCAGCGAAGTTTCCGTGACCTTGAAAAAGCCGCTGGACGGGCGCAAGACGTACCGGGGCATTCTGCACGCGCCGAATGGCGAAACGATCGGTTTGGAATTTGAGAGGAAGAAGGGCGAGGCGGCCATGCTGGATTTCACGCTGGCCGATATCGACAAAGCCCGCCTGATTCCGCAAGTTGACTTTAGGAGCCGCAAATAATGAGTCGCGAAGTGTTGATGCTGGTGGATGCGCTGGCGCGCGAGAAAAACGTCGACAAGGATGTGGTGCTGGGCGCCCTCGAGGCTGCGCTCGCGTCCGCTTCCAAGAAGCTGTTCGACGAAGGCGCCGAAATCCGCGTCCATATCGATCGCGAAAGCGGCGAGCACGAAACCTTCCGTCGCTGGCTCGTCGTGCCCGACGAGGCAGGCTTGCAGGAGCCGGATCGCGAGATCCTGCTGTTTGAAGCACGTGAACAAAAGCCCGACGTCGAAGTCGGCGAATTCATCGAGGAGCCGGTGCCGTCGATCGAGTTCGGCCGCATCGGCGCGCAGGCCGCGAAGCAGGTGATCCTGCAGAAGGTGCGCGATGCCGAGCGCGAGCAGATCCTGAACGACTACCTCGAACGCGGCGAAAAGATCATGACGGGGACGGTGAAGCGCCTCGACAAGGGCAACTTCATCGTCGAATCGGGCCGTGTCGAAGCGCTGCTGCGCCGCGACCAGCTGATCCCGAAGGAAAACCTGCGCGTGGGCGACCGCGTGCGTGCGTACATCGCGAAGGTCGACCGCACGGCGCGCGGCCCGCAGATCGAACTCTCGCGCACGGCGCCCGAGTTCCTGATGAAGCTGTTCGAGATGGAAGTGCCGGAAATCGAGCAGGGCCTGCTCGAAATCAAGGCAGCCGCTCGCGATCCGGGCGTGCGCGCGAAGATCGGCGTGATCGCCTACGACAAGCGGATCGATCCGATCGGCACCTGCGTCGGCATTCGCGGCTCCCGCGTGCAGGCCGTGCGCAACGAGCTCGGTGGCGAAAACATCGACATCGTGCTATGGTCCGAGGATCCCGCCCAGTTCGTGATCGGCGCGCTCGCGCCGGCAGCCGTCCAGTCGATCGTCGTCGATGAAGAAAAGCACTCGATGGACGTGGTCGTCGACGAGAACGAGCTGGCTGTCGCGATCGGCCGCAGCGGTCAGAACGTTCGCCTTGCCGGCGAACTGACCGGCTGGCAGATCAACATCATGACGCCGGACGAATCCGCCCTGAAGCAGGGTGAAGAGCGCGACCGACTGCGTGCGCTGTTCATGGCGCGTCTCGACGTCGACGAAGAAGTTGCCGACATCCTGATCGACGAAGGCTTCACGAGCCTCGAAGAGATCGCCTACGTGCCGCTCAACGAAATGCTCGAAATCGAGGCGTTCGACGAGGACACCGTGCACGAGCTGCGCAACCGCGCACGCGACGCACTGCTGACGATGGCGATCGCGAACGAAGAAAAGGTCGAGAACGCAGCGCTGGATCTGAAGGGCCTCGACGGCGTCACGCCGGAGTTGCTCGCGAAGCTGGCTGAACACGGTATGCAGACGCGCGACGATGTCGCCGAGCTGGCTGTGGATGAACTGGTCGACATGACCGGGATGGAAGAGGATGCCGCTAAGGCGTTGATCATGAAAGCACGTGAACATTGGTTCCAGTGAGAAATGACCATGGCGCACTGATTTGATGGCGGCCGTATGGCCTGACCCGATGCTAACCGCAAGGAATCTGTCCTTGCACTAAGAGGAATGAATGGCGAGTAACAACGTAGCCCAATTTGCCGCGGAACTGAAAATGCCTGCTGGTGTGCTGCTCGAGCAGCTGCAGGCAGCGGGCGTCCAGAAAGCGAGTGAAGACGATGCGCTGTCCGAGGCGGACAAGGCGCGTCTGCTCGATCATTTGCGCAAGTCGCATGGCGCAACCGACGGCGACAAGCGCAAGATCACGCTGACCCGCAAGCATACGTCGGAGATCAAGCAGTCTGACGCGACGGGCAAGGCTCGCACCATTCAGGTCGAGGTCCGCAAGAAGCGCACGTTCGTCAAGCGCGACGACGTGGCCGAGGGTGCGGAACAGGGTCAGGCGCAGGTCGCCGAAGCGGACGACGATGCAGAACTGAAGCGTCGCGAGGAAGAGGCGCGCCGCGAGGCAGAGCTGCTTGAGCAGCAGGCGCAGGAACTGCGCGAGCGCCAGGAGCGCCTCGAGCGCGAGGAAGCCGAGCGCCGTGCCCGCGAGGAAGCGGCCGAGGCTGAGCGCCGCCGTGCCGAGGAAGAAGCGGCGGCGAAGCGTGCCGCGGCCGAAGCTGCAGCGGCACAGCAGGCTGCTGCGCAGCAGGCCGCCGAGGCCAAGCAGGAAGCAGCAGGTGCGCAGTCCGCGCAGGATGAAGCACGCGCGGCCGCCGAACGTGCGGCACAGCGCGAAGCGGCGAAGAAGGCCGAGGACGCAGCCCGCGAGGCTGCCGACAAGGCGCGCGCCGAGCAGGAAGAGATCAGCAAGCGTCGCGCGGCGGCAGAAGCCGAAGCGCGCGCGATCCGCGAAATGATGAACACGCCGCGCAAGGCCGTGGTCAAGGCAGTCGAGCCGCCGAAGCCGGTCGAGCCGCCGAAGCCGGCCGAAGCGAAGGGCACGCTGCACAAGCCGGCAAAGCCGGCGGGCGCAGGCGCGCAGGCACGTCCGGCCGTGAAGAAGCCGGCCGGCGCAGCGCCGGCGACGACGCAGGCACCGGCAGGCGCGGGCGACCGCAACAAGAAGCCGGGCGGCGGCAAGGGCGGCTGGCAGGACGACGCGGCCAAGCGCCGCGGCATCAAGACGCGCGGCGATTCGAGCGGCGGTGTCGACCGCGGCTGGCGCGGCGGCCCGAAGGGGCGCGGCCGTCACCAGGACAGCGCATCGTCGTTCCAGGCGCCGACCGAGCCGATCGTGCGTGAAGTGCACGTGCCGGAAACCGTTTCGGTCGCCGATCTCGCGCACAAGATGTCGATCAAGGCCTCGGAAGTCATCAAGGTGATGATGAAGATGGGCCAGATGGTCACGATCAACCAGGTGCTGGACCAGGAAACGGCGATGATCGTCGTCGAGGAACTGGGCCACCGCGCGGTTGCGGCGAAGCTGGACGATCCGGAAGCACTGCTGGTCGAAGGCGAGACTGGTACCGATGCGGAGCAACTGCCGCGTCCGCCGGTCGTCACGGTGATGGGTCACGTTGACCACGGCAAGACCTCGCTGCTCGACCACATCCGCCGCGCGAAGGTTGCAGCGGGCGAAGCGGGCGGCATTACGCAGCACATCGGCGCTTATCACGTCGACACGCCGCGCGGCGTCATCACGTTCCTCGATACGCCGGGTCACGAAGCGTTCACGGCAATGCGTGCACGCGGCGCGAAGGCGACCGACATCGTGGTGCTGGTGGTAGCGGCCGACGACGGCGTGATGCCGCAGACGAAGGAAGCCATCGCCCACGCGAAGGCAGGTGGCGTGCCGATCGTCGTTGCGATCAACAAGATCGACAAGCCGGAAGCGAACCCGGACCGTGTCAAGCAGGAACTGGTCGCGGAAGGTGTCGTGCCGGAAGAATACGGTGGCGATTCGCCGTTCGTGCCGGTGTCGGCGAAGACGGGCGTCGGTATCGACGACCTGCTCGAGAACGTGCTGCTGCAGGCCGAAGTGCTGGAGCTGAAGGCACCGGTCGAGGCGCCGGCCAAGGGTATTGTGATCGAAGCGAAGCTCGACAAGGGCAAGGGCCCGGTCGCGACGATCCTGGTGCAGTCCGGTACGCTGAACCGCGGCGACATCGTGCTCGCAGGCACGGCTTATGGCCGCGTGCGTGCGATGCTCGACGAGAACGGCAAGCCGACGAAGGAAGCTGGCCCGTCGATCCCGGTCGAAATCCAGGGTCTGTCGGAAGTGCCGGGTGCAGGCGAGGAAGTGATCGTGCTGCCGGACGAGCGCAAGGCGCGTGAAATCGCGTTGTTCCGCCAGGGCAAGTTCCGCGACGTCAAGCTTGCGAAGCAGCAGGCTGCGAAGCTGGAAAGCATGCTCGAGCAGATGGGTGAAGGCGAAGTGCAGAACCTGCCGCTCATCATCAAGGCGGACGTGCAGGGCTCGCAGGAAGCACTCGTGCAATCGCTGCTCAAGCTGTCGACCGACGAAGTGCGCGTGCAGATCGTGCACAGCGCGGTGGGCGGCATCAGCGAAAACGACGTCAACCTGGCAACGGCATCGAAGGCGGTCATCATCGGCTTCAACACGCGTGCGGATGCACAGGCGCGCAAGCTGGCCGAAGCGAACGGTATCGACATCCGCTACTACAACATCATCTACGACGCAGTGGATGAGGTGAAGGCCGCGATGTCGGGCATGCTGGCGCCGGAGAAGCGCGAAGTCGTGACCGGCATGGTCGAGGTGCGCCAGGTGTTCAAGGTGCCGAAGGTCGGTACGGTTGCCGGCTGTATGGTCACCGACGGTATCGTCAAGCGCTCGTCGTCGGTTCGCGTGCTGCGCAACAACGTCGTGATCTTCACGGGCGAACTCGAATCGCTGAAGCGTTTCAAGGACGACGTGAAGGAAGTCAAGCAAGGCTTCGAGTGCGGTATGTCGGTGAAGAACTTCAACGACATCATCGAAGGCGACCAGTTCGAAGTCTTCGAAGTGACCGAAGTCGCGCGTACGTTGTAATCGTCGCGTATCGGCTCATGGGCGGGGCAGGCTTGGGCCTGTCCCGCCCATTTTCATGGTGGCGTGCCAACGGCGCGCCGCTTTATCCTGATAACGGGATCACGGATCGATCATGTCCAGGAAACGTACTTCCCCCAATCGCAACGTTCAGATTGCTGACCAGATTCAGCGCGATCTGTCCGAACTCATCATGCGCGAGGTCAAGGACCCGCGCATCGGCATCGTGACCATCCAGAGCGTGGAACTCACGCCGGACTACGCGCATGCGAAGGTGTACTTCACCGCGCTTACCGGCGATCCGGCCAAGACGCAGGAGGCGCTGAACCATGCGTCGGGCCACCTGCACAACCTGCTGTTCAAGCGCCTGCACATCCATACGGTGCCGACGCTGCATTTCCATTACGACCAGACGATCGAGAAGGCCGTGGAAATGTCGCGCCTGATCAAGGAAGCCAACTCGACGCGCGCGAAGGACGACGACGAAGCCGACGCGCCGGTGAAGGACGACTGAGCTCGCACCGCATATGACGACTGCAGCATCCCAGCGTCCACGCGTGCCGCGGCGCGCGCTGGACGGTGTCCTCCTGCTCGACAAGCCGGTCGGCCTGTCGAGCAACGACGCCCTGATTCGCGCGAAGCGTCTGCTGCTCGCGAAGAAAGCCGGCCATACCGGCACGCTCGATCCGCTGGCCTCCGGTCTGTTGCCACTGTGCTTCGGCGAGGCGACGAAGTTTTCGCAGGATTTGCTCGACGCGGACAAGACCTACGAAGCGACGATGCGTCTCGGCGTGCGCACGACCACCGGCGACGCGGAAGGCGACGTGCTCGACACGCGCGCCGTCGAATGCGACCGGCCGGCGGTGGAAGCGGCGCTCGCGCGCTTTACCGGCGAGATCGTGCAGGTGCCGCCGATGTATTCGGCGCTCAAGCGTGACGGCAAGCCGCTGTACGAATACGCGCGTGCGGGCCAGACCGTCGAACGGGAAGGGCGCAACGTGACGATCCATGCGCTCGACCTGCTTGCCTGCGAACTGCCGGACGTGACGTTTCGCGTGACGTGCAGCAAGGGCACGTATGTGCGCACGCTGGCGGAAGACATCGGCGAAGCGCTCGGTTGCGGCGCACACCTGACGATGCTGCGTCGCACGGGCGTCGGTGCGCTGACGCTCGAGCATGCGGTGACGCTCGATGCGCTGTCCGACGCCGACGAAGCCGCGCGCGATGCGTGGCTTCAGCCGGTCGACGCGTTGCTGTCGACGTTTCCGCTCGTTCGTCTCGACGAAGCCAGCGCGAAGCGGTTTCTGCACGGTCAGCGCCTGCCGCTGTCGGCGCTCGACCCGATCGACGCGACGGAGGGTGAGCGCGTGCGCGTGTACGACGCGGCGCGGTTGCTCGGCGTGGCTCGCAAGGCCAATGGCGTGCTCGCACCCGAACGCCTCGTGGTGACGGCTGCATGATTCGCGGCGCGCACGCGCCGTCGGATTGAAAAAAGCCCGGGTCGACCGGGCTTTTTGTTTTGCGCGCGCGTCAGAGCGTGGCGCTCAGTGCGCAGCCGACGCCGCCGCACCGGCATCGCCGCCGCCGGCCCGTTCGGGCTTCGTGATCCAGATCAGTCCGATCAGCAGCACGAAGATCGCTGCCGATATATAGAACAGGTCGTTCACGCCGAGTTGCGCAGCCTGCTGCGTGGCCATGTTGTTGACGAGGCCGTGCGCCTGATCCGGCGTCAGCCCGAGGTTGCCCATCTGCGTGACGGCCTGGTTGAACGTCGGGTTGTACGGGTTGGCCTGCTCGACCAGTTGCGCGTGGTGGAAGTTGTTCCGGTGATCCCACGCGGTCTGGAAGATCGACGTGCCGATGCCGCCGCACATGATCCGCACGAAGTTCGACAGGCCCGATGCTGCGGGAATGCGGTGGCCGGGCAGGCCGGACAGCGTGATCGACACGAGCGGGATGAAGAAGCCCGCCATCGCGATGCCTTGCACGAGCGTCGGCAGCGTCAGCGACCATTGGTCGACGCCGGTCGTATAGCGCGAGCGCATCCAGAAGCACAGCGCGAACGTCAGGAACGCGGCGGTCGCGATATAGCGCGGGTCCGTGCGCGGCAGGAACTTGCCGGTCAGCGGCGACAGCAGGATCGCGAACAGCCCGACCGGGGCCATCACGAGGCCGGCGTCGGTTGCCGTATAGCCGATCTGGGTCTGCAGCCACAGCGGCAGCAGCACCAGATTGCCGAAGTAGAGCCCGTAGCCGACCGCGAGCGCGATCGTGCCGCCCGTGAAGTTGCGCCTGCGGAACAGCGACAGGTCGACGACCGGATGTTCTGCCGTCAGCTCCCAGATCACGAAGAACGCGAACGAGATGACCGCGATCAGCGCGAGCGCGATGATCGTGGTCGACGAGAACCAGTCGAGATCCTTGCCTTTGTCGAGCATGATCTGCAGGGAGCCGACCCACAGCACGAGCAGCGCGAGGCCGACGCCATCGATCGGCGCGCGGCGCACCGTCGATTCGCGCGTGCGATAGATCGACCACGTGGCAAGCGCGGCGCCGATGCCGACCGGGATGTTCACGTAGAAGATCCACGGCCACGAATAGTTGTCCGAGATCCAGCCGCCGAGGATCGGGCCTGCGACCGGTGCGATCAGCGTCGTCATCGACCACAGGGCGAGCGCCATCGGCGCCTTTGCGCGCGGGTAGCTCGACAGCAGCAGCGATTGCGACAGCGGAATCATCGGCCCCGCGACCGCGCCCTGGAGCACGCGCGACGCGAGCAGGAATGGCAGGCTCGGCGCCAGCCCGCACATCCATGACGAGATGACGAACAGGATGATCGACGCGAGGAACAGGCGCACCTGTCCGAAGCGGTCGGTCAGCCAGCCCGTGAGCGGCACGGAGATCGCATTCGCCACCGCGAACGACGTGATGACCCACGTACCCTGGTCGGACGACACGCCAAGGTCGCCCGAGATGGTCGGGATCGCGACGTTCGCGATGGACGTGTCGAGCACGTTCATGAACACCGCGAGCGATACTGCGATCGTCCCGAGCACGAGTTGCCCGCCCTGCAGCGGCGGGTGGGAGACAGGAGCCTGTGCCATGTCGGTAGTTTTTCCGGAGTCGGAGCCGTTACATCATCTTGGCGGCGCTGTTCGACTTCGCCGCGGCCGGTGCCGGCGCGTTGCCGCCCGCGTTCTCGGCGACGATGCGAGCGATTTCGGCGTCGGCTTCATCGCCGTACTTCGCGAACACGTTGGTCTCGTAGACGGTGTTCTGCGCATTGGCGAGCTGGTCGCCGCGTTCGTCCTTGATGTCGACGTCGACCTGCATCGACAGGCCGATGCGCAGCGGGTGCTTCTCGAGTTCCTTCGGGTCGATCTCGATACGCACCGGCAGGCGCTGCACGACCTTGATCCAGTTGCCGGTCGCGTTCTGCGCCGGCAGCAGCGAGAACGCCGAGCCGGTGCCGGCCGAGAAGCCGACGACCTTGCCGTGGTAGACGGCCGACGAGCCGTAGATGTCGGCCGTCAGCTCGACCGGCTGGCCGATGCGCATGTGCTTGAGCTGGACTTCCTTGAAGTTCGCGTCGACCCACACCGCGTTCAGCGGCACGACCGACATCAGCGGGTTGCCCGGCGACACGCGCTGGCCGACCTGCACCGAGCGCTTCGCGACATAGCCCGTGACCGGCGCGGGCAGCACGTTACGCGCATTCGCGAGGTACGCGTCGCGAACCTTCGCTGCCGCGGCCATGACGTTCGGGTGCGATGCGATCGTCGTGTTCGTGGTCAGCGCGCGGTTCGATGCGAGCTGCTGCTGCGCAGCGTCGACCGATGCCTGCGCGGCGCGCACGGCGTCGCGCGCATGGGAGATTTCTTCCTGCGACACGGCGCCCGTCTGCGCGACGGCCATCCGGCGGCGCAGATCGTCCTGCGCCTTCGACAGGTCGGACTGGCGCAGCGCGACCTGCGCACGATACTGGTCGTCGTTGACGAACAGGCCGCGGACCTGGCGCACCGTCTGCGCGAGGTTGGCTTCGGCCTCTTGCAGCGCGACCTGCGAATCGGCCGGGTCGAGTACGACCAGCGGATCGCCGGCCTTGACCGTCTGCGTATCGTCCGCCTTCACGGCGATCACCGTACCGGTGACCTGCGGCGTGATCTGCACGACGTTGCCGTTCACGTATGCGTCGTCGGTCTCTTCATGGAAGCGCGCGACGAGGAAGTAGTACAGACCGTACGCGATGGCCGCAATGACGATGACCGCGATCAGCAGCGTCATCATCCGTTTGCGCTTCCCGTTGCTCTGTTGTGCGCTGGCGGCGCTTTGTTGAGGGTCGCTCATGGCGATTTTCTCCGTCCGTTATTTCGAGTATCTGCGTAGTGGTGGCGCCGGATCAGTTGGCGGCCTGTTTTGTCTGCTTGTCCGCTTCGGGCGCGGCGAGCCGCGTGCCGGTCGCGTCGAACCCGCCGCCGAGCGCCTTGATCAGCGCAAGCTGCATGTCGCGCCGGCGCATCTTCAGGTTGGTCACCGTCTGTTCCGATGCGAGGCGGTTGCTGTCCGCGGTCAGCACCTGGAGCTGCGGCGACAGGCCGGCCTTGTAGCGGATCACGGCGAGGTCGTACGCACGCGTCGATGCGTCGAGCGCGCGCTGTGCGTCGTCCATCTGGCGATCGACCGCGCGGATCGACGCGACCTGCGTCGCGACGTCGTTCAGCGCGCTGATCAGCGTCTGGTTGTAGTTCGCGACCGACAGGTCGAAGTCCGCATAGCGGCCCTTGAGCTGCGCGCGCAACGCGCCGGCGTCGAAGATCGGCAGGTGGATGGCGGGGCCGAACTGCGCCTGGCGGCTCGCGAAGTTCAGGAATTTGCCCCAGCCGAATGCGTCGAAGCCGAAGCTGGCCGCGAGGTTCACGTCCGGGAAGAACTCGGCCTTCGCTTCCTTCACGTCGTGCATCGCGGCCTCGACCTGCCAGCGCGCGGCGACGATGTCGGGGCGGCGCGACACGAGGTCGGCCGGCAGGTTGCCCGGCAGTGCGACTTCGCCGTTCGGGTTCATCACGGGCGCGGCGATCTGCAGCCCGCGGTCAGGCCCCTTGCCGAGCAGCGCGGCGAGCTGGTAGCGCACCGTCGTGATCTGGCCGTCGAGGTCCGACAGCGACGCCTGGGTCGTGGCGATATTGCCGCGCGCGGTCTGCCGCTCGACATTGGTGTCGAGGCCGGCCGACACGCGGCCGTCGGTGATCTTGCCGACCGTCTGGCGGTTGGTGATTTCACGTTGCGCGATGTCGCGCAGCGCATAGAGTTGCGCGAGCGAGTTGTAGGTGCGGGCCACCGACGCTGCGAGGGTGATGCGCGCCTGCTGCATGTCGGCTTCGGCGGCCTTTTCCTGCGACACGGCCATGTGCAGGCGCTCGCGGTTCTTGCCCCACAGATCGAGATCCCATGATGCGCTGGCGAGCGCGTTGTTCTCGCTGTACCACTGGCCGCCGTACGGGGGCGGAAACAGCGCATTCGCCGAATACAGCTCGCGTGTCCACGAGTAGCTGGCCTCGGCCTTCGGCATCAGGTTCGAGCGCGACGATTCGATGTACGACGACGCCTTCGCGATGCGCGCCTGCGCCTGTGCGATCGACGGGTTGCCCTGGAGCGCCTCGTCGATCAGCTTCGGCAGCTGTGGATCGCCGAACTGGCTCGCCCAGTCGAGCGCCGGCCACTGGCCGCCCTGGGCCGGCAGGCTCTGGGCCGTTTCGAATTGCGATGCGGGAGCGATCTGCTTGTCGCTCTTGATGCCGATGTAGTTTGCGCAGCCCGCCAACGCCAGCGCGGCAACCGCGGCGGCGACGGCGGCGCGGCACGACCCGGCGCGCACGGACAACGGGGAGGCTTTCATCGCGCTGTTCCCTGACTCGGAATGAATGATGGACACTGCAAGGATTTCCTTACATTAATCTGTCAAAAGTAATTGTTATGGCAACTATTACGTGATGCTGCCGCCGGCGGTCTCGCAGTAGTTGCTGAGAATGCGGCGCAGCATGCTCTTCAGGAACCCGACTTCCTCCGGCGTAAAGCCGTCCAGCAGCTCGTCGAGCACGCTGCGGAACACCGGCGGCAGACGCTCGGCAAGCGCACGGCCTTCGTCGGTCAGCTCGAGGCGCACGACCCGCCGATCCTCGATGCTGCGCACGCGGGACAACAGGCCGCGTTTCTCGACGCGATCGAGCAGGCGTGTGACCGCGCTCGCGTCGATCCCGTATTCCCGCGCGAGCTCGGCGGCCGTCGAGCATTTGCCGACCGCGATCATGAACAGCATGCTCGCCTGTGTGCCCGTGATGCCGAGCTCTTCCTGCGTGCGCTGCGTGACGAGGTTGGTCATCACCGATTTCACGCGCGACATCAGATAGCCGACGCTGTCGTTCATCTGATACGAGGACAGCGGCGAAACGGGCGGTTGGGAAGGAGAATCCGACATAAAACCCTGAAGCTGCAATAGTTGACTAGGCAGCAGTATAGGCACAATTGTTTGCCGCGGCAAATGTTAATCGAACGGGCAAGGGCGCGCTCCGTGATCCGGAATTCCCTTGTTGGCATAAGGGTATTCGGCGGGCTGGCACCGGCTACGGACGGTCGAGCGGGGCCGCCCGGGGGAAGGGCGGACGTGCGGCGTTTGTTGCGTTGCAACGGGCCATCCGGCTTTCGACACTCGCACGTGCTATAATTTGTGGTTTCCAAGCTGCAACGCGCGCGCACGTGTCCTGGTGACTGAACGGAGCGTGCGCGTTTGCGCGTTCAACGATTTCCAGGTTTCTATGACCCGCGCCCTTCGCAACATCGCCATCATCGCTCACGTCGACCACGGCAAGACCACGCTCGTCGACCAACTGCTTCGCCAGTCCGGCACCTTCCGCGAGAACCAGCAGATTGCCGAGCGGGTGATGGACTCGAACGACATCGAAAAAGAGCGCGGGATCACGATTCTCGCGAAGAACTGCGCGGTCGAATACGAAGGCACGCACATCAACATCGTCGACACGCCGGGGCACGCGGACTTCGGTGGCGAGGTCGAGCGCGTGCTGTCGATGGTCGACTCGGTGCTGCTGCTCGTCGACGCTGTCGAAGGCCCGATGCCGCAGACGCGCTTCGTCACGAAGAAGGCGCTCGCGCTCGGCCTGAAGCCGATCGTCATCGTCAACAAGATCGACCGTCCGGGTGCGCGGATCGACTGGGTCATCAACCAGACCTTCGACCTGTTCGACAAGCTCGGCGCAACCGAAGAGCAGCTCGACTTCCCGATCGTCTACGCATCGGGCCTGAACGGCTATGCGTCGCTCGACCCGGCGGCGCGCGAAGGCGACATGCGCCCGCTGTTCGAAGCGGTCCTCGAGCACGTGCCGGTCCGCCCGGCTGATCCGGAAGCGCCGCTGCAGCTGCAGATCACGTCGCTGGACTATTCGACGTACGTCGGCCGGATCGGCGTCGGCCGCATCACGCGCGGTCGCATCAAGCCGGGCCAGCCGGTCGCGATGCGCTTTGGCCCGGAAGGCGACGTGCTGAACCGCAAGATCAACCAGGTGCTGTCGTTCACGGGCCTCGAGCGCGTGCAGGTCGAATCGGCCGAAGCGGGCGACATCGTGCTGATCAACGGTATTGAAGACGTCGGCATCGGCGCAACGATCTGCGCGGTCGATACGCCGGAAGCGCTGCCGATGATCACCGTCGACGAGCCGACGCTGACGATGAACTTCCTCGTCAACTCGTCGCCGCTCGCCGGCCGCGAAGGCAAGTTCGTCACGAGCCGCCAGATCCGCGACCGCCTGATGAAGGAACTGAACCACAACGTCGCGCTGCGCGTGAAGGACACGGGCGACGAAACGGTGTTCGAAGTGTCGGGCCGCGGCGAGCTGCACCTGACGATTCTCGTCGAGAACATGCGCCGTGAAGGCTATGAGCTCGCCGTGTCGCGTCCGCGCGTCGTGATGCAGGAAATCGACGGCGTGCGGCACGAGCCGTACGAGCTGCTGACCGTCGACGTCGAAGACGAACACCAGGGCGGCGTGATGGAAGAGCTCGGCCGCCGCAAGGGCGAGATGCTCGACATGGCATCGGACGGCCGCGGCCGCACGCGTCTGGAGTACAAGATTTCGGCGCGTGGCCTGATCGGCTTCCAGAGCGAATTCCTGACGCTCACGCGCGGCACGGGCCTGATGAGCCACATCTTCGACTCGTACGCACCGGTCAAGGACGGCTCGGTCTTCGAGCGCCGCAACGGCGTGCTGATCTCGCAGGACGACGGCGCTGCCGTGGCCTACGCACTGTGGAAGCTGCAGGATCGCGGCCGCATGTTCGTGAAGCCGGGTGACGCGCTGTATGAAGGCATGATCATCGGTATCCACAGCCGCGACAACGACCTCGTCGTGAACCCGATCAAGGGCAAGCAGCTGACCAACGTGCGTGCGTCGGGTACCGACGAAGCCGTGCGCCTCGTGCCGCCGGTCCAGATGTCGCTGGAATACGCGGTCGAATTCATCGACGACGACGAGCTCGTCGAAGTGACGCCGCAGTCGATCCGCCTGCGCAAGCGCTTCCTGAAGGAGCACGAGCGTCGCCGCGCGAGCCGCGAAGGCGCGGTCGACTAAGCGTTTCGACTGTTCACTGCATGACGGAAAAGGCTGCCCTCGGGCGGCCTTTTTTGCATCTGCACAATGCGCAACCCGGGTGCCTGCAAAACACTGTTCCAGCGGGTCGTGGCAATCCGGCAAAACCCCGTCGCGCGGTGCTTTCAGGCACATTTCGTCGTGAACTTCGGTAACGGTTCTGTGATATGCTGCGCGCACGCAAGTTTTAGGTCCTTCCAAGCAAGACTTGATTCGCAATCCGCTAAACGGTCAGGCCGTGTCGCGGAAGGTTGAGTAACCCGCTATTTCTCGAGAAGCTCGAAGAAAGGTGAGCGTAAAATGTCAGATGTAATGAAGCAGTTTCAGCTGAACTCCTATCTGTTCGGCGGCAATGCTTCGTACGTTGAAGAACTGTACGATGCATACCTCAACAATCCGGCATCGGTGCCGGAGAACTGGCGAGAGTATTTCGACGCGCTGCAGAACGTGCCTGCAACCGACGGCTCGAATGCCAATGACGTCGCCCATTTTCCGATCGTCGAATCGTTCGCCGAGCGCGCGAAGGCCAATGCCTTCATCCCGCGCGAAAGCACCAGCAATCTGGCGACCGCGCGCAAGCAGGTCCACGTCCAGTCCCTCATCAGTGCCTATCGCTTCCTCGGCTCGCAATGGGCCAATCTGGATCCGCTGAAGCGTCGCGAACGTCCCGCCATTCCCGAACTCGAACCCGCGTTCTACGACTTCTCCGAAGGCGACCTCGACCAGACGTACAGCGCGAGCAACCTGTATTTCGGTTTCGACCAGGCTTCGCTGCGCGATATCGTCAAGGGCCTGCGTGACACGTACTGCGGCACGATCGGCGCCGAGTACATGTACATCAGCGACCCGGAGCAGAAGCGCTGGTGGCAGGAGCGCCTGGAATCGACCCGCGCGACGCCGTCCTTCTCGATCGACAAGAAGAAGCACATCCTGAATCGCCTGACGGCAGCGGAAGGCCTCGAGCGCTATCTGCATACCAAGTACGTCGGCCAGAAGCGTTTCTCGCTCGAAGGCGGCGAAAGCTTCATCGCGGCGATGGACGAAGTCGTCCAGCACGCGGGCAAGACCGGCGTGCAGGAAATCATCATCGGCATGGCACACCGCGGCCGCCTGAACGTGCTGGTCAATACGCTGGGCAAGATGCCGGCTGACCTGTTTGCCGAATTCGAAGGCAAGCACGTCGACGACCTGCCGGCCGGCGACGTGAAGTACCACAAGGGCTTCTCGTCGGACGTGTCGACCGAAGGCGGCCCGGTCCACCTGTCGCTCGCATTCAACCCGTCGCACCTCGAAATCGTGAACCCGGTGGTCGAAGGTTCGGCGAAGGCGCGGATGGATCGTCGCGGCGACGAAGACGGCCTGCAAGTGCTGCCGGTGCAGATCCACGGCGACGCGGCCTTCGCTGGCCAGGGCGTCGTGATGGAAACGCTGAACCTCGCGCAGACGCGCGGTTACGGCACGCACGGCACGCTGCACATCGTCATCAACAACCAGATCGGCTTCACGACGTCGGACCCGCGCGATGCGCGCTCGACGCTGTACTGTACCGACGTGGTCAAGATGATCGAAGCGCCGGTGCTGCACGTGAACGGCGACGATCCGGAAGCTGTCGTGCTCGCGATCCAGATCGCGATCGACTACCGGATGCAGTTCCACAAGGATGTCGTGATCGACATCGTCTGCTTCCGCAAGCTGGGTCACAACGAGCAGGACACGCCGGCGGTCACGCAGCCGCTGATGTACAAGAAGATCGCGCAGCACCCGGGCACTCGTGCGCTGTACGCCGAGAAGCTCGTGCAGCAGGGCGTGATCACCGCGGAAGACGCCGACGGCTACGTGAAGGCGTACCGCAAGGCGATGGACGACGGCCACCACACCGTTGATCCGGTCCTGTCGAACTACAAGAGCAAGTACGCAGTCGACTGGGTTCCGTTCCTGAACCGCAAGTGGACGGACGCAGCCGATACGGCCGTGCCGCTCGCCGAACTGAAGCGCCTGGGCGAACGCATCACGACGGTCCCGGAAAACTTCAAGGTTCACCCGCTCGTCGAGCGCGTGATCAACGATCGCCGCAACATGGCGCGTGGCGACCAGCCGCTCGACTGGGGCATGGGCGAACACCTCGCGTTCGCGTCGCTCGTCGCATCGGGCTACTCGGTGCGCCTGACCGGCCAGGACTCGGGCCGCGGCACGTTCACGCACCGTCACGCGGTGCTGCACGACCAGAACCGCGAGCGCTGGAACGACGGCACGTACGTGCCGCTGCAGAACATCGCCGACGGCCAGGCGAAGTTCACGGTGATCGACTCGGTGCTGTCGGAAGAAGCGGTGCTGGGCTTTGAATACGGCTACTCGACCGCCGAGCCGAACACGCTCGTGCTGTGGGAAGCGCAGTTCGGCGACTTCGTCAACGGTGCGCAGGTCGTGATCGACCAGTTCATCTCGTCGGGCGAAGTGAAGTGGGGCCGCGTGTCGGGTCTCACGATGCTGCTGCCGCACGGCTACGAAGGCCAGGGTCCGGAACACTCGTCGACCCGTATCGAGCGTTTCCTGCAGCTGTGTGCCGATCACAACATGCAGGTCGTTCAGCCGACGACGCCGGCGCAGATCTTCCACCTGCTGCGCCGCCAGATGATCCGCCTGTTCCGCAAGCCGCTGATCGTCGCAACGCCGAAGTCGCTGCTGCGTCACAAGGAAGCGGTGTCGGACCTGTCGGAACTGGCGAAGGGTTCGTTCCAGCCGGTGCTGGGCGAAACCGACGGCGGCATCGACGCGAAGAAGGTCAAGCGCGTGCTGGCTTGCTCGGGTCGCGTGTACTACGACCTCGTCGCGCATCGCCGCGAAGCGAAGGCGAACGACGTCGCGATCATCCGTATCGAGCAGCTGTATCCGTTCGCGCACAAGCAGTTCGAAACCGAATTGAAGAAGTACGAGAACGCGACTGAAGTGGTCTGGGTGCAGGACGAGCCGCAGAACCAGGGCCCTTGGTTCTACGTCGAGCACCATCTGAAGGAAGGCATGAAGGAAGGGCAGAAGCTGGCATACAGCGGCCGTCCGGCTTCGGCCTCGCCGGCGGTTGGCTACTACGCGAAGCACTACGAGCAGCAGAAGGCCCTGATCGAAGGTGCTTTCGGCCGCCTGAAGAGCGGATCGATCGCGAAATAACCGACGGAAGCGAAACGGGAAGGCGCGCGGCGCTTTCCCGTCTCTTTTGGCCTGCCGGGCGCGTGGCGTGCCGCACCGGCCGAAGGAATCGCACGAACCTCGTCATTACCCAGATTAAGCATCCAGGAAAATCACATGGCTATCGTAGAAGTCAAAGTCCCCCAGCTTTCGGAGTCGGTTTCGGAAGCGACCATGCTGCAGTGGAAGAAGAAGCCGGGCGAAGCAGTCGCGCAGGACGAAATCCTGATCGAACTCGAGACCGACAAGGTCGTGCTCGAAGTGCCGGCACCGGCAGCGGGCGTGCTCGCGCAAGTGCTGCAGAACGACGGTGACACCGTCGTTGCCGATCAGCTGATCGCGACGATCGACACCGAAGCGAAGGCAGGTGCAGCCGAAGCTGCGGCTGGCGCCGCCGAAGTCAAGCCGGCAGCAGCGCCTGCTGCAGCCGCACCGGCAGCACAGCCGGTCGCCGCAACGGCATCCAGCTCGGCTACGGCATCGCCGGCCGCATCGAAGCTGCTGGCCGAGAAGGGCCTGTCGGCCGGCGACGTCGCAGGTTCGGGCCGCGACGGCCGCGTCACGAAGGGCGACGCGCTGGCCGCTGGCAGCGCACCGAAGGCAGCTCCGGCTGCCGCACCGGCAAAGGCCGCGGCGAAGCCGTCGCTGCCGGAAGTGAAGGTGCCGGCGTCGGCGACGACCTGGCTGAACGACCGTCCGGAACAGCGTGTGCCGATGTCGCGCCTGCGTGCGCGTATCGCCGAGCGTCTGCTCGAATCGCAGCAGACCAACGCGATCCTGACGACGTTCAACGAAGTCAACATGGCTCCGGTCATGGAACTGCGCAACAAGTACAAGGACAAGTTCGAGAAGGAACACGGCGTGAAGCTCGGCTTCATGTCGTTCTTCGTGAAGGCGGCCGTGCACGCGCTGAAGAAGTTCCCGCTGGTGAACGCGTCGATCGACGGTAACGACATCGTCTATCACGGCTACTTCGACATCGGTATCGCGGTCGGTTCGCCGCGCGGCCTGGTCGTGCCGATCCTGCGCAACGCGGATCAGCTGAGCCTCGCCGAGATCGAGAAGAAGATCGCCGAATTCGGCCAGAAGGCGAAGGACGGCAAGCTGTCGATCGAGGAAATGACGGGCGGTACGTTCTCGATCTCGAACGGCGGCGTGTTCGGCTCGATGCTGTCGACCCCGATCATCAACCCGCCGCAGTCGGCGATCCTCGGCGTGCACGCGACGAAGGAGCGTCCGGTTGTCGAAAACGGCCAGATCGTGATCCGTCCGATCAACTACCTGGCACTGTCGTACGACCACCGGATCATCGACGGCCGCGAAGCGGTGCTGTCGCTCGTCGCGATGAAGGACGCGCTGGAAGATCCGGCACGCCTGCTGCTCGACCTGTAAGCCGAGTCTCACTGCATTGACCCGTTCCGCAGGTTCGCGCATACGCGCGAACCTGCGGACGCACAAGTAGAAAGGATTGTCATGTCCAAGGAATTTGACGTCGTCGTGATCGGGGCCGGCCCCGGCGGCTACATCGCCGCGATTCGCGCGGCGCAGCTCGGCAAGACCGTTGCCTGTATCGAGAAGTGGAAGAATCCGGCCGGCGCGCTGAAGCTCGGCGGCACCTGCCTGAACGTCGGCTGCATTCCGTCGAAGGCGCTGCTCGCTTCGTCGGAAGAGTTCGAGAACACGTCGCACCACCTGGCCGACCACGGCATCACGGTCGATGGCGTGAAGATCGACGTCGCGAAGATGCTGGGCCGCAAGGATGCGATCGTCGAGAAGATGACGAGCGGGATCGAGTTCCTGTTCAAGAAGAACAAGATCACCTGGCTGAAGGGTCATGGCAAGTTCGCCGGCAAGACCGACACCGGCGTGCAGATCGAAGTGAGCGGCGAGGGTGAAACCGAAGTCGTCACCGCGAAGAACGTGATCATCGCGACGGGTTCGAAGGCGCGTCACCTGCCGAACGTCCCGGTCGACAACAAGATCGTGTCGGACAACGAAGGTGCGCTGACGTTCGACTCGGTGCCGAAGAAGCTCGCCGTGATCGGCGCAGGCGTGATCGGCCTCGAGCTCGGCTCGGTGTGGCGCCGCCTGGGCGCTGAAGTGACGGTGCTTGAAGCGCTGCCGGCGTTTCTCGGCGCAGCCGACGAAGCGCTCGCGAAGGAAGCGGCCAAGCTGTTCAAGAAGCAGGGCCTCGACATCCATCTCGGCGTGCAGATCGGCGACGTGAAGACGACCGCGGACGGCGTGTCGATCGCTTACACGGACAAGGACGGCAACGCGCAGACGCTCGACGCCGACCGCCTGATCGTGTCGGTCGGCCGCGTGCCGAACACCGACAACCTCGGCCTCGAGGCAATCGGCCTGAAGGCGAACGAGCGCGGCTTCATCGACGTGGACGACCACTGCCGCACGGCCGTGCCGAACGTGTACGCGATCGGCGACGTGGTGCGTGGCCCGATGCTCGCGCACAAGGCGGAAGACGAAGGCGTGCTGGTCGCGGAAGTGATCGACGGCCAGAAGCCGCACATCGACTACAACTGCATTCCGTGGGTGATCTACACGTACCCGGAAATCGCCTGGGTCGGCAAGACGGAACAGCAGCTGAAGGCCGAAGGCCGCGAGATCAAGTCGGGCAAGTTCCCGTTCTCGATCAACGGCCGCGCGCTCGGCATGAACGCGCCGGACGGCTTCGTGAAGATGATCGCAGACGCGAAGACCGACGAACTGCTCGGCGTGCACGTGATCGCGGCGAACGCGTCGGACCTGATCGCGGAAGCCGTGGTGGCAATGGAGTTCAAGGCGGCGTCGGAAGACATCGCCCGCATCTGCCATCCGCACCCGTCGATGTCGGAAGTGATGCGCGAAGCGGCGCTCGCCGTCGACAAGCGCTCGCTGAACAGCTGAGCGCGGTATAGCGCCGGCCGGCCGTCGGCCGGCGCAGCCGTCTCATGACGAAGGCGGGCGGGGGTTTCCCGCTCGCCTTCGTTTTTTCCGGTTTGTCCTGATGAACGTCACCGAATACTACACGCGCGAATTGACCACGCGCGGCTATCAGTCCGATCCCGCCCAGCGCGCTGCCGTCGATCGCCTGCAGCGCTGCTTCGACGAGTGGGTCGACTACAAGGCGCGCCGCTCGAACGCGTTCAAGAAGCTCATCAATCATCCGGACCTGCCGCGCGGCGTCTACATGTGGGGCGGCGTGGGCCGCGGCAAGAGCTTCCTGATGGACAGCTTCTACGCGGTGGTGCCCGTGCAGCGCAAGACGCGCCTGCATTTCCACGAGTTCATGCGTGAAGTGCACCGCGAACTCGAGGAACTGAAAGGGCAGGCCGATCCGCTCGACGAACTGGCGCGACGCATCGCGAAGCGCTACCGGCTGATCTGCTTCGACGAATTTCACGTATCGGACATTGCCGACGCGATGATCCTGTACCGGCTGCTCGACCGCCTGTTCAACAACGGCGTGCAGTTCGTGATGACGTCCAACTACGATCCCGACGATCTCTATCCCGACGGGCTGCATCGTGACCGCATGCTGCCGGCCATCGCGCTGATCAAGGAAAAGCTCGACGTGCTGAACGTCGACGCGGGCGTCGATTACCGCCAGCGCACGCTTGCACAGGTGAAGATGTATCACACGCCGCTCGGCGCGGACGCCGATCGCGAACTGCGCCATGCATTCGCGAAGCTCGCCGCGGTGCCGGACGAAAGCCCGATCCTGCATATCGAGAAGCGCGAACTGAAGGCGCTGCGCAAGGCCGACGGCGTCGTCTGGTTCGATTTCGCGACGCTGTGCGGCGGCCCGCGTTCGCAGAACGACTATCTCGAACTGGCCAGCCGCTTCCATGCGATCGTGCTGTCCGAGGTGCCGCAGATGTCGCCGCGGATGGCGTCCGAGGCGCGTCGCTTCACCTGGCTCATCGACGTGCTGTACGACCACAAGGTCAAGCTGCTGATGTCCGCGGCGGTGCCGGCCGAGCAGTTGTACGTCGAAGGGCCGATGGCGAACGAATTCGCGCGCACGGTATCGCGAATCGTCGAGATGCAGTCGAAGGAGTACATCGAGACACCGCGTCGCATCGTCGATACTTCGCTGACCTGATCGTGGCTTCCGGCAATTGGCGGGCATCAAACGTCAATTCCGGTCAAATTATCCGGAACTTGGGGTATTTTCGGATTTGTCTTATATTCATCGGTGAGGTCAGCCGATATCGTTGTGTCATGGTTACTAAGGCTGGAGATGTCCATGACACCGTATCGCGATCTGACCGACCATGAGTGGCGCTGCGTCGTGCCGCTTCTGCCCGAAATGCAGCCGCGCACCGAGTTGCGCGGTCGTCCGTTGGCCAACACGCGCGCCGTCCTGAACGGCGTACTCTGGGTGATCTATAGCGGCGCGACCTGGTCCGCGATGCCGCGTCGTTACCCTTCATATCAGACCTGCCATCGTCGCTTCAAGACCTGGCACGAGACGGGCACGCTGATGCAGGTGATGCGCGAGCTGTATGGCGACGCCGGCGTGAATCTGTGCAACGAGCTGTCCTCGCGAATGCGCAAGCACACGCAATCGAAGGCAGCAGAGGTGCGCAGTGCGGCAGCGCCGGCCTATCGGGCACCGGGCAACTATGCGCCCGATACGCTGAAGCACGCGGCATGATGCCCGTCCATTTCATTAGCGTCCGTATCAAAGCAAAATCGGCCTGACGACGTCGTCGCAGGCCGATTTTTTATTGCGCACGCGTTTTGATGCGCCTGGTGTTATTGCGCGCGAACCCAGGTCTGCGAGCGGCCAAGCAGCGACACGCCGATGTAGCCGCGCACGACAAGCTTCTGGCCGCCGTCTTCCAGCGACATCTTGCACTTGTAGACCTTGCCGTTTTCAGGGTCGAGAATGTTGCCGCCGTCCCAGTGGTCGCCGTCCTTCTTCATCGCCTTGATGATCGTCATGCCCTTGATGAGCTGATCCTTGCGCTCGTCCGTGCATGCGCCGCAGCGGCGATCGGGTGTGTCGTTGGCACCGAGGCCCTTGACGACCTTGCCCGACAGCGAACCGTCGCCGTCATCGGCAATCTGCACGAGTGCCTTCGGTGCATGGGTATTGTCGTCGATCGTCTGCCACATGCCGATGGGGCTGTCGGATTGGGCAAACGTCGGGGCGGCGCAGGCGAGCAGTGCGCCGGTGATGGCCAGTGCACGCAACGGGCGGGTCAGTTGAACCATTGTCTTCCTCCTTGTTTCATGTCGTGTTCGATTTGCCCGCACGACCGTCTGCATGGGGCGGTGGCATGTTGCGAGCTTTGCCAGAATACGTGAAACCGCGCGCTGCGTTTGATAGAGGGGGCTCTAATCGAAACAGCCTGCGAGACGCGGGCTGTTCGGTGACGGATCAGTTGAGCTGGTACGAGAAGGCTGCATTCACGCGCGGGCTGCGCGATGCACTTTCGACGGGGGCATCGCCGACCGGTTTCGCGATGTTCAGGTCGAGGCTGTAGTAACGGCTGTCCGTGAAGCGCACGCCGATACCGACCGACGACAGGCGGCTCGGCGACGGTGTGCCGGTGTGCAGGTACACGCGCGCCATGTCGTACGCGACGTACGGCGTGATGGATTTCATGTACGTCCAGCCCGGCGTGAACCCGCGATTGAGTTCCAGCGACATCCCCCAACCCGAGTCCCCCGACGTTTCGCCGGGCTGATAGCCGAGCGCGTAGCGCGTCGAGCCGAACGAGATCTGTTCCGACGTCGGCAGCGAGTCGGGGCTGTACTGGCCGGTCAGCGAAACCGACGTGCCGATCTTGAACGGCCATTCGTTGGTCTGCGTGAAGGTCGCACCGGTACGGACGAAGGTCAGTGAAATCGGGCTGTCGACCGACGTCGTGTTCGAGCCGATCGTGATGTCCTGCGCTTTCGACGCGCCGAGAATGTTGAAGCCCTTGGCGACGTTCACGCTCAGCTTCTGCACCTGCTTGGCCGATACGCTCGTGTAGTCGAGCTGCATCTGCAGCACGCGAACCTGTGAGCGGGTGTCGATGCTGTTGCCGGAGATCTTGTTCTGGTAACGGTCCTCGTTGTGCGACGCGTAGCCCGACACGGTGCCGAGCAGGCTGCGCTGGTTGTTCAACAGTAACGGATAGGATGCCGAAAGACTGAGCTTCTCGTTCTTGACCGTGCGCTCGACGCTCGACGGCAGGCCGGGGTTGTCGGTTGGCTTGCCGCGATACGTGCTGGCATCGAGACGCGTGACCAGGCCGCTGCTGCCGACCGGCACCGCGCCGCTGAACGCGACGTAGGTCTGCTTGTCGCGCCCGGGCGGCACCAGCGCGGAAATGCTCAACTGCTCGCCGAACGACGTGAGGCCATTCTCCGTCGCGGTGATGAGACCCTGGACGCCGGGGTGATTGAAGTCGATGCCGGTGCTGATGTTGAATGCCTTGCGATCGACGGCCAGTTCAAGCGTCGTCGCGCCGTCGGTCGTCTGCGGCGGCGGCACGTTGGCCTTCACCGAGACGCCGGGCAGGAGGCCGAACGTGTTCACGTAGCGTTCGAACGTGGCGCGACGCAGCGGACGATCGGCCGTGATGTGCGCGGCGATCGCGCGGATCTTCGATTCCATCGCGCCCGGCTTGCCGGTGACCTTGACATCCGACACGTAGCCCTCGACGACCGTGACGCGCACGACACCGTTCTCGAACGTCTGCGCGGGAATGAACGCGAACGACAGCGCGTAGCCGCGGTCCTGGTACAGCTTGGTCACGCCGTTGGCGGTTTCGATCAGTTCGCCGATCGTGATGTCCTTGCCGACGAGTGGCGTGAAGCGACGCGAGATTTCGTCGAACGGCACCGACTTCACGCCCTCGACCTGAAACGTCGTCGGCGTCAGGTGGCGCGACAGCAGCTCTTGCAATTGCGGCGCCTGCGGCGCGACCTGCACGGTGACGCTTGGGCCTTTCTTCGGTGCGTTGATCTGGGGGAGGGAATCGAGCGGGTTACCTGCCGCGCGCGTCTGCGCATGTGCCGTGCCGGCCGCCGCGATGGCGAGCAGCATCATCCATCTGTCGACTCTGGATTTCATTGTTCTTCCTCGTAGGCCTTGCTTTTCGTCTTCTTTGTAATTTGAGCGCGCGGCACCTGGGTGCCCCGCGCTGCGTGCCGCATTGCCGGTTGTGTTTGTACGGCCGCGCCGTGCTCCGGCTGCAAAGGCGCGGTCGTCCTCCTTACTTGCCGACGCTACCCAGCGTGCCGAGCAATCCCGTGACCGGTGCCAGGAGGCCCGTCGAACTGCCCGACGATGCCGTACCCGACACGCTGCCGACCAGCGACGTGACCGGTGCGAGCGCGTTCGACGAACCCCCGGCTCCCGCTGCACCGCCGACCGCGCCGGTGACAGTATTCAGCAAACCGGTGACGGGCGCGAGAGGGTTTGCCCCGCCTGCGCCACCTGTTGCACCGCCCAGCGTGCCCGTGACCGTCGACACCAGGCCGGTGACAGGCGCGAGCGGGCTGCTGCCACCCGAGCCGCCGAGGCCGCCCAGTGCGCCGGTGACCGTCGAGACGAGGCCCGTGACCGGTGCGAGCGGATTGCTGCCCGAGCTGCCCGTTGCGCCGCCGACAGCACCCGTGAGCGAACCGAGCGGCGTCGAGCCGAGGCCGGACAGCAAGCCGCCGAGCGGGTTCGTCGAGCTCGAGCCCGACGACGACGTGCCGTTCTGGACCGTTGTCGTCGAACCGCCGACGAGGCTCGTGATCAGGCCGGGGATCGGTGCCGCGCCGTTCGGGCCGTTCGGGTTCACGAGGCCGCCCGCGTTGGTCACGGTGTTGCCGACCGCGGTGACGAGTTGACCGACGTCGCCGACGAGCGGTTGGTTCGAGGTGCTTGCGACCTTCGTGCCCGCCGAGCTGATTGCGCCGCCGACCTGGCCGAGCAGGCCCGACACGGGTTGTCCGAGGCCGGTGGTCGTGCCGACCTGTTGCGTGACCTGGCCCGCGGTGATCACCAGCGGCGTGATCGCCGAGCTGAGCGGTTGCGTAACCTGCTGCACGGCACCCGACGACAGCGTCGAGCCGATCGTCGTGCCAGCGGCCGACAGGCCGTTGGCGACCGTGTCGAGCACGGTGCCGACCGGCGTCGTGACGGGGGCGAGCGGCGCGAGCTGACCGGTGCCCAGCGCCTTGACCGTCGAGCTCAGCCCGGACACGGTGTTGCTCGTCGCGCCGACGACATTCCCGAGGCCGGCGACCGTCGTGCCGATCGGATCCTTCGTCGTGCCGATCTGTCCCAGGCCGTTGCTCACGGCATCGGTGGCCGCGCCGAGGATCGTGCCGGTGCTGGACAGCGTGCTGCCGACACCCTTCGTCACACCGTCGCCGAGACCCGGCACGCTGATGTTGCCGACCGTGCTGCCGAGGTCGGTCCCGGTCTGGCCGACCGTGTTGACGACGCCCTTCGTGCCGGTCGTCGTACCGCTGGTACCGCTCGTGCCGCTGGTACCGCTCGTGCCGCTGGAGCCGGTGCTGTTGTTGCTGGTCGGCGGCGTGCTGACGCTGTTGCCGCCGCATGCGGCCAGCAGGCAGGCCGTGGCGAGGGCGGTGAGGGGCATGCGCCACTGGCGCAGCGCGATCGTCGTGATGGAACGTTGCTGGGACATGATGGACTCCTCGCTGTCTTGTCGATGAATGGACGTCGGATTACTTGCCGTGCGTGCCGCCGAGCAGGCCGCCGATCAGTGACGTGACAGGCGCGAGCAGGTTCGAGCCGGAGCCCGAGTTCGTGACGGTGCCCGTGGCGCCGCTCAGAGCCGGGGCGCCGACCGTGCTGGTCACTGCGGAAACCGCGCCCGCTACGGGGGCAAGCGGGTTGCTGCCGCTGGTGCCACCCGTCGCGCCGCCGAGTGCGCCCGTGACCGTGGAGACCAGGCCGGTGACCGGTGCGAGCGGACCACCGCTGCCGCCCGCTGCACCGCCGAGTGCGCCGGTGACGGTGGAGACGAGACCGGTGACCGGTGCGAGCGGACCACCGCTCGTGCCGCCCGCTGCACCGCCGAGTGC